>CAYNHK010000096.1:0-18003 GCA_964396875.1 uncultured Acidobacteriota bacterium | reverse complement strand
CGACGTCCAGATGACCGGCGATGGCCACATCGTGGTCATCCACGACCCGACCCTCGACCGTACGTCCGACCGCAAGGGCGATGTGCGCACGATGTCGCTCGCGGATGTCCGCGCGGCCGACGTTTCGTATCCCGACAAGTTCGGCTCCCGCTTCTCGCCGCAGCGTGTGCCGACTCTCGGCGAGTTGCTCGCCTTCCTCAAGGGCCGGGCGCGGGTCATGGTCGAGATCAAGAAGGAGTCCTCCCAACCCGACAGCGATGTTTTCGAGCGCCGGATCGCCGCGGAGATCGTGAAGTCGGGGGTGCGGGTGAGTCCGGACCAGGAAACGGAGGTGGCGGCCATCTCGTTCTCGACCCAGGTCCTGGAGCGCATGGCCGCGGTCTTGCCCGACGCGCCCCGCGGGCACCTCTTCTATCGCGACCCCGAGGACCTGATCTTCGCCGCGGCGGCGCGGGTGAACGCTCTTTTCATCATGCCCGAGAAGGGACATCTCTCCGCCTCTCTGCTGGAGCGGGCGAAGAAGAACTCTCTCGGCGTCGCGAGCTGGGTGTGCGACGACCCGGTCGAGTTCGCCGAGCTCGGCAAGCTCCATCTTCTCGGAATCGGAACCAACCACCCCGAGGGCATGCCGGGAATCACCGCCCGCATCCGGGGCTGATGCACATCCACCTCGACCCCGTGGGCGGGCTCGCGGGGGATATGTTCGTGGCGGCCATGCTCGATGCCTTCCCGCCCCTCGAGCCGGTGGTCCAAAACGCGGTGCGTGCCGCCGGCCTTCCGGGCCGCTTTCGCTGCGATCTCGTGGCCCATGCCGACCACGCCCTCACCGGGAAGCGCTTCCTCGTTCTCGAGAACCCGCACTCCCACGATCACGGGCACGGTCACGCTCACGCCCACGACGACGCTCACCCTCACCCTCACGTTCACGTTCACGCCCACACCCACGACCACGCCCCAGACCCCGATCACGGCCACCGCCCGTTCGCGCAGATCCGCGCCGCCCTCGGAACAGCACCCCTCGACCCCGGCGTCCGCGATCACGCCCTCGCGATCTTCACCCTCCTCGCGGAGGCCGAGGCCCAGGTCCACGGCGCCACCCCCGACACGGTGAGCTTCCACGAACTGGGGGAGTGGGACTCGATCGCCGACATCGTGGCCGCGGCCGCGATCATCCACGCCCTGGCCCCCGCCACGTGGTCTCTCTCGCCCCTTCCCCTGGGTTCGGGCTTCGTAAAGTCCGCTCATGGCCGCCTTCCCGTCCCCGCCCCCGCGACCACACTGCTCCTGCGCGGTCTGCGCGTGTTCGACGACGGCATCGGCGGCGAGCGCGTGACCCCCACCGGCGCGGCGATCGCGCGGCATGTGTCGTCGCTTCCCGGCGCTGCCCCGCGCGAACGCACGATGCTTGGAACCGGACTTGGCTTCGGCACGCGCATCCTGCCGGGCACGTCGAATTGTGTGCGGGCTCTTGTCTTCGATACCGCCGAGACCGGACCGAATTCGCACGGCGACTCCGTCATCTCCATCGAGTTCGAGATCGACGACCAGACCCCCGAGGATCTCGCGATCGGTCTCGACCATGTTCGCGCGCATCCGCAGGTCCTCGACGTTGTGCAGACGCCGGTCTTCGGAAAGAAGGGCCGCGTGGCGATCTCGGTGCGCGTGTTGTGCCGGTCCGCCGCGGTGGACGAAGTGTCGGCCTTGTGTTTCGAAGAGACCACCACCCTCGGCGTGCGGCTTCTCGATGTCCGGCGTCATACCCTGGCGCGAACGGCGAGCCAGGTGGGAGTAGGCGAGCGCACGCTCTCCACGAAACACGCGGAGCGTGGCTCCGAGGTCACCGCGAAAGTGGAGGCCGAGAGTCTGCGCGACGTCCGCGGGCACGCGGAACGGCAGCGGCTGCGCAAAGCCGCGGACCGCGATCGTTTCCGCACGTGATCGAACGGATCCCTCGCTTACACTCGCCGGTCATGGATACAGGATTGCGGCGCGAAGCGTTGCCGGCTTCTCGAGCGGCAGGGGCCGCTCGAGATCTCGACGACGCGATGGCCCGCCTGAACGCTGCGCTTGAGGCCCACGGCGATGTGGTGGTGGCGGTTTCAGGCGGCGTCGACAGCCTGACTCTCGCGGCCTTCGCGCTTCAAACTCTCGCCGATCGCGCCACCCTCGTGCATGCCGTGTCGCCCGCGGTTCCCGGCGCGGCCACCGCGCGAGTGAAAGTGTTTGCGGACGAGCGGGGCGCCGCCCTCGTCCTGCTCGACGCGGGCGAGTTCGCGGACGAAGCGTACCGCGCGAATCCGGCCAATCGCTGCTACTTCTGCAAGAGTCACCTCTACGACGCGATCCGCGCGCGATTCAAGACGACCATCATGTCCGGCGCGAACCTCGATGATCTCGGCGACTACCGTCCAGGACTTCTCGCCGCGCGGGAGCGGGATGTCCATCACCCCTTCGTGGAGGCGGGTCTCACCAAGGCGAGGGTGCGCGAGCTGGCGCGCCATCTGGGTCTTGGGGAAATCGCCGAGCTGCCATCGGCGCCCTGCCTCTCGAGCCGCGTGGAAACCGGCATTCGGATCGAAGCTCCGGCCCTCGCCCTCATCGACGCGATCGAGGTGGAGATTCGCGAGGCGCTTCGTCCCGAAACCGTCCGTTGCCGCGTTCGCCACCGGGGCGTGGTGGTCGAGATGGACGAAGCCACGCTTTTGTCCCTTGGCGAAGAAGACCGAAGGGTCTGGATGGAGCGCATCAGCGCTCGTGCCCGGGCCGCCGGCCTTCGCGGCGAGGTGGACTTCGAGGTGTACCGCCAGGGAAGCGCTTTCCTGCGCCCGACATCGTGACCGGTCCTGAATTCGATCTCGACCTCCTGCGAGCCGAGCGCATGGGCCTCGACGAGGCTCTTTTCTGCGCGGGCAAGACCGCGGGCCAGATCGGCAGAATCGTGGAGACGGTGGTCGACGCCGGCCGAAGGATGTTGCTGACGCGGCTCGACGAGGCGCGATTCGCCGCCCTTGACGAAAAGGTCCGTGCCCTTCTCGACTACGACCCGCTGTCCGCGACCGCGCGGGTGGGCGTCGCACTGCCGCCGGGCGACACGACCCGTGTGGCCATCGTCTGCGCGGGGACCTCCGATCTCCGGGTGGCGCGGGAAGCCGCGCGCACGCTCGAGTACTACGGCGAGGGTGTCGCGGAGTTCAACGATGTCGGCGTCGCCGGCCTGCATCGTCTGCTCTCGCGCATCGACGCCATCCGCGCGCATGAAGCGGTGATCGCGGTTGCGGGAATGGATGCAGCCCTCGTGAGTGTGGTGGGTGGCCTGGTGCGCGCGCCCGTGATCGCCGTTCCGACCTCGGTTGGCTACGGTGCGGCCCGCGGAGGCGAAACCGCGCTCGCCGCCTCCCTCGCAAGCTGCGCCGCCGGAGTTGTGGTGGTGAACATCGACAACGGTTTTGGAGCCGCCTGCGCCGCGATGCGTATCCTGAAGCGCCGTCATTGATCTGGAGAAGACCCGATGTCGAGAAACCTCGTCCTCATCCTCTTCCTCTCCGCCGTGCCGAGTCACGCGAATGATGCGGCCGCGATTCGCGAGCTCGGGGCGATCGATGCGACGTGGAACGAGCTTCGCCTCAAACCGGATGTCGCCGGCCTGGACAAGCTTCTGGTTGACGACTGGCTGCTGACCCACTCCGATGGCCGGGTGCAGACCAAGGTCGAATACCTCGAAGAACTCAAGACTCGCGCCCGCGCCAACCAGGCGATCCGCAACGAAGACGTGCGGACGCGGATCTACGCCGAAACCGGCGTGGTGACGGGAACATCGGTCCAGTCGGGCGTGAACAATGGCCAGCCGTTCAGCGGCCGTTTCCGATTCACCCGGGTCTGGATCCGCCGCGATGGCGCCTGGCGCATGGTCGCGTCCCACTCCTCGCGCATCGAACCCGCGCGGTAGCGGTTTTGCCCTTCCCGATGTGACCGCTATCGCACAGACGGGGGTGGGGGGCTGATCTAGCCTCGATCCGACGTGATGCCACGTCCGCGAGGAGATCCACATGAAGAAACTCACCATACTCACCGTCGTTCTGAGCCTTTGCACCGCGGGTGTCGCATTCGCGGACAAGCCCGAAAAAGCCGGACAGGGCAAGGGCCAGAGCAAAGCCCAGGGTAAAGCCAGGAACAAGGGCGAAGCGAAAGCCAAGGGCAACGATGATCATGTCACCGTGGTCTTTGGCGACAAGGATCGTTCGGCCGCCCGCGACTACTTCGTGTCCAGGTACGGCCGGGGCAACTGCCCTCCCGGGCTCGCGAAGAAGAACAACGGCTGCCTCCCCCCCGGCCAGGCCAAGAAGCGTTACGTGGTGGGCCAGCGTCTCTCTCCCGACGTGATCTACATCGACGCTCCGGCCGAACTCGTGGTGCGTCTCACCCCTCCGCCGTCAGGCCACAAGTACGTGGTCGTGGATGGGGATCTCCTCAAGCTCGCGATCGGCACCCTGCTCGTCGTGGATGCGATTGACGGCCTGATTCACTGACGCCGTTTTGGACTCGCCATGCGGGCGGACGGGTGGCGTCCCTGCGACTTCACCGGCGCCTCGGTGTGCGGGTCCACGTGCAACGCGAGGCCTTCCAGGACGCGAACCGGTTTCACCCGGAGAAAGCCAGCGTGGGCCTGCCTGGACTGAGTCTTGAACCGCGCGGACTCGCGGCGAAGGGCGGAGGCGAGCCGGGGATCGCTCCTTCGGAATCGGGACGCGCGGGCGGCGAGCCATCGCGACAAGACGATGCGGTCCTGGATGTCGCCGAGCGCGCTCTGCAGAGGCTTCAATTTGATGACCCGGGCCGACGCGCTCGAGTCCACCTCCGCCAGGACCTCGATCGCGTAGCGCAGGCTGCGGACGCGGCGGCGCAGATCGTGGAGGGCGGTCGCGTCGTACTTCCTTCCGAGCGATTGCAGGAGATCGATCGCGCGGCGCCTTTGACTCCACGCCTCGGCGCGCGAGCGTCGGATCACGGTGGCCACCGATGTCTCCCGGCGGCGGAGGAGCCGGATCAGGAGGAGATCGAGATCCCTGGGCCAGCCGGCCACGCATTTCGCCAGGGCCACGCGGCGATCGCTCTCGGAGAGACCCACGACCCGGCGTCGGAAGGCCTTTTCCTCAGGCGTCGCCGCGGGTCGCTTCATGAGCAACTGGCGACCGACGTCGCGGTCACGCGCCCCCGCGAGGGACTGCGTGGCGATCCGCAGAGCCTGACGCGCCGCCCGCACCAGCCGTCCTTCACGGCGCCGGGCCAGCGTCCGCAGGGCGGCCCTTAAGGAGCGGGAGGCCACGCGGAAATCGTGGACCGCCTCGGTGTCGCCGCGGTGAGCCGCGTAGACAAGAGCGAGGACCGCGGCGACGCGCGGCTGAAGGAGGCTACGCGTTTTCAAGCGCGCGGATCTCCCCATCCGCCAGTCGCAGGCGAAGCGCCAGGGCCCGGGCGAGGCCTCCGAGGAACTGCTGCCCCAAACGCGGGTGTTCGTCGGCCAGGCGGTCGAAACTGGCGCGGGTGATCGCGAAGACGTCGGTCGGCGTCTCGGCCACCGCACTCGCGGAGCGAATTCCCGAATCGAGGAAGGCCATGTCGCCGAAGAAGTCGCCGCGTCCGAACGTGGCTACGTGGAACGGGGCTTCTCCTCCGCCCGCGAGGAAGGAGATGCGGATGCGTCCCCGCCTCACGAGGAACAACTCGTCGCCCTGGTCTCCCTGGCGGAAGATCGTCTCGCCCGCATCGTAGTGACGCGTCTGCGCCATCCCCTCGAGTTGTTGCATGGTTTCGGCCTTGCGCCCCTTGAGGAAATCGATATCGCTCAGATTCAGGAGCGTCTCTTCCGCTTCCTCATGCTGACCCTCCGACTCCAGTATCGCGTCCTCCGCCCACTCGAGCGCGTCGGTGAGCTGGAAGAAGATGCGTTTGCTGCGCGAACTTGAAACCAGGCCCACGTTCGCGAAGTAGTCGCGGCCGGCGATCCCCGAGGGCAGGGCGCGCGGCAGGGAGCTGTAGAGCAGCCGGCCGCCCCGCTCCTGGATCCGGCCCTCGATCTGCTGAAGGAGATGAACGCCGGTGAAGTCGATGGACTCGATCCGCCCGAGATCGAGGATGAGATACCGGCAGGCGGGAAGGTCGGCCTCGAGTTCGGTGAGCAACTGATCCGTGGTGCCGAAGAAAAGGTCGCCCTGCAGTTCGGCCACCACGATCTCCCGCCCGCGGCGCTTGAGGATCTCGACCTGCGCGGGCAGGCGCTTCCTCCTCGAGGAGACCTGGTCGCCGTACATCTTCCGGTGGATCACGCGGCTCCGCACCTGGTCGCGTATGAAGAGGAGGATCGACAGGAAGACGCCGGCCGCCGACGCCGCGATGAGATCGACGAACACCGCGACCAGGATGACCAGGGCGATCACCGCGAAATCGAATACCGTGGCCCGCTTTTGCGCGAGGGCGAGGCTCTTCCAGTCGAACATGCGGAACGCGACCACGAGGAGCAGCGCCGAGAGGGCCGGGATCGGCGCCCAGGCGATGACGGGGCCGAGCAGGAGGTAGGCGACCAGGGCGAGAACCCCCGCGATCACGCCCGACCTCCAGGTCGAAGCGCCGCTCGCGAGGTTCATCAGCGTGGCTCCCGATGTGCCCGCGCCGGGGATGCCGCCGATCGCGGCCGAAACGATGTTCGCGACGCCCTGGGCCCGGACTTCGCGGTTCGAGTTATGCCGCCCGCGGGTGAGCGCATCGACGAGCACGCAGGTCTTGAGCGTGTCGATGGAGAGAAGAACAGAGAGCGTCACTGCGGGGCCGACGATGAGGGCGAGATCGGCGAAGCTCACCTGTGGAAGTGCCGCCGCTCGATCGGCGAGGCCGCTCCATAACGATCCGGCGCTCGAGAGCGGGCCGATGAGCAGCGGGTTCTCGTCGAGGGTGAGCAGAGACCGGTCGCGCGCGGCGAGGACGAAGTAGGCGGCGATACCCGCGCCGAGGCCGAGGATGGGGGCCGGGAGTTTCTTCGTGATTCGTGGCGCGACCCACGTCGCGAGGATCGTGGCGATCCCGACCGTGAGGGAGACCGGGTTCCACACCGAGGGCTCGGACAGCCCCGCGCCGGTCGTCATCCCCTTCGGCAACCCGAGGAAGGAGGGGAGCTGTTTCAGGAAGATGACGATGGCGACGCCGGAGAGGTACCCCGTGACCACAGGGTAGGGGATGTACTTGATCAGTGTGCCGCCGCCCATCGCCCCGTAGACGATTTGAAGAGCGCCCGAGAGCACGGCGGTGAGGCTCAGAAGCAGGAGGATGGAGGAAGGATCCCGATCGGGGTTGCTCGCGAGAGCGATGGTCAAAGCACCCATCACCGCCGCGGCGGGAGCGCAGGGAGCGGAGACCAGCCGCGGCGCGCCGCCGAGCCAGGCCGCGACCGTGCCCATGGCGAAGGCGCCGAGGAGACCGGAGAGGGCGCCCGCGCCGGAATAGGCGGGCCCAAGCGGAGCCACGATGGCGACACCGAAGGCGAGCGAGGCGGGGAGGGCCACGAGCATGGCGGACAGACCCCCCCAGAAGTCGTTCACGAGAGCCGAACGGGCTTCCGCCATCGGTCCGATCATGCGCCCGAGCCGACCCGCCCGCAAGATGCATTTGCATCGGGGTGTCCCCCAAGGGGAGGCTGCGCGCTGCCCGGAAATCGCCGCGCTACGCGGCCGTGCGGAACGTCAACACCAGGGCATCCCGGTGCGCCTCGCGTCCCGGCTCGAGAACCTCGATCGGTGTGACCCCGTGACGAACCCGGGTGTCATCGAGGAAGACCGCATCGAGGGGTTCGAGGAGCGTGAACGCCCCGAGAGGTCGCCCCGAGGCGTCACCGACATTGGTCACGCCCCCCGCCACGTTGGTGCGCGCGACCAGAGCCACGAAGACCCATTCGACTCCGTCCCGGTGCATGCCCTCGGGCGTGGGTTTGCCGGGCGTGTTTTCCGTTGGCTCGATCCGGAACTGATGCATCTCGATCTTCCAGGGAGCCTGCGACCGGGCCTCTCCACGAGCTTTTGTGAAGACGTCGACGCACAGGTCCACCAGGCGAGTGGTCACGGGATGAGACGCGATGGCGTCGGTGACGGGCTCGAACCAGCGGTCGATCCCGCCGTTGAGAGCGTTGTAGTCGCGGCTCTGGAAATGCGGCCCGTGAGGCTCACGGGTGAGCGACCCCGGCGTGGCGAGGAAGCTCGCGAAACGCCGCCGCCTGAATCTCCCGCCGTCGGCCATGTGGTGGTCGATCTCGAGGTGGTTCCAGCTCTCCGCGAACGTCGCCCAATCGGTGAGGGACTGCTCGCCGACGATCGCACGGAAGGCCTGGGCCGCGATGGAAACGAAGCCCGGCCCCGAAACCCCCGGGATCAGGGACGCGGCAGAGGTCACCGACCGGCCTCCTTCACGCGAGTGGCCATGGCCAGGATCGAGGCCAGCGATGCATCGATGTCAGCGTCGGTGGTGGCCCACGACGACACGCTGATCCGCATCGCGTCCCGGCCCTGGAAGCGTGTGCCGCCGCACCAGCAGACGCCATCCGCCTGGATCGCGGCGATCACACGGTTGGTGACCGCGTCATCGCCGAACGACACGAGAACCTGATTGAGCGTCACGTCGTTCAGTATCTCGTGGCCCGCCGCCTTGAGCCGCGTCGCGATGCGGGACGCGTGAGCGCAGCAGCGTTCCACCATTTCCGAGATGCCCTGGCGGCCGAGGAACTCGATCGCCGCCCACACGTCCACGGCGCGGGCGCGTCGTGAACCGTCGGGGGAGTAGTGCATGGGATCGCGCAGGCCGGAAGGGGGAAGGTACGCGGCGGTCATGGCCATCGCCGCCCGGAGCGACTCCTCATTTCGAACCATGGCGATGCCGCAGTCGTAGGGAACGTTGAGCCACTTGTGCGCGTCGGTCGCCCACGAGTCCGCCATCTCGTACCCCTCGGCCTGGGCCGCCACCGGCGGGCACGCCCGCGCCCAGAGGCCGAACGCCCCGTCCACGTGCACCCACGCTCCGCCCTCCTTCGCCCAGGCGCAGATTTCTCGAGCCGGATCGAAGGCGCCGGTATTCACATTCCCGGCCTGGATGCAGACGATCGCCGGTCCGGTGATCGTCGGGAGGTCAGTTGCGCGGATCCGTCCCTGCCCATCGACCGGGAGGTTGATCGTCCGGGTGCGGCCGAGGCCGAGAAGGCCCAGGACGCGCCGCACCGTGGAATGAACTTCCGCGCCGACGTACACGGTCAGGGGAGGCGCTTCGAAGAGGCCCTCGTTGTCCACGTCCCAGCCCGCCCGTTTCAAGACCGCGTGCCGCGCCGCCGCGAGGCACGTGAAATTGGCCATGGTGGCGCCCACGACGAACGTGCCCGCCGCGTCCTTCGGAAGTCTCAGGACGTCGAGCGTCCACTGCAGCGCCACCGTCTCCAGCGTGGCCGCGATCGGCGACATGACGTGGAGCGCGCAGTTTTGATCCCAGGCCGTGGCGAGCCAGTTGGACGCCACCGTGACCGGCAGGGAACTGCCGTTCACGAAGCCGAAGTACCGCCCTCCGCTCATGGTGAGGGTCGCGGGCGATCCCAGCCGATCGAGGCGGTCGATGATCTCGCGAGCGTGGCCGCCCTGTTCAGGCACCGCGCGCCGGAAAGAGTCGAGGCCTGCAAGGGCTTCGGGCGTCGGGGACACCGAACGCTCCCCGGACATCTCCCGGTATCGGATGCCGCGTTTCGCCGCGTTCAGCAGCAGGTCGCGGACGGAAAGCGTTTTCGCATCGGGGTGAGTAGCGTTATCGTCTTCTCTCATGAACGAGAGTAACAGCGTATCGGTGGTCCAGCAAGCCCTCCGGAGGGAAGTGGAGCGCCTCGGTCCCGGAGCCAAGCTGTCTTCGGTCCGCCGGCTGATGTCCGAGCACCGCGTGAGCCCGGTGACGGTCCGGCGCGCCATGGCGGGTCTCACCGCTGAGGGTGTTCTCGACGCGCGGCCCGGCCAGGGAACCTTCGTGGCCCGGGCGAGGGCCGCGGAAGTGGCGGAGGCGGATTTTGGATGGCAGGGTCTGGCACTCGGATCCGCGCGGGTGTCTGCAGAAGCGATCACGAGTCTCCTGACCCAGCCCGTGCCCGGGGCCATCAATCTCGCGGGCGGTTATCCGGCCGAGGATCTTCAGGCGCGAGACCTGGTCGCGCGCGCGATGGTTCGGGCGGCGCGGCTTCCGGGAGTCTGGGGCCGCATGCCGCTCGAGGGGATCGAAGGTCTGCGGACATGGTTCGCTCAGCAGGCGGGTCCCTCGGTCTCGCCCCACGAGGTCTTAATCTGTCCGGGTTCGCAGTCCGCGATCAACACCGCGTTCAACGCCCTTGCCGCGCCCGGCGCGCCCGTGCTCATGGAGTCTCCTTCGTATGTCGGGGCCATCGTGGCGGCGCGGGCGGCCGGCCTGCGCCTCGTGCCGGTTCCCACCGATCGCGACGGTGTCCGGCCGGAGATCCTGGCTCAGGCTTTCGCGAGCTCGGGCGCGCGCCTCTTCTACTCTCAGCCCACGCACGCCAATCCCACCGGAGCGACGCTCGCCGCGGACCGGCGTCAGGGTGTGCTCGACGTGGTGGCCCGATCGGGCGCGATCCTGATCGAGGACGACTGGTGCCGCGATCTCTCGTACGAGAAGACGCCGCCTCCTCCCCTCGTATCCGCCGACCGGAACGGCCATTGTGTCTACCTGCGGTCTCTCACCAAGGCCTCGACGCCGGGTCTCCGGATCGGCGCGATCGTGGCGCGGGGCGCCGCGTTGTCGAGACTCACGGCCAGCCGGGTGGTCTCCGACTTCTTCGTCTCGGGGCCGATCCAGGAAACCGCGCTCGATCTTGTTCACTCGCCCGCGTGGCTTCGCCACCTCCGCGACGTGCGGAGTCGTCTGGTGGCCCGCCGCGATGTCCTCGCCGCCGCGGTGAAGCAGCATTTCGGCGAGAGCAGCGTGACGTTCCTGCCCGCGGGAGGCATGCACCTCTGGGTGAGGCTCGACGATTCGATCGACGATGTCGCGTTCGCCGCCCGCGCGGCCGAAGCGAAAGTACTCGTGAGCGCAGGCCGGCAGTGGTTCCCCGCGGAAGCGACGGGTTCGTACCTGCGCCTCAGCTACGCCTGCGCTCCGGAAGCGTCACTTCGTCGCGCAGTGGAAACCCTCTCGAAGATTGCGGCCGCGAAACGTCGCGCTTCGCGCCGTTCGCGTTAAGTCCGCGCGCGGTACGCCTTGAGCAGCGCCTTCGTCACGGGCCCGGGCACACCCGATCCCACCGGCACGCCGTCGAGCGTCACCATCGGCGCGAGTTCCTTGAGCGTGCTCGTGATGAACAACTCGTCCGCGCCCTTGAGGTCGTCCGCCGACAACACACTCTCCTCGAAAGGAACACCGATCGCCAGGGCAATCTCGAGGACCAGCTCACGCGTGATTCCCGCGAGCAGACCGCACGAGAGCGGTGGAGTCAGCAGGCGCCCGCCTTTCACGATGAAGACGTTCGAACCGGCGCCCTCGGCCACCTCGCCGCGGGTGTTGAGGAGGATCGCCTCGAACGCGCCCTTAGCGTAGGCCTCGCGTGTGGCCAGCGCGTTGTTCAGAAGGTTCGACGCCTTCATGGCGGGGTTCAGCGCCTCGATGGGATTGCGCCGGATCGAGACAATGACCGCGGAAGCGCCCTTCTCGTACAGCGCCTCGTTGCTCGGTTCGAGGGGCTTCACGTACATCGCGACGGTCGGCTGGGGAATCCGCTCGAACCGGTAGGACATGTCGCCCACACCCCGGCTCACGATCACGCGAAGGTAAGATTCATCGTTGCTGGCGAAGGAGAGGCAAGCGTCGATCCGAGCCTTGATCTCGTCGTCGCTTATCGGAAGCTCGAAGCCGAGCAGTGCGATCGAGCGACGCAGGCGACGCAAGTGCCGGTCGAGTTCGAACGGTCGCCCGCCGTACGTCCGCAGCGTTTCATACGCGCTGTCGCCGAAAACGAAACCGTTGTCCGTGACCTTGAGGGTGACCTCTTCGGGGCTGCCCACCCGGCCATCAATTGAAACTGCAAATCCCATGAACCGAAGTGTACCGACTGCATGAGTCTTGTTGAAGCCATAATCCTGGGCATCGTGCAGGGAGCGGGAGAATTCCTGCCCATCAGCAGTTCCGGTCACCTCATCGCCGTGCCCTGGCTCCTCGGCTACAAGGAGCATTCGCTGGCCTTCGATGTCGCCCTTCACCTTGGCACGCTGGTCGCGGTCGCGGGCGCGCTTCTCGGGGACTGGATCAAGATGTTCCGGGGCGCGTTCGCCAGCCTTCGCGAGAGCGGCAACCCCTTCGCTTCCGAAGACGGCCGGCGGCTCGCCTTTCTGGCCGTGGCCTCGATCCCCGGCGCCGTCTTCGGCCTGCTGCTGAACGACCTCGCGGAGAACGCCTTCCGCAGCGCGATTCTGGTGGCCGCGACGATGAGCATCATGGGTCTTGTCCTGTGGTTCGCGGACACGAGGTCCAACGCGCAGCGCGGCATTGAGAACTGGACGTTGCGCGACGCGCTCATCATGGGCTTCGCCCAGGCCGCGGCTCTGGTGCCCGGCGTCTCCCGCTCGGGCGCCACGATCTCGGCCGCGCTCTTTCTTGGTTATGAACGCAACGTCGCGGCGCGCCTCAGTTTCCTGATGGCCCTTCCCGTCACCCTCGGCGCCGTGATCCTCAAAGTGCCGGGGATGCTCGCGGGCGGCCTGGATGCGACGCTTGTTGTCGGCATCGTCACCGCCGCGGTGGTCGGCCTCTTGAGCATCCGCGTTCTGTTCGCCTGGGTGCGGACGCGCAGTTATCTTCCCTTCGTGATCTACCGTTTCGCGTTCTCCGCCCTCATCGTGGGCGTCTGGCTCGTGAGGAACTGACCCATGAGACCGATCCTCACCGCCGACGAGATGCGCGCCGCCGACGCCTGGGCGATTCTTCACGGGACGCCCGGAACCACGCTGATGGAAAACGCGGGGCTCGCGGTGGCCCGCGCTATCGAATCGCGCTTCGGCAAGGAGCGCCGCGTCGCCATCGTGTGCGGCCTGGGCAACAACGGCGGCGACGGCTTCGTGATCGCGCGTGTGCTCAAGTCGGACTGGACGCGGGTCTACGTGATCGGCGATCCCGAGGCGATCAAGGGCGATGCGCGGCATCATTACGATCGACTCCGCAAAGAGCGCGCGCGACTGCAGGTGACGGCGATCCGGACCGAGGCGGAGTGGACGGCGGTCGCGAACGAACTCAGCCGATCTTCGCTCGTGATTGACGCGCTGCTTGGCTCGGGGGCGCACGGAGCGCCGCGGGACCTCACCGCACTCGCCATCGAGGGCATGCGTCGCGAGAAGGCCCGGGGCGCGCGCGTGGTTTCGGTCGACCTGCCCTCGGGAGTTCCCGCCGACGGGGGGGCTTTCGACTGGAAGACGGTCGAGGCCGATCTCACGGTCACATTCGCGGCGAAGAAGCCATGCCTGGTCTTCTCGCCCGCCTCGGAACTCGCGGGGACGGTGGTGGTGGCGCCGATCGGGATTCCCGATCAGGCCCTGCAGTTCAGTGATCGGGGTTTCCGTCTCTTCGAACTCGAGGAAGGAGACGCTTGCGCCGCTTTCCCGCCTCGTGCGAAGGACTCTCACAAGGGAAAGTTCGGGCACGTCCTCATCGTCGCGGGTTCCGTCGGCAAGGCGGGGGCCGCGGTTCTCACGGCTCGCGGGGCCTTCCGCGCGGGCGCGGGTCTTGTCACCGTCGCTTCGGTGGGAGAGGTGTGCCGCACCGTGACGAGCGCGCAGCCGGAGGTGATGACCGTTCCGCTGGGCGAAGCGGTCGAGTGCGGCGACATCGCGCGCGCCGCGTCTCATGTGCTCGAGGTGTCGAGCGGCATGGACGCTCTTGTGATCGGCCCGGGTCTCGGCCGGACGTCCAAAACCCAGGACTTCGTTCTCGACGTGGTGGCCCGCTGCGGCCTCCCCGTGGTCATCGACGCCGACGGATTGTTTGGTCTCGGCGCGCAGACGTTGTCGCGGATCACCCAGCGCGATCGCCCGACCATCCTCACGCCGCATCCCGGCGAGATGGCGCGGCTCCTCGGCGTCCAAAACGCGGACGTCCAGTCCGATCGCGTGAAGGCGCTGCGTCGCGCGGTCACCGAGACGCGGAGCACGGTTGTCTTGAAGGGCCGCCATACCCTGATCGGCAACGCCCGCTCCGAGGTGTGGCTCAATCCCACTGGCAGCGCGAGCCTCGCCACTGCGGGCACGGGCGATGTCCTGGCTGGCGCGATCGGCGCTCTGGCCGCGCGCGGGCTCGCTGCCGATGTGGCCGCGGGAGCCGCGGTGTATGTCCATGGTCTTGCCGGCGAACGTGCGGGCAAGCGGCGGCCCTGGGGTGTGGTGGCCGGCGACGTTGCCGAGGCGCTGCCCCGCGCAATCTCGTCGCTTGGCCGGTCCTGAGCACGCACATGACCAGTGTCCAGCAAACCCGTTCCGAGGCCGAGACCGAGGCGGTCGCCGCGGAGTTCGCCCGCGAACTCAAGGGCGGGGAAGTGATCTTTCTCGAAGGCGACCTGGGGGCGGGGAAAACCGCGTTCGTGCGTGGCCTGGCCCGCGGTCTGGGTGTGCTGGACGATGTGGTCGCGTCGCCGACGTTCGTGATCCAGACCACCTACCCCTGCGCGTCCGGCCGGATGCTGCACCACGCCGATCTGTACCGGCTCGCGTCGGAGTTGGGAGCCGAGGACGTGGGCCTGTTCGACCTTCCCGGCGAGGGTGACGTGCTCGCCATCGAGTGGGCGGCGCGCATGCGCACCTACCCGTGGAAACAGGTGACCCGAGTTGTGATCACTCTGGTCGAGAGCGGCGAGGATCATCGCAGGATCGAGATCACTTCGTGAGCGGTTCTGCTCGCCTCCTCGCCGTCGCCCTTCTCTCTCTCGGTGCGCTCGGTTGCCCCGCGCGCCCCGGCAACACAACCGCGACATCGACCCCCGCTCCGAAAGAGCGGCCGGCGGTCATCCTCATCACCATAGACACGCTTCGTCCCGATCACATGAGCGTCTATGGCTACGCCCGTGCCACCACGCCCCGCCTCGAAGGCTGGGCGGCCAAAGGAGCGGTTTTCGAACAGGCCTACACCTACTGGCCGAAGACACGCGGAAGCTTCATCGCCATGATGACCGGCCGCACCGCGGGAGAGAGCGGGTACTCGGCGAAGCATCCCGAGATCCACTCATTCAATCCCACGCTGGCCGAGACCCTTCAGAAGGAGGGCTACGACACCGCCGCTTTCGTCGACAACGCCAACGTAGCCGGTTCGCTCGGCTTCTCCCGAGGGTTTGGAACGTATGTGGAGACCTGGGCGGACGAGACGCTGACGGATGAAGTGGCCCGCACCGAGGCGATCACGAGGCGCGGGATCGAGTTCATCAAGGCGAAAGCCGCGGGCGATGGCTATTTCCTGTGGCTGCATTACGTCAACCCTCACGCGCCCTACACGCCGCCCGCTCCTTTCGATGTCGCGTTCACCGACCGGCCGAAGGGCGACCGGCGTCTCAAAGTGGTGGATGGTTTCTTCGGTGGCGTTTCGCGGCAGTGGGCGGAATCCATGCCCGGCAAAACGCGGCTCTCCGACTTCGTGAATGCTTACGACGGCGAGATCGCCTACTCCGATGTTCAGGTGGACGAGGTCCTCAAGGCGCTCGATGCCAAGGGCGGCCTCGGCCGCGCCACCGTGATCATTTCTTCGGATCACGGCGAGAGCCTTGGCGAACACGACTACTACTTCGACCACGGCGCCAACCTGTTCGATCCGGTGCAGCGCGTTCCCTTCATCGTGCTCGGCCGCGGCGCCCAGCCGGTGCGATCCCAGGTCCTCGTCTCGACGCTCGACATCATGCCGACCCTGCTCGACGCGGCGCGCGTGTCCTTCCCTTCCGGCCTGGCCGGCCGGAGCATCCTGCCCTTCGCGGCGGGCCGCGCGGAGTCGACACGAGGAACGCTCCTCGGCGAGAACGACCGCGGCCACCAGGGCATATGGGATCTTCGGCACAAGCTCATCGACCTCGACCCGAAAGCGACCGGTTCGGCCCGCCAGCTTTTCGATCGGTCGGATGACCCCGGCGAAACGCGCCCGCGCACGGACCTTCCAGATGTGGCGCGGAAGCTCGGCGTCGCCCTTGACGAATACCGCGACGTGGAGATGCGTTCGGCCCTTCGCAATCGTCGATTGCTCGAAGGCAAGACCAGCGCTCCCCCAACCCAGCGGGAATGCGAGCAGCTCAAGGCCATGGGCTACATCGCCGAGTGCCGATGACGAGGCCGCGAGTTCACCCTTGAAGATGGCGATCGCGACGATGGTGACGCCCCTGCGTTTCTTCGTCGTCATGGCGGTTCTCTTCGCCGCACTCGCTGCGAACTTCGTGCCGCGCATGGACGCGTCGGGCGACGAGCCCCACTACCTTTTGATGGCGAAGAGTCTCTGGCTCGAACACGACCTCGACCTTCAGGACAACTACGCACGCGAGGACTGGCGCGAGTTCCGCTCCGGCCCCACGGAGCCGCACTACGCCGCGCCGCGAAAGGACGGCCGGCCGTTTCCCGGTCACGCGCCGGGTTTGCCCTTCATCCTCGCGCCCATCTACGGGATCGGTGGGCGACTCGCCTGCGCTATCTTCCTTGGCCTTCTCGTGGCTGGTGTCGGGGCGCTGGCTCTCGCGATCGCCCGCGAGGAGAGGCTGTCTCCGGGTACGTCGCTGCTCGCAGGGCTGCTCGCGTGCGGCCCGCCGCTCGCCGCTTTCGCCCTTCATATCTATACCGAAGCGGCCGCGACCCTGGCGCTTTTCGCGGCCTACGCCCTGCTGCGCTTCGGTCGCGGACCGTGGCCTTCGGGTTTCGCCGCCGCGCTTGCCTGTGTGCTTCCCTTCCTGCACCCCCGGATGGCACTGGTGTCAGTGGCCATCGCGTTTGTCGCCCTCGTGTATCGCAAGCAGGGATCGTTTCGCGTGTTCGCGCTGACGAGCGCCGTCGGTCTGATGATCTACGACGCCTTCTGGACGAGTGTCTACGGCGTGCCCACGGCGCTTGGCGCTTACGGCGGCGTGCCCGAGGACGCCGCATTCAATCCGCTGCGCGCCGGGATTGGCCTTCTCATCGATCGCGCCTATGGCCTCCTGCCCTACGCGCCCGCCTTCGTTGTGCTGTTGTTCCTGGCTACACCCCGGCCGAAGACCCCGGATGGCCCGGGTGCCTGGCGCGCCGAGGTCGCTCTCGTCCTTGCGATCCTCCTACCGGCGCTTCTCTGGCGAATGTGGTGGGGAGGGCAGTCGCCGCCCGCCCGACTGATCGCGCCTCTGACGCCTTTCCTGGCGCTTTGGGTCGCGCGCGGCTTCGACATCGCTCGCCCCGTGGCCCGACATCTCATTGTCGCGTCGCTCACGTGGTCATGGGCGCTCTTTCTCTTTGCCGCCCTGCAGCCGGGGCGCCTGCTTTTCATCAATCGACGGCAGAGACCCACGCGAATCTGGGAGGCGCTCTGGCCAGGCGGGCCGCTTGATGCCGCACTGCCCGATATGGCCCGGCCCGTGACCGCCGACTGGCTGATCGCCGCAGTGTGGCTGGTCGCCCTGGTCGCCGTCGCGTTGGCGCTCCGCAGAGTGTCGGCCAAGGCCGCCTAGGCGTTCACCTTGTCCTGAGATTGGATCGCCGCGGCCGGTTGGGCCGATGGACCCGAACGCTCTACGGTCCCATGCGGAGAGCGATATCGGTGAAAGACCCGAACAACGGCGTCACGACCTATCAATGGTGCGCGTGCGGGACCATGGACGCGCTCATCGACGCGAACGGAACAAGACGTCCTGGGAATACGACCTTCAGCGGCGGGTGGTGAAGGAAATCCGCGCGGATGCCTCGCCCTCGCGTTGTCTGTTTGTTCTCGCGGTCGGTCGACGGAGCCGCCGCC
>CAYNHK010000095.1:0-18082 GCA_964396875.1 uncultured Acidobacteriota bacterium | reverse complement strand
CTCCTTGAATCGATGCCGTCCTCGCGCCTAAGCTCCTTTTCATGGGTCTTAAAGGCATTCTCGAAAAGATGAAGCTCGTCGAATCGGATGAGGCGGCGGCGGTCTCCGATGTCGCGGCCGTCCGGGCGGTGCCCTCCTCGACCGCGCCGAGGAGACCCGCAACCCCACAGGCTCCTCCGCCTTCCATGAAGGAGATCATCCACCGGGTCCCTGCGCCCCGTCTCGACGAGCAGTCGCTTTCAGGCAGCGAGGAGATACCGGACTTCCCCTCGATCTACAAGGCTTCCGGGGTCAAGGATCCCGCCCACGGCTTCACCGCTTACAAAGTGCTCGAGATCCTCTCCTCGCCGGACTTCGCAGCCCTCGATTCAAAGGCCAAGGCCGGGGCCCTCTCGGGCTTCCTGCGCATGAACCCCGCCGGTCCGGTGCCGATCGAGGACGTGATCGAGGACGCCCTCGCGCGCGACACCGCGCTTGACGGGTTCGAGGGCTTCCTCAGGATGAAGCTCGATGCGAGAAACGCCGATCGCGAGAAGGAGAACGCCACCCTTCAGGCCGGCATCGACGAGCTCGCGCGAAAGAACCGGGAGAAGATCCAGGCGAACCTCGAAGCCATCTCGAAGGAACAGCAACGTTTCGCGTCGTGGCAGGCCCGGAAGCGCATCGAAGAACAGAAGCTCTTCGAAGCGGTCGGGCCGTTCGTCGAAAAGAACCCCGTCTCGGTCGGCAACTCCTCGCACGAAACCCGTGAAACACCCGGAATGAAGGACGAGCCCACCACCACCTAAGGCCCGCCCAAAGCCGTCGCATCAACGTTCACCCAAGCGAAACCCAGGAGACTTAAACCCATGTTCGGTCGGCTCGGCAGACTCATCAAATCGTGGATCGGCTTCTTCATCTCGTTCGGCGAAGACCCGGAGGTGATGCTCCAGGAATCGATCGAGGAGATGCGCAACACGCTCCCCAAGCTGAACCAGATTCTCGTCACCACACGCGCGACGGTGATCCGGCTCGAGCAGGAGAGGGATGAACTCGAACGCAAGGAGAAGCAGATCGTCGCGTCGATTCAGGCCGCGCTCAAGGAGGGAAGCCCCGAGGCCCGGCGCATCGCCCAGGACGACGCCGCGACCCTCCAGCAGATCCGCATGGAACTGACGGCGAGCCGCGAGCAGCACATGGCCGCCTCGAACGCCTTCGAGAACGCGCAGCTCACCGTCGACGACATCAAGACCAAGCTCAAGACAAAGATCGAGCACTCGCGGCGCGCCATTCACGAATCGAAGAAAGCCGAGGTCATGAAGAGCGCGGCAAGCGCACTCGCCGAACTCGACACCTACGGCACCGGCGCCACCACCGAGAAGTACCTCGAAGAGATCAAGCAGAAGGTCGCGGAGAGCAAGGCCTCGGTGGAGATCGCGACCGGCGGACTCGACGTGGAGCGCATCAAGATGGAGCGCAAGGCCCGCCAGATCCAGGCCGACGGCATCCTCTCCGAATTCGAGGTGGAGATGGGCCTCAAGAAGCCCGACGCGGTCGCGGTGGCAGCACCCTTTCCCGAAGCGGCGCCGCAACAGCAGCAGAAGACACCGCAGGCAGGTTCGTAAAGCCCCTCAGTGCTCGAGAAGCACCCTGTCCTCAAGCGAGCCCTCGCCAACCAGTACCAGGTGATCCTGGTGGCTGCGGCGTCCGCGCTCGCGGTCGCCACCATCTCTCCCCTGCCGTTCCTGGTCCTTCTGGGCGCCGAGTTCATGGTCATGCCGTTCATGTTCGAACGGCTCAAGAAACGGCTGGAGATCGAGAAGAAGTACGCGGCGAGGCAGAGCGAGAGCCTCTCCCAGAACGAACGCTACGACCAACTCCATCCCGACCAGAAGCTGCGCTATGACGCTCTCAAGAAACTCTGCCGCCAGATCCAGGGCAACTACCAGGGCCTCACCACCGCGAGCCAGAGCATCCTCGCCGAATACAACGACAAGTTCGAAGCCATCCTCGCCACCTGCCTGAGGCGGCTCTGGCTCGTGCGCAAGTACGACACGATGATCCGCGCGTTCGACTCCGACAAGGTCAAGGCCGAGACCGAGAAACTCAAGGCCGCCCTCGCCGCCGAGGGCCTCGCCCCCCGGGTCGCAGAAGCATGGAAGCAGAACCTCGAGATCAAGGAGAAGCTTCTCGCCGCGGTCGACCGCAATATCGCGAACCGCGAGGCGCTGCTCGCCGAACTCGATTCGCTCGAATCACTCTTTCAGCTCCTGCTTCAGAAATCGCTCGCCGCCACGGATGCGCAGGCGTTCTCGCAGGAAATGGACGATCTCCTCTCCCAAGCCGACCAGGATGCGGCGAGTGTCCAGGAGATGGAGCAGCTTCTTGGGTCGATGCCGGAACTCGGAGGGGTTCACGCGGTTTCTGACGAGGTCGGCCGACCGCTCATGGAGATGCCCGAAGAGCTTCAGCCCCTCATTGGCAACCGGACCGGTCGAACCCAGGCGCCGAACCGCCAGGACACACTGAGGCCCCCGAGACGAGGAGAACGTTCGAGATGAGCAACAGCGTTCCGACGAATTCCTTCATCGACACACTTCCTGGATGGGCGGCTGAGCTTGTCCGGGCGGTGCGGGCCAAACAGGCGAACACGTTCCTGATCCACGGCACGGTCGCGGACCTCGTTCCCGTGCGCTCGTCCTCGGGCCTGCGCTTCCTCTCCCTCGAAGGGTTCCTTCAGCACGAACTCTTCACCGGCTGGCCGGCGCTGATCACCTACAACCGAGCCGAAGGTCTCGGCTTCGCGGCTCCCGAGGCGCGCGGCCACTTCCAGGAGAAGCTCAAGTCCTACGACTCGGTACACGGCACGTCGTATGCGCAAGCGCTTCCCCGCGATCCCGGACCCGCTTTCGCCCTGCTCGACTCGTATTTCCGGCAGTGCGCGATGGCCTCGCCGCCTCGTCCCGTCGTCCTGCTGCTGCCCTTCGCGGATACCGTGGTGCCCGCGGGCGACGCGTCCTACCGCACTCCCGAAGACCGAGCGGTTCTCGTCTATCTGCGGAAGTGGTCTCAGGATCCGACGCTGCTCGCGAAGAACATCGTGGTCGTGCTCGTCACTGAGACGCTTGCCGAGATCGACCCGAAACTGCTCCGCGCGAACGCCGCGCGCGAGGTCGAGATCGTGCGGCCGGACCAGCGAGGCCGGATCGAGTATCTCGAGGCCGTCCGTCCCGCCGAGTGGTACACGAAGATGTGCGAACTCGAGCCCGCGCGCCTCGCTGAACTGACCGCGGGCATGACGCGCGTTCAACTCGGCCAGATTCTCGACGGCGCCGACGCCGCCGGGGCAAAGATCACACGCGACGAAGTCCGGCGCACCAAGAAGGAAGTCATCGAGACCGAGGGTCTCGGCCTTCTCGAATACGTCGAGCCCAAATACGACCTCTCGATGGTCGCGGGAATGCCCGCGGTGAAGGAGCGTCTCCGCCGCGCCGCCCGGGCCATCGCGCGAGGCAACCCCGCCGCGGTGCCGATGGGCTATCTGATCTGCGGGCCCGTCGGAAGCGCCAAGACGTTCCTCGTCGAGTGTTTTTCGAACGAGATCGGCTTCCCCTGCGTGAAGCTCAAGAACTTCCGGTCGATGTGGGTGGGCTCGACCGAGGCCAACCTCGAACGCATTCTCAAGATCCTGGCTTCGCTCACGCCGGTGGGCGTCATCATCGACGAAGCCGACGCCGCTCTCGGCAACCGCGACGCGTCGGGCGATTCGGGCACCCAGAACCGCGTGTTCGCGCAGATCGCCGCCTTCATGGGCGATACCCGGAACCGCGGGAAGATCCTCTGGTTCCTCATCACCTGCCGGCCCGACCTGCTTCCCATCGACCTCAAGCGCCAGGGCCGGGCCGAAGAGCACGTCCCGCTCTTCTATCCTGAGACTCCCGGCGAGTACGACGAGATCTATCGCGTCATGCTCAAGAAGCTCGGCATCAAGACCTCGGTCACGGATGTGTCAGCGGTAGCGGACGAGAAGGCGCTCATGGGCCTCTCCGGCTCCGACCTCGAAGCTGTCCTGGTACGCGCCACGCTCGAGGCCGAGGCCGAAGGCGTCTCCGAGGTTTCGCAGGCTCACCTCACGAAGGTGTTCGCGGACTTCATACCTCCGAACAACTCGCGTGAGCGTGAGATGCAGATTCTCTGCGCGGTTCTGGAGTCGACGAGCCGCGAACTCCTGCCCCAGAAATACCGCGATATGGACCGCGGAGAGATCCAGAGCCGCATCCAGGCGATCAAGTTCGAGCTGCGTCTGTCCTAGGAGCCTGCGCGGTAGAAGGGCTCCTGTCCACCAGACGGCGCTCCGTCCAGTGTGTCGAAGGGGCTAGCCCGGGCCGCACCTTTGGGTGTGTGACGCCGCGCACGTTCGCGCAGCCCAAAGTTTATGGCCGCCCATCGGCGGGAACTATCGTCCCCTCATGCCCTCGAACCTTCGTGCCGGCGTTTCCCGTGTCAGCGGGACTCGGCCGCTCTTCGCCCTGGGCGTCCTCGCCATCGTGGCGATCCTCATGGCGTCCCCGGCCGCCGCTTATGACGTTCCCCTGGCGGGTTCACCCTACTTCCTCCAGACCAGCGGTCCCACTGCGGGGATCACCATCGGCGACTGGTACACCGCCACCGCGGGAGGAGGAGGCTCGGGAGACCACTACTACGGCATCGTGGTTCCCTGCACCTGGCCATCGGGCACGCCGATCCAGGTCGACATCTTCAGTCCCGAAATGCATACCGCCGGTTCCGTGCTCGACGAGATCCGCGGCGCCGCCAACAACACCGTGTTCGAGATCTACGCGCCGGGAACCGTGGTCGCCCCTTTCGCCACTCCCGCTCCCGGGGCTCCAGGGTCGCTGCTTCAGACCACCTACGTGCCGGTCGCGACGGCCGACAACTATGTCCGCTTCTACACGATCCCCGCCCCCGTCGCCTGCGGCACGTACATTCTCCGCACCGAGACCCTGGTCGACGACGACAACGGCTGGCGGCTGCGCATCGGTTCCGACAACGACGCGAATCCGAACAACGCGCCGCCCGCGGGGAGCGACCCCGGTCTTGCCATCACTCAGATCTACGGCACCTTCCAGCACAGCGGGGCGAACCCGTCCTGCATCTCGCTCTACGAGTACATTGCCGCGCCGGGCTCGACCACGTTCCACAATTTCGACCTCGACGGCAACACGTCGGTCACGTACTTTCCGCCCAATGGCGCACCGGTGGCGGGCACACTCTCGAACGACTCCCAGTGGAACAGCAGCGGAAGCTCAACCCGCGTCGGCAACGTCGTGCCCGTGGCCGCGAATCAGGTCGGTTACTGGCGGATCGAGACCTGCGCCAGCCCGGGCAACCAGTTCATCCAGGAGGGCTCCACCCCCCTTGGCGCATTCTTCTCGCTCCCTCTCGGGTCGACGGTGACCAAGACGGATGGCGTCACCACCGCGCAGCATGGCGGCTATCTCCAGTACACGATCACGTTCACGAACAACTCCATCCCGACGGGCGCGGTTGCCGCGAACGTGGTCATCCGTGACACCATCCCCACCAACAGCACGTTCGATAGCGCGTCGGTGGTGGCCCCGTTCACCGGAACGTGTTCGTTCGCTCTCGGCGTCGTCACCTGTACGGTGAACGAAAACGTGGCCGCGGGCGCCTCCGGCAGCGTGATCGTGAACGTCCTCGTCAATAACCCCGCCGCGGGTACGACGGTGGTGAACAACGCGACCCTCGACTACACCGACACCACAACTCCCACGCCCTTCCGTTATCCCCAGGAGCGGGCCAGCGACACCGACCAGCTTCCAAGCCTGAGGCTTGTGAAGACCTCTTCGAATCCGGGCGACACCGGGGACGGCCCCCAGGTCGGTGATGTCATCACCTACACCCTGACCGTGAGCAACACCAGCGCCGCGCCACAGACCCAGGTGGTTGTGAACGACCCGGTTCCCGCGGGAACGACCTACGTCGCGAACAGCACCGTCGCCACCGGCTTCTCGGTGACGAAGAACTTCGCGGACAACTTCAATACGAACGGCGTCTACACCGGCTCGAACGGAACCCACGCCTGGGCGGGCAATTGGCTCGAGATCAATGAAGGTGATGGAGCCAACGCGGGCAGTCAACGGGTGACCGGGAATGCGCTTCGCGTGGGCGACAATGATCTGCCCGGCGGCGAAGGCGTAACGCGCGAGGCGAATCTCGCGATCAGCGGCGGCACGTCCTGCGCGGCGACCCTTGCCTTCAGCGTCCGGGAAATCGGCCTCGGCGCGGGCGAAACGGTCGCGGTCGCGATCTCCAGCACTGGCGCGGGCGGTCCCTTCACAACCCTCGAGACCTTCACGAGCGCCCTGGGCGGGACCTTCGTGCCCCGCTCGTACAACGTGACCGCCCACATCGCCGCCAACACGGTCATCCGTTTCCTGAGCAATGGTGCGATCGACAACAACGAGTACCTCGAAGTCGACGCGGTTTCGCTCACCAACACCTGCATCGGCCCCAAGGACAACATCGCGGGTGGAGTCAACGCCGACCTGCTTAGCGGCGTGCCCCCGACGCTGGTCCAGGCGGGCGACGGCTTGACCCTGGCCCCGGGCGCGTCGATGACGGTCACGTTCCGGGTGACGGTCACCGCGGCGGGAGCGATTGTGAACGTCGCCACGGCCACGAGCGCCGAGGACCCGCATCCCGCTCAGGGTTCGGTCCGCGATGTCGCGATCACCCGCGCCTCGATTTCCGGCATCCGCGTGGGCAGCGGTGTGGTCGAGTTCGCCACGTCGTGGCAGCGCGGCACCCGCGGCTTCAACCTCTACTCGGCGCCGGATGGTTCACGCCGCGCGCTGAAGACGAAGCTCAACGACGCGCTCATCGTGTCGCCCCGGCCTGAATCGATGACGCCCATCCTGTACCGTGTCGACGCCGCGCCCGAGGGTCCCTTCCTCTGGATCGAGGAGATCGAGATCGGTTCCGATTCCGGCCGGCTGATGGGTCCTTTCGAGATCGCCGATGACACGCTGAGCCAGAGATTCGAGCGCGTCGAGCGGAAGATGTCGGCCGCGCCACGCGATCATCGGGGCGGGGCGAGCCGCTCCGTGCTGCCTGCGCGTCGTCTGAAAGCCGACCGACGCGGGTCGATCCTGCGGGGCCCCAGGCGTACCGCCGCCACCGGCGTGAAGGTCGAGATCGCCGAACCGGGTGAGGTCGTCGTACCGTGGAGCGATCTGCTCGCGCAGGGCCTGCCCCAAAGGCTCGTCTCCCAGAGCCAGCGCATTCAGGTCTCGAGCGCCGGGATCAAGACGCCCTTCACCACAACGCCCGCGGGCCTGCGCTTCATCGCGAAGGACCTCGCGACCGACCACACCGGCCGCAACGTCTACCTCATCACCTGGAATGGCGCTCCGGTGATGCGGGCTCCGCTCAGTCAGTCAGAAGTTCCGGTCGCGGATGGTTTCCATCGAATCCATCAGAACTGGATCTATTACCAGGCAGCGCCGCGCGACACCGATCCGTGGCTGTGGGACCTGCTGGTCGAGGGCGACCCCTGGCCCGCCTCATGGGATCCCACCCAGGGCGACTTCGCTCTTCCGGGTTTCGTGCCCGGTGGCGGCAGTGTGCCGGTGGCGATCACGCTGGTGGGCCGGACGGACAGCCCGCACGTCGTCGAGGCGAGGATCAACGGAATCGCCGCGGGACGAATCGAATTTTCCGGCACGGGTGTCGCGACTCTTCAAGGCTCGATTTCCGCTTCAGCGCTCGCCGCGACCGGCAACAAGCTCAAGCTCACCTACACCTCGACCGATCCCAACGCGTACGCGTACCTCAACTACCTCGATCTGGGTCTCGAACTGCCGCCCGCTCCGGGCGCCATCGCAAGCATCTCCGCCTTCGACACGGAATTGCCCGCCCTCTTCCGCGCCGACTACCTCATCGTCAGTCATCCGGATTTCCTGACTCAGGCGGAGCAGGTTGCCGCCATCAAGAGGGCCGGGGGCCAGAATGCGGTGGTGGTCGACGTCGAGCGCGCTTACGACCACTACACCGCGGGTATCCCCGACTCTTCAGCGATCCGGGCTTTGATCCGCGAGTCCAGGCGCACGCGGACCGTCCTTCTGATCGGTGACGACACCCTCGATCCTGCCGACCACTACGGCATGGGATCGCGGGCCTTCATGCCCTCGGCGATCGGCTTCGACGACTTCACCGGCCGCGTGATCTCCGAAAACCTGTATGCCGATCGTGATGGCGACGGCTCCCCCGATGTCGCCATCGGCCGTTTCCCGGTGCGCACCGCCGCGGATGCCGACGTGATGGTCCAGAAGGTGGAAAACGGGGCGGCTCTTCTCGCCGCCAACACATCGCGGCACGTCATCGCGGTCGACAATCAGGGCCTCAACGACATGCCCTTCCGCAGCGAGGGTCGGCTCATCGAGTCCGTCCTCGGGGGTTCGAGCACGTTCGCCGACATCTCCAGCGGAGCCGCGGGGGCTCGGACGGCGCTGCTGGCCGGGATGAATCTCGGAGCGGTCACCACGAACTACGTCGGCCACGGCGGACCCGATCACTGGGCGGACGAGGCGATCTTCGGCGCGGACGACGCCGCGGACTTCGCCAATACAAATCAGGGCACTCTGCTCCTCACCTGGGCCTGCGTGTCCTCCGACTACCGTTACTTCTACGGCCCTGCGGTGAGCGAGGCGATGGTGATGACCCCCGCAGGCGGCGCGGCCGCGAGCTTCGGGCCCACCGGCCTCTCTCTCCCCACCCTGCAGCGCGAACTCCACCTGCTCCTCTACCCGAGGCTGCTCGAAGGCCTCACTCTGGGCGAGGCGGTGCGCGAGGCGAAAGCCGCCTTCCTCGCCTCATTCCCGGGCGAGCGCGACTTCCTCCATGGCTGGGCCCTGCTCGGCGATCCCGACGTTCGCCTGCCTCAGTAACCCTCAGAACCTGATTCCAAACTGCAGGCTTCGGCCGGGCCCCTTCCCGAGTTGAAGGAGGACCCTCCCGTCGCTCGTCACTGCCCTCGAATAGGCGAAGAGAGCGGGCGCCGGGTCGGGGGGTTTGCGGAAAGCGGCCGGCCCATCCGTTGAGTCCCGGTGATCCGGGCGAAGCACCTGCCTCGGAATCCACTTCCCGATCGCATAGCCCACGCCCGCGCCGGTCACGACATCGATGAGGTGATGCCGTTCTCCCGCGATCCGCAGGTATCCGGTGAGCGCGGCGGCGGTCCCGCCCGTCCACAGCCACGCGTCGTTGCTGCGGCGCCCCCGCAGGCGGGCGGTCTCGTGGGCGGATGCGACCAGAGCGAAAGCCAGAGAGGCGTGCCCGGAGAAGAAGGAGAGGTTCCGGTCGGCCTCGCTCTCGCGACCTCGATGGCAGAGACTAGCGGCGGGACGCTCTCTGCGCACGACGTACTTGACGATCTGGGTCGCCATCACCGCGACCGCCACCGAATCCGTGACCGCCCCGGCGTTTTCCGCCCAGTCACGGGCATTCGGTTCGTGGCTCAGCGGTCCGAACGCGACAACCGCGGCCGCCCCCAGAGTCGCATAGCTGAGACGGCCCGCGCGGCAGGGATCCTCCCACTTCGCCGCAGCGGCCCAGCGGTCGATCGCGTTGGGGTCGGATCCCCCGCACCAGCGACAGGCGGGAGGGGTCTTGAAGACCTCGGACGGCACCGCCGTCGAAGCGACCGCGCCGGCGACAAGCGAGATGGAGAGTGTTCCCCTGAGGTCGCGTTCGCGGCTCGAGTCCGCGGCCTCGACACGACCGGCGGAGACGAGGAAGAGGGCGAGGAGGGCCGACCTGAGCCTGAGGGTTTTCCGGGCCTGCATCTGTCCGGGGAGCGTACACCGCCGCGGCGCTCGCCGCGGTCTGCTAGCCTCCCCCGCAATCGTATGGGTCATGGAAGTCGTGGTCCCGGGTCGGCGGCTCACTCCTTGAAGGCGGGGCTGTGCGTTCTGATCTGCCTTCTCGGGCTCCCCGCCGCAGGCCACGAGGTTGATGACACCGGAGACGATCAGAAAGCGAAGGGCTCCCAGATCGTCGCGGCGGGCCGGCATTACTCCGCGGGCGCCTTGCACCGGTTCTTCTTCGGCGAGGGCTACCGCAGTCTCTGGCGAGCGGCCTTCGAGGTGGAAGTCCTCGACCTCGGCTCGTTCGCGGGGGGCCTGCGGCCGAAGAAACGCGGAGGAGGCAAGCAGACCGCGTCGCTGACGTTTGAGTGCAGCGAAGGTCGCGAATGGAAGTTCCGCTCCATCGACAAGGACCCCTCGGCCGTCCTGCCCGAAGAGCTGCGCGATACCTTCGTTGACGCCCTCGTTCAGGATCAGGTGAGTTCCGCGCATCCCCTTGGGCCGATGGTGGTCGATCCCCTGGCCGAGGCCGTGGGCATCCTCGGCGCCAAACACCGGCTGGTGCTCCTGCCCGACGACGAGCGGCTCGGAGAATTCAGAAAGGAGTTCGGCGGGAAACTCGGGTTCATCGAGGAGAAGATCCGTGCGGAGAAACCGGTGACGCCCGGGTTCGAAGAGTTCCACAAGCTGCTCGACACCGTGGACCTCTGGAAGCGGCTCGACGATCACCCCGAGGAGAAGGTCGACGCTCCCGCCCTGCTCCGTGCGCGCCTCTTCGATCTGCTCATCAACGACTTCGACCGCCACAAGGATCAGTGGCAGTGGGCGCGCCGCAAGGGCACGGATCTCTGGCAGCCCGTGCCGGAGGATCGCGACCAGGCGTTCGTTCGATATTCGGGCTTCTTCCTCGCGTTGATCCGGCCGAGCCAGCCGCGCCTCGTGGATTTCGGACCGCGGTATCCAAACATCTTCGGTCTCACCTGGCAGGGACGCTTCGTCGACCGCCGTCATCTCTCGGAACTCGAGTGGCCCCAGTGGCAGGAGGCGATTCGCAGCATTCAGACCCGAATCACCGAGGGGTCCATCGACGAAGCCGTGAACCGGCTTCCCGAGGAGTACCACCAGATCACGGCGGGCCGGACCGCGCTCGCGCTGAAAGCTCGCCTCAAGCGTCTGCCGGAGGCGGCGCGGAAGTTCTACGAACAGCTCGCCGACGACGTGGAGATCCATGGCTCGGACAAGGACGATGCGGTCTTCGTAAGCCGCGCCGAAGGCCGCCTGATCCAGGTTCGAATGGTCAACAAGGACGGCGAGCCAATCTATTTCCGCCGCTTCGATCCGCGCGAGACCCGCTACATCCGGCTGCACCTCAAGGGCGGCGACGACCGTGTGGTCCGCGAAGCCGGGACCGCCGCAATCACGGTTCGCGTGGTGGGCGGGAAGGGCGAGGACTCGCTCGACGACGCTCGGTCCGGCTGGACGCAGTTCTACGACGAGGGCGGGAAGACGCGCGTGCAGGGGGGCTTCGGCACATCGCTCGACACGCGGCCCTACGAGCATCCCAACGATGCGTCGGGAAACCCCGACCGCGACTGGGGACGCCAGCGTCTTTTCCTGCCCTGGCTCAGCGCCGGGGGCGACCTCGGCGTTTTCGTGGGCGGCAGCCTCTCGTCGACCACCTACGAGTTCCGCCACCACCCCTACTCCCGGCGGCACGTCATCGGGGCCGGCTACGCAACCGGGCTGGGCGGCTTTCGGGGCGAGTACCGCGGCGACTTCGTGCGTCAGAACCAGTCGGCGCGTTTCCGGATCCATGCTCGCGCCTCGGAACTCGATCTCATTCGCTTTTACGGCTTCGGAAACGAGACGAAGGGCGAAGGGGACGAGGACTTCTTCGAGGTCGTGCAGAATCAGTTCTCTCTTTCACCCCAGTACCAGTTCAAGGCGGGGCCCTTCGACGTGTCCCTGGGCGCCCTTGCGCAGTACACGAAAGAACCGGAGCGGAGGAGTTTCGCGGCCGCGGTCCGGCCTTATGGCTTCGGCGGCTTCGGGAAGGTCGGGCCCCGGGTCGAGCTCAGCCTCGGCCAGACCGACAAGGGGTTCGAAAAGGGACGAGGCGGACGGATCCAACTCGGGGGCAGCTTCTTCCCGAAGGCCTGGAGCGTCAAGGACCCCTTCGGCGAAGTCCACGCCGAGGCGGGCGGGTTTCTCCGCGCCTCGCTTCCGATGCGGCCGACCCTCGCGGTCCGGGCCGGAGGGAAGCGTGTCTTCGGCCGGTATCCTTTCCAGGACGCCGCCTTCATCGGCGGCTCCGACACGCTGCGGGGCCACCGACCTCAGCGTTACGCCGGCGACGGCGCGGCGTTTGCGAGCGGCGAGCTGCGTCTTCGGTTTGGCCGCGTCCGGCTTCTTCTGCCGAGCGAAGTGGGCGTGTTCGGCCTCGCCGATGTCGGCCGCGTCTTTTCGAAAGGAGAGTCCTCGGACCGCTGGCATAGCGGCGTTGGCGGCGGTCTCTGGGTCGCGATTCTGAAGCCGGAGAACACGGTGAGCCTCGCCGCGGCGCGCAGCGAAGGAAAAACGCGCCTCTACTTCCGGGCGGGATTCGGGTTTTAATGGCGCACCTTCATGCTTGAGACGCCGCCGCCGCCGCAGGCGCCACCCGACGATCCCGAGTCGCAGGCGATGCAGGGCCGCCAGTTGTTCGCCTACTACGGGCTGCTCTTCCTGTTCCTGCTCCTGATCCGCTCGTTCCTGCTCGAGCTCAATGCCCAGTTCGACCTCGCGATCTTCCCGAAGATGACCGAGGCGGTCCGACAGGTTCTGGACAGCGCGGCCGAGTTCGACAACGCCCTCAACATCCTCTTCTCGCTTCTGTACGCCTTTCTTTTCAGCGTGCCCGTCGCCATCGTGTACCGGGTCACCAAGGCCGACGAGCTCTTCGACCCTTCCCTCGGCCAGACCATCGTTCTGCTGGCCATGGTCGTGACCGCGGTGATGGTCGTGATCTCGGGTGACCTGGCCCGCGCTTTCGGCCTCGCCGGCGTGGTCGCGGCGGTGCGTTTCCGGAACACCCTCGACGACGCCAAGGACGCGGTCTACGTCTTCCTCGCGATCGCCATCGGTATGGCCTGCGGCTCGCGCGCCTATTCGATCGCAGTGTGGACCTCGCTCGTGATGACCACAACGCTCTACCTCATGTGGCGCTATCGGTTCGGTCAGCTGCCGGGACGGATCATCGCGTCGCGGGAAAAGGGGAAGAAGAAGAAGAAGAAGGACGGCAAGGAGAAGAAGGACAAGAAGGAAAAAAAGGACAAGAAGCCCAACTCGGCGCTGATCGTCGAGGCGCGCGATCTACCCAGGGCGCGGGGCCACGTTGAGAACACGCTGGCGGCGACCGCGGGCAAATGGCGTCTCGCGAACACCCTCGCTCACTCCTCGGGCGGGGGCGCGCTCGAGTTCGTGGGGCGCCTCGGCAAGAGCGAGACCTCCTCGTCGCTGCTTCAGCGTGTCCTCGGCGGCGAGGCCACGGCATTCATCGCGAGCGCCGACATCCGCTCTCTCAAGGCCCCGAAGGCCCCCGAGCCCGCCAGATCCACTCCGGAGCCGGAGAGCCTTGCCTGAGGTGAACGTGGGGCCGGTGGGCGGCGACCTGGCTTCGCGCCGATTCGCCTTCCTGGTCACCGGAGGTCTGACAGTCATGGCCCTCCCCCTCTCCGGGGCGAGCGCAGGCGCCCTCAAACTCGCCGCGTTGACCGTGGCCATCTGCGGCACTCTGTTCCTCATTGCCGGGCTGGTGTTCCTTCAGAAGACTCATTACGCCGGCATCATGCTCATCGTTTCCTCCGCGGCGATTCTCGCCCTCGCCAGCAACGGCGCCCGGTCCGCCGCCTCCGCCCTGGGCGCCATCTTCATGTTCATCATCGCCGCCAACCTGTGGAATCGCCGTTGCGGCCTCAATCACATGCTCGGCATCAACAGCTGCGCCTGAACGAGTTCGACCTTTGGGCCGGCGCGCCCGCGCTTGGTAAGTTCCGCCGATGACCGAGGTGACGATGCGCAACCAGCAAACCCCGACGACGGCAGCCGTGAACGTGGGTGAGGCCGGCGGCGACCTCCAGGCCCGGAGGTTCGCACTCGCCGTGACCACCACACTCACCATCCTCGCCCTGCCCCCCCTTGGCGTCAGCGAGAGCAGTCTCCGACTCGCCTCCATGCTCGTCGCGATGTTCGGCACGCTCTTCCTGATGGCGGGGCTCGTCTTCCTCCAGAAAACGCACTACGCCGGAATGATGCTGATTCCCGCGGCCGGCCTCATCCTCCTGGTCTCCCAGTTGGGGAGCCGCATGGGCGCGGTGGGAATCGGAGTCGCATTCTGCGCGGTGATGGCGGCCAATCTCCTGACCTGCCGCTGCGCGCTCAATCGGATGCTCGGCATCAACAGCTGCCCGAGCCGGGCGGCCCGCGCCGCCGCAAGGCAGGCTGCGGAGTCTGTCGGCTAGGAGCCTGCGCGGCAGGAGGGCTCCAGTCCACCAGACGGCGCTCCGTCCGGGTGTCGAAGGGACTAACCCGCGGACGCGCGACCATGGTCGCGCAGGATGACCGCGGCGGTGTCGAGACCGGAGCGGAGCGCGGTGCCGGTGGAGACGATCGAGGGGAAGGTCCGATAGTTGCCGGCGAAGTACACGTTCGGGTAGGTCGTTGAACGGGGAGGCGGGTTCCGATAGCCCTTCGTGAATACCGGGGAGTACATGGGGATCCTCGCGATATTCGTCCAGTAGGGATCGAGATCGAAGCCGAAGATCCGCCGGAAGTCTTCGAGATAGGCCTCGAGCAGTTCGAAGTTGGACTTGGCGAAGAACGGCTGACCGCGATGATTGAGGTGGGTCACGAAGTTCACGACCGATCCGCCGGGCTCCCCGATCGTCGGGTTGAGCGAGTTCAGGAGGAAGATGCCGCAGGCCGCGCGATCGAGAGACGCGAGGTTCATCCAGTAGAAGTCGGGCGACACCGGCTTCTTCGACGCGCAGATCACCGAGATGAGCGCCGAATAGCGGATGCGGGCCATCTCAGGGGTCGAATCTTCGGGGACGATCCCCGCGTAGACCTCGGCCGGAATCGTGCTGACCACGAGGTCGGCGTCGAGGATCTCTCCGGTGGCAAGCTCGACCGACCTCACCCGGTCCTTCGACCGGTGAAGAGCGGACACCGAGGCGGAGGTCCGAATCGTGACGCCCTCGTCCCGGACCAGCCGGGAGACACCCTCGCACAACACGGTGGTCCAGTTCGCGTCCGGGATGTACCCGAGCGCGGCCGAACCTTCTCGATGATGAAGACGCGCGCCCAGCCAGGCCCCGCTCACGTCGTCGCAGGTCAACTGGAACTTGAGCTGGGTGAGCGGCTCGAAGAGGGCCTTGCGCACGCCGGGGCCGGACCAGGAATCGAGCAGATCGCTGGCGCTTCGGTCGTGCCAGTCCGACCAGTCGCTCTTCACAAACGCGCGCGCCATCATGAGCGTGAAGCGAACCTTGTCCGGGAGCGACATGGGGAAGGCCAGGAAGTCCGCGGGTTTCGCCAGGTTGTAGAGCCTTCCCTCGATCCGGAAGAGCATGTTGATCCGCCGCCACCGGACCCTCGGCATCGCGCCGATGAGTTCGAGAAAGTGCAGAAGGGTCTTGTCCCGGTCAAGAATGTGGTGATAGCCGAGGGGGTAGGACCGTCCTTCACGCTCGAAGCTGCCGGCGAGGCCGCCAAGGGCGCTGCTCCGCTCGACGATGGAGACATCGAAACGGCCGGACCGTTGAAGCTCGAGGGCGGCAGACGCCCCGGAAAGCCCTCCGCCGAGGACAACGACACGCGGGCGGGAAGAGGGGCTGCTCAAGCGGAGCCCCGGATCTTACCCGGCCCGCAGGCGCTACGCGGGCTTGGAGAAGGTGAGCGTGGCGGTGTGTTTGTCGCCGTTGCTCAGGACCACGGTGATGAGGAAGCTCGATCCCGCCGACGACTGCGGAGGGATCTTGAAGCTGGCGACGTTTTCGACGGACTTCGGATCCACGCGGTTGACCGAAAGCTCGGTCGCAAGCGTCACCCCTGCGCCGGTGACCGCCACGGAAGAGATCTTGATGTCCTTGGAGCCGATGTTGTAGAGCCGGATCTGCGCGTCGAAGGGCTCACCCTCGGGAACACTCTGAGGCACACCCTCGACGCCGAAAGTGCCGTCGAAGCGCGCTCCCACAAGGCGGAACTGAAGATCGAACCCCTTCGGTCCCTTCCGTTTCTTCACCGGGTCGCCCTGCCACCGGCTCACCCGGGCCGTGAGCATCGGACGGTCGCCGGGACTCTGGGCCGCCGCCGGAGCGGAGGCGCCCGCTGCGAGAGCCGCGGTCAACAACAGCATTCCTGCCAAACGTGAACGGAAAAGACTTCTGCTCATACTTTCCTCCCGGCTTGGATTTGGGCACGATAACACTCCTCCGGCGCCCCGGTTTCGGACCGGGGCTCCAGACTCAGGACGGAGCGTAGAGGAGATCCAGGAGCTGGCGCTCGACCGCGCGGAACTCCGCGGAGGACTTGATCCCGATCTCGCGGCTCGCGAACTGCGGCACGTTCACGCGGTGAAGGATCCTCGCCGGCCGGGACGAGAGCACATAGACCGTGTCGGCGAGATAGACCGCCTCGGAGACGTCGTGGGTGATGAAGATCGTGGTGTTGTCTTCTGTGCGCGCGATGTCGAGGAGCAGGCCCTGCATTCCCCATCGGGTCTGGGGATCGAGGGCGCCGAAGGGCTCGTCCATCAGGACCAGGCGCGGCTGGTTGATCAGCGTGCGCGCGAGGGCCACGCGCTGCTTCATGCCCCCGGAAAGGTCCTTCGGATACCGGTTGGCGAAGTCGGCGAGGCCAACCGCCTTGAGATACTTGTTCGCGCGCTCCTCGCGTTCTTTCGCGGGCACGCCCCGAAGACGCAGGCCGTACTCGACGTTCTCGCGCACGGTCAGCCAGCCGAACGACGTATAGGCCTGAAACACCATGCCCCGGTCACGCCCGACGCCCTTCACCAGTTCGCCGTCCACGTGCACCGTGCCTTTGGTCGGCGGCATCAGTCCCGCGATGGCCTTGAGGATGGTGGACTTGCCGCATCCCGAGGGACCAAGGAACACCACGATCTCGCCCACACCCGGCCGATCTTCGATCTCGAAGGACACGTCGCGAACGGCTTCGGTGTTGTGCCCGTCGCGACCGACGTAGGTCACGCACACGCCGGACAGCCTCAACTTCGGCGTCTTCGCCTTGAGTTCGGGACGGTAGGTCGCCTGGGCGACACCCTCCCCGACCGTGACCGCGATCGTGCCCGGCTCGCCCGCCTGAGGACGCGGCGACGGGACGTTCGGGTCCTGCGCGCTCACGTTGTCTTCTCCTTCCAGCGGAAGGCGATGTTCCAGAAGATCCGGATCGCCGCGTCGGTGATCAGGCCGATTCCGCCGATCACGAAGAGACCGGCGAACGACCATGACGCCTTCTGGTGCGTGCGCGCGAGTTCGACCATGTAACCGAGACCGTGCTCGGGATTGACCGCCTCCGCCAGAATCACGTAGGTCCATGAGATGGCGTTCATGACCCGGAAGGAATCGCAGATCTCCGGAAGCGCCGCGGGAACGAGGACGGTGCGGATGACCTGGAACTTCGAGGCGCCAAGAGTGAGTGCTGTCTGCACCAGTTCCTCGGGCACCGCCCGGATCGCCGTGACCACGACCGGAAGCAGGTAGACGAAGACCCCGAGGAAGAGGAACGCGATCTTCTGCTTCTCGTAAATCCCGAACCAGAGGATGAGAAGGGGAATGAAGGCCGAGATCGGCATGTAGCGCAGGGGCGCCACCACCGGCTCGAACAAGCGGTTCACCGCCTCGAAAGAGCCCATCAGGACGCCCAGGGGAAGGGCGACCGCCGAGGCCAGGAGAAACGCGATCCCGATCCGCCGCGACGAGATGACGATGGCGCCCCACAGGTCGTGCTCGATGAAGAGTTGGAGAATCCCGCGAAGAACCTCTGTGGGAGATGGCAGGAAGTCGGGCGGCGCGAAACCGCCGTAGGACAGCCCGCACCACGCGCCGAACAGCACTATGGGCGACACCAGCCCCAAGGCGAAGGACGTGCCCTGGGGGAGGTTGGTTCTCAGGCCGAACATTGATCGAGGATTCTGGGGATCGAGGTTTCTGGGGATC
>CAYNHK010000094.1:0-18201 GCA_964396875.1 uncultured Acidobacteriota bacterium | reverse complement strand
CGGCAGCCGCGCCGCGCCCAGGCTCGCGCCAAGCAGCAGCAGCGGGGCGATAACGAATGTCGCACCGTCAAACGCGCCGACGTCGACGAACAGGCTGTCCATCAGCCGTCCCATGCCGACTCCGAAGACGAGGCCCAGTGCGACGCCGCCTCCGCCGAGGGCCAGCCCTTCTCCGATCACCATTCGCCGGACGCCCGCCGGACTCGCGCCGATAGCGAGACGTATCCCGAACTCACGCGTCCTGCGAGCCACCGCGTAAGACATCGAGCCGTAGATTCCGACTACCGCGATCATGGTGGCGAAGAGCCCGAGGGTCAGGAACTTCATCTACTACCGCACCCTGCTCGGCCGTTTCGACGAGCGCACAAGGCCGCAAGGCCCCGGTCCGGAGCCGGCAGTGGCGGGATCGAAAGCCCCCGCCTGCGGCGCGGTCTTCGCTCCTACCGGATCAGCGAAAAACGCGGCCGAGCCGCCAGCTGGCAGACGCGAACGAGGGAGACTGAGGATCGGCTGGCCCATCGCCCGCATGGGGCGAGCTTCATAGCGCGAACTCGCGCATGGGCGGGGTCCCCTCCACCGCGCGCAGCAGGCGCAGGGGTGGAACCTCGACGGCATCCTCATTGCGCTCGAGGATGACCTCCCGCAGGTGCGACCTCGGGTCGGGGATCTGGTGGGCGGTGAATCCACGCACCGAGCCCAGCCAGTCCGTGAGCCCCGCCTGCGTCCCGTCCTTCTCGAGGAACGTTATCGCCGGCAACACCGCGAACAGGCGACCGCCAGGCTTCAGCAGGCGTCCGTAGGTCCCCATCACCGCGTCGATTTGCCGCGCGTACTGCAGCGGTCCGTATACGTCGGTGATGAGATCGGTTCCACCGATGTCGGCGGCGGCGCGTTCCTCGATGGGCTTTCCTGCCAGATAGCGAAACTGCGGCGGCGGGAATCGTCCTTCGATCTCGGCCAGGGCGGGGCCGGGCGGCCGGATGACGCTGACGGCGGTCACGCGGGCTTTCTCGGACGGCTCTGCCGCGGACAGGTAATCCCTGATCGCGAGGGCCTCACCTGCGCCCGAGTCGACCCAGTGCTGTTCGGGGCCGAGGTCGCTCAGGTATGCCATGAAGACGGGCCCGAGCAGGCGCTGGTACGCGAGGAGATCGCGGTCGATCGTGAACGTGTTCTGCGCGACGGTCTTGAGCACGCGTCCGGAGTGCACGCGGCTGGCGAGCCAGGGTGCACTGAAGAAGTCGCCGGTTTTGGTCTCGAGCGCGGTGATCACAGCTGCCACCTCGGGCACGTGAGCGAACGGCCGCAGGCAAGCCAGCGCGGCTTCATGATCGCCCCGCTCCGCGGCGAAGAGCCCGGAGAGCCACGCGGCTTCGGGATGTGCGGCGGCTAGGTCGTCGAGCCGGCACTTGAGGTCTCCCGGATCGAGACGACCTGCGCGCCACAGGTACAGGCCGAGGTTGTACGTGGCCTCAGGGTGCCGCGGATCCATCTCGAGGGCCCGCCGCCAAGCGTCCTCGGCCTCGCTCCTGCGGTCGAGATCGTAGAGGCTGAGGGCACGGTTATTGACGCCCGCCGAGGCCAACGGCTCGAGATCGGGCTGCCGCGGGGGCCGTCCCTGCAGCAGCGGGTGAGCGGCGTGCAGCGCGGCTACGACGTCGCCCGCGCGTTGCGGCCGATCAGCCGGCGACTCTGCGAAACACCTCTCGAGGAGATCGGCCACGCCCCGCGGCATCGCGGGTCCGCGCGCGGTGGCGGCGTTCGACGTCAGGTGCTGCCGGAGGGCGTCCGCTCCCGCGACCCCGGAGCGCCACGTTCGCTCGCCCTCGAACATCTGGAGCACGCACAGGGCCCACGACCACACGTCGGTCCGCGGCGTCAGAGCTTGGCCCCGCGCCTGCTCGGGGGAGCAGTAGCCGGGCGTCATCACGCCGGAGCCAGGAACGAGAACGGAGCGCTCCGGCGAGCTGGCGGGCGACTCGCCTCTTCCTCCCGACTCCCACGCCTGCGCGATGCCGAAGTCGGTCACCTTTGCGCAGCCGCCTGGTGTCATCAGGACGTTCGCGGGCTTGACGTCCTGATGGACGAACCCGTGCGCGTGGGCGTGATCGAGCCCCCAGGCGATCTGCGTCGCCACGTCGAGGATCCTCACCAACGCCGCGTCCGGCGCTCCCTCGCGGAAACGTCCGTCGCGGATCCAGTCGGCCAAGGTGCCGCCTTCCACGTATTCGGCGAAGACGCGCGGTATCCCGTCGATTACGCGTACGTAGAAGCAGTGGACGACGTGAGGGTGCAGGCCGAGCGTGACCCAGGTCTTGGCCTCGCGGACGAACGCCTCGATACCGCCGTCGTGCGCCACGATTTCCGGTCGCGGGCTCTTGATCGCGAGGTCGACGCCCCAACCCAGATGCCGCGCACGGTAGACGCGACCCATGCCGCCTTCGCCGAGGAGGGCGGTGACGGCGTACGTACCAAGCACGACCTCGCCGCTGATCCAGTCTCCCGCCTCCCTCGCGGCCGCCAACGCCGGTCGACTCGGGTCGATCGCCACACCCAGGGTACCGGTGGCATTGTGCGCGAACGTCCCCGTGGATGTCTGGGTGGCGACCGTTGGCTTTTCGGGGTCCCCGGAAGTCATGGACTCGAGGCCTTTGGTCTGGGCGGCTGAAGTCGAATGCCGCTGATTGCGGCTTGGAGTGCGTCTTGATCCTGGCTCCCGTGCAACGCCGCGAGCAGGCTGATCCGCCGTGCCGCATGAAGGTCCTCAAGGATGTCGTTAAGGGAGATGTCGCCGGCGGCCCGGCGCCGCGAGACATCCCGGTCGAAGTCGTCGTCAGGATCCTTCTCGAAGGACCTGCGCCGCGCCTCATCGAACATCGTGAGCGCGGCGGCGTGCACGATCGCCCCGCCTTCGCGAGCGGGCAGAAGCCGCTGACAACTCATCCAGCGGAGCTTCCTCGCGATGCGCGAGCGCGTCTCCGGCGTATTGGCGCCATGGGCCAACGACCGCCTTGCATCCGAGGGAGCGAAGCTGGAGACGACCAACAGCACGAGGCTGCCCGACTCGGCCCACTCCAGGGCCATTTCCATTCGGGCCGCGTTCGGGCGATCGAGGGCCACGATCGCCCCCGGGCGCGGTGAAGACGGCAAAGGCCCCTGAAATATCTGGCCACCGCCTGCGAGCGGGATCTCGACCGGATCTTCCACCGAGACCACGTCACGACCGGTCGACAAGGCCTGAAGCAACGCGGCGCACGTCCAGGTCCTTCCCGAACGTGCGGGCCCAGCGACGACGACAAGGCCGCTGGAGCCCGCCTCTCCTTCAACGAGAGAACGAGGAATCCCCACCTCCTCAAGGGCTGGGGCCGCGGCCGGCAGTGCGGTCACGACCACGCCGAAGGCCCCGCCGACCCGGAGGGCCTGAAGACGGAAGCGCCCATTCCCTGCGGATTCGAAGACCACCACGGCGTCGCCCCTTTGCTCCAGTCGGGTCTGCTCAGCGGCGCCCAGGCAGCCCGTAACGACGGACTCGACAGCCCCGTAGGGCAGTCCTCGACTCAGGAGACGAACCTCGCGCAACTGGCGCAGCCAGACCTCCGCACCGCACAGATAGAGTTCCCCAGCCGGACTGGCACGCAGTCTGCCAAGGTGAGGCTCAATCGCGGACTGGCCGTTCATTGAACCGGGCGCCGGGGGGGAGGACCACCCTTCCTGTCAAGCATATTCTGCAGCACGCTGCGGAAGTAGCTGCAAACGAGCGCGGCTTCCCTCGAGATCCACCCCCGCACCACGAGCAGTGCCAGGCTCTCGTTGCGGGATATGAACTCGAAGTCCCCGGGACTCGCCCAGGTGGGGTGCATACCTGTGTGGCTTGGCTCCCATGCGAACCGCCGGCGCAGTCGCGGATGCCTTCCGTTGAGCGCCTCCACCACCGGCGCCCATCCCTGGGTCGACGCTAGCGGGACCGGCACCTGGCAGTAGACCCCCGCCAAGTGCTGGCTGAGCCGCTCGCACATCTCGCCGCGGCGACGCGCGGGGAATTGTCGCAGGAACCAGGCGCGAGTCTCGGTGACCGAGCCGCACGGCGTCTCCAGGACCACCAGGCAGCCAGCCTCCGCGAGGCACAACGACGCCTCGACATCCTCCGCGCCCGAGGGGAGCCCCATGTGCGCGACATCCGGAACGAAGCGCAGCGCGGCCTCCACCGCCAGTGAAAGCGAGGGGACGTCACGTCCCACTCTCCGACTCAGCACCAGACCGGGGCCCGATTGCGGGAGGCGTCTTTCCGGCGACCCGGCCAGGAGGACGGATCCCGAGCGCGAGGCTGCGGCGTAGCTAAGCAGCAGTGCCGCGGTCGTCCCCCGCCCGGCACCCTCTGGCCCCCCAACCAGCAAGAGTCCCCGCTGCCCGCCCGCCAGCGCCAAGAGCGGCGTGGGGTCGAGGAGGGAGTCCGCCGCGTCCGGCGACGATCTGGGGGACACCCGTCGATCCTCTGGGCTCGGGAGGCTGCGCGGATCCCCCGGAGCCTCGGCGCGAGGCCACTGGCACAACGGAGCGGCGCATCTTCCACAGGCCGCCGGAGGCGCTTCAACGCTGACGTTCAACTCGACCCCGTCGCAAGCGGCGCAGTGAAGATGGTAGGGCGACTCGTCGCAGTACGGGCAAAGGCCGCCGAACGAGAGGGCTTTGTCACCGCAGCCAGGACACGAGCAGGCCGTGGAAGCAGCCATGGAACTATCTGGTTCGCGCACCTTGAGGCTCACAATAGGCGATTTGCTCCGCCGATGTCGATCTCTCACCATGAACGCATCTCCAAACTGCGTCAATTGGCGGGGCCGACACCACTGACCGCAAGGAAGGCTCGGCGTTCGTTGGCTTCTCGCGAGCCATGGCGCGCGACGTCGCGGCGCCGAGGATGACGAAGGCCGGGACGTTGCGTTCGTCGGCGAACAGCCCTTCATCGCAGGGAGCCTCGTCGGCGTTGGCGCGTGTGCCGCGGCCCTCGCTCACCCGCCGCAGCGACCGCTCTACACGCGGCCAACCGCGTGGGCGGGCCGGACGCCGCAGGTCGCAAGGCCTGCTCCGCTACGTGTTGCGTCCGCCCATCGCGCAAGAGCGAGTGGAGCTGCAGCCCCACGGTCCCATACGCATTACGCGAAGAAAGCTTCCGCCGACGGCACGGTCGCCGTTGACATGGACCCCCCTCTCCCTCCTGTGTCGGTTCGCAACCAGCGTGCCCCCACCACGCTTCCAGACCTGGCGAACCCCCTCAAATCGCTTATGCGCTGTGCTTACTCCATGTTCTGCGCGATGATCTCCAGTGCCCTCTCAAGATCCCTCACAAAGGCATTGCGCGCGACGGTCTCACGAAGGGCGGCTGCAAACTCCCGTCGCGCCAGCTGAGACAGAACCCAGTCCGGATCGCGTCTGGCCAAGCGCTGCGCGGCAAGGAACAGAACGTCCTCCTGCAGGAGCCATGGTTCGGCGTCGAAGGTCCGTTCGCCCTTCAGGAAGCCATTGAGTAATGCGCGGTCTTCTTCAACCTTGTCTGACGGTTCGGTCATGCTATTCCTCGCGCGCCAACTGCTCCTCGGCTCCGAGCTCAGCCATCCATCCACAGAATGGGCAGTGAAGAGCGTAAGCGATTCGGGGGTGGTTTGCGATCCCCTCCCGCGGCCCTACACGCGGCCGCGGGTGCGGGGTAGGCGTCGGGGAGGCAGGTTCGGAGGGAGTTGGGCGGGCCTGAAGTCGCCTTTGTGGGTGCGCGAAGCGCGAGACGGGGAGCGTCCGGGTACTTCGGTCAGCTCGCCCGCGGCGGCCAGATAGCGGGCGAGCGCGAAGCCTCCCTTTAGGGAGGCCAAAGCCTGGCCTCGGGCCACACAGAAGCCCGCAGTCGAGGTAGGCGAGGAGTTCCACTCGCGCGTGTTTCGGGATCCGCACCGCAAGCGCCCCATCGTCGATGGCGCCGAAGAGAGTCTCGATATTGTCCCGGACCACCTCGTACAGCGCTGTGGTTTCGGGCCGATGGCGCCGATAGACGCCGATTTCGCCAGTCGACACGCGAGATCCCCCGGTGTTCGAGGGAGAGGGCCGGAGCCCGGGTGAGAGCTGTCCCGTCAATCGGCTCGCAAAGCGACCACTGGATTCACGGTGGTCGCCCGATGCGCCGGAAGCCACGCCGCGCCGAGGCTCGCGCCAAGCAGGAGAAGCGGGGCGATGACGAATGTCGCTGCGTCGAACGCCCCGACGTCGACGAACAGGCTGTCCATCAGCCGTCCCATGCCGACCCCGAAGACGAGGCCCAGCGCGACGCCGCCTCCGCCGAGGGCCAGCCCTTCGCTGATCACCATTCGTCTTACGCACGCCGGACTCGCGCCGATAGCGAGACGTATCCCGAACTCACGCGTCCTGCGAGCCACCGCGTAAGACATCGAGCCGTAGATCCCGACTACCGCGATCATCGTGCCGAAGAGCCCGAGGGTCAGGAAGAGCGTCGAGCTCACGCGCAACAACCAGAACTCCAGCGACCCCGACACATGCTGCGCGAACGTCACCGCCTTGAAAGCAGGCAGCCCGGGTGCTATCGCCCGCACCTCGTTTTGCACCGCCTCGACCAGGGGCGCAAGCGCTCCCGCCGAGTGCCCGCGAACCTGGAAGAAAGCGTCGCCGCGGAAACCCTGGGCGAAGGGCACGTAAACCCCATTCGTCTCCCCTTTGTCGAAAGCATCGTCGCGGGTGGCCGAGACGATTCCGACGATCTCCGCCGCACCGGTCTCGACCGGCTTCGAACCCGCGGCCTGGAACTCGACCAATCGCCCTAGCGGTTCGCCGTCCGGGAAAAGGCGTCTCGACAGCGCCTCGTTGATGACCACCACGCGTCGATTCCCGGAATCGCGGGCTTCCGCATCCGTGAACCCGCGCCCGCGCAGGACCTTCATGCCCATAGTGTCGAAGTACGACGCGCTTACCGCATTCCAACGCGCGCCCAGGGCTTCGACCTCCGGGCGTGAAGAGGTCGCGCGCACATACCGCCCTTCGTTCATCGTATGAAACGGCACGAAGGCCGCAAGACTCGCCGATTGTGCTCCGCGAATCGCTTTCAGTCGATCCTCGATCACGCCATAAAGCGCCAGGGCCTCGGGCTCCTGGAGCCCCGCGAGCCCCGCGTCGACCTCGATCATCACGGTCTGCGTGGCGTCGTATCCCAGATCCGCGGTGTTCGCCTGCCGCGCCATCTGCACGAACAGGCCCGCGGAAATGAGCAGACTCAGAGAAAGGGCGATCTGGCCCGACACGAGCGGATTCCGCGGAAGGAATCGCGACCGGCGGGGTTGAGCCTCGTCACCAGCCTGCTGCTTGAGATCCGTCAGCACTCCCGCTCCCGAGTGTCGAAGCGCCGGCCCAAACGCGAACATCATCGTCGCCATCACGGAGAACACCGCCGTCCCGAACACCATCGCGGGAGGCGTACCGAACTCGAGGGCCAGCGAGAAGGGCAGACGATCGAGCAGCGTCGCCGCCAGGCCGTTTACCGCATACATCCCGAGCGCCGCGCCCAACGCCCCACCCACCACAGAAAGAATCAGCCCCTCGGTGATGAACTGTCGCACGATCCGCGCCCGACCACCGCCCAGGGCGAGCCGGATCGCGAACTCGCGCCGTCGCGACTGGCCGCGAGCCAGGAACAGCGAGGCCAGGTTCAGGCAAACGATCAACAGCACCGATCCCGTCATGCCGAGCATCGCGAAGGCCAGCGTTATCACCGCGCCCTCCTGGGGTGGGGCGTTGCTCAGTACCATCCGAGGCGCCGGACGCGCGAAGAAATCGGCGCCGCGATACTCGACAGGAAACCTTCGTTCCACCTCCGCGGCGGCAAGGCTCAGGGCCGGACCGGCTCCTTCCGGTGTGATCCCTTCCTTGAGGCGCCCGATCAGCGTCAGGGTGAACCGATCGGGCTTCTCGAGATCGCGGATCGTCGACCGTTCCGCGCGATTCTCGATGGAATCGAAAACGCCGAGCGGCAGGAAGATTTCCGGTCCGAGGAGCACGTTCGCCCCCATGAATCCTTTGGGCGTGATCCCCACGATGGTGAAGGGCCGACCGTTCACGCGGACGCTTCGCCCGACGAGATCGGGGTCCAGGCCGGCCCGCTTCCATAGGCCGTAGGAGGCGATCGCCACGGGCGCCTCCGCACCCGGCATCGTCTCTTCCTCGGTGAAGGCCCGGCCGTGAGCGAGGGACGTACCCAGCACCTTGAAGTAGTTGGCGCTGACGAGGGCCGAAACGGTTCGCCGCGGCGTGCCCCCTTTTGCGAGATGGTCGACGCCGATGACCTGAACCTTCTGCGCGAGCACGCCGTCGAACGCATCGTTGCGGGTCGAGAGCGACTGCCACGCACCGAAGGAAAAGGGGCGGAATGAGTCGGGCTCGCTGCGCGAGTGGGAGTAGATCTGCACCAGGGCCTCGGGCCGGTCGACCGGGAGCTTCGCGAAGATCATCGAGTACGAGAGGCCGAACATCGCAGCGTTGAGTCCGATGCTCAAAGCCAGGACCAGGACCGCCGACGCCGTGAACCCGGGCGTCTTCCGGAGCTGGCGCAGCGACACCTTCACATCGTTGAGTATTCCCCTCATGACGAGCAAGACGAGGACGGCTCCGGGAAAGTTCCCGTGGGCCTCCCTGAAGATCTACGGGATTTCGTAGATGTGGAGTGCCACCGGATCGTTCCCGTAGCCAGCCCCCGGGCCGCCGCCGAAACGCTGGTACAGATCCTTCCCGCGAAAATCATCCGTGAAGTAGCCCGGTCCAGCCACGATCTCGCGGTCTTCGAAAAGAACCTTGATTCTCGTTCCCGCCTTGAGCCCTGCCACGTCGATCCGCGTGGACCCAAGCATCGCGGGATCCGGTCCCACTGAGTCTCCCCAGAGCACATCGACGGACGCACCCTCCTCGATGGTGGTTCGTCCCCAGAGAACGCGGCCTCCATCGTGCATGAACGCGACGCCGTCGAGCAGACCGCCCTCACCGCCGATCGCGTGGAGCGGAATCTCGAGCTTTATCCAGGCGCCTACTGGTGGGAGATCTCCCGCACGAGATGTGTGTTCGGGCACATACGGCAGGGCCGCGTGCAGCAGGTCCTTCCCCCAACCCAGGAAGCCCTTCGCGTGCCGATAGAGGCTGTGAAGGAACCAGTCCAGACCCGGTTCTTTCCGGAACCTCGCCACATCGAAGGATCCCCACGAGGCAGCGTGAGTGAACCGGCCGTCGACCTTGGCAAGCACTGCGAGTGTCTGCGGCGGATTCTGCGGGTCCAGCCAGACCCACTGCAGGATCCGGCTGTCCCGGGAGCGGCGTCGTGCGTCGGGGAGATATTGGATTCCGTGCAGCGAAGGACCCGGAGTCGGCGTTTCGATGGCGCCGTAGGAGTTCGATTCGTCCCGAAGCTCGCTCGGGCCCTCGGTAATACGCGCGCGCCCGTGAGGCCCGGGCGCGTCATCGCTCCACCGCCAGCGGCCGAGCGTGAGGCCGCGTGTCGTCGCGGCAATGAGATAGGTGCGGCCGTCGTGCCGGCGAACCCAGTGTTCCAGGTTTGGCGATATCGCAACCGCGGGCCCGGGTTCTTTCGACCACAACACGGGCTTCAATCCCTCGAGTTCTCCGCCGAGGCCACGGAAGAGCGAAACATCTCCCGGACCGTGCGCGATCTGGAACCCTCGCGCGCCCCGCATTAGTTCCACGTAGGTGTGAAACCGCCAGCGTTCGTAGGGCACGTCCTCGTACATCTGGGGACGAAGCCAGATGGTCTTCGGCTGCCCGGCGATGAGCGGCATCAGGTCCGTATGCAGGTTCGCGGGATACAGCGGTTCAGTCTCTGGATCGTAGATGTCGAAGAAGGGCGCGCGTTCGAACTCGAAGCGATTCCAGTAGCCGCCGTGTCCGATCATCACAGGTTTCCCCGTGACCCTTCGGACCTCCTCGACCACATCTTTGAGGCCCGAGATCTGGGCGGGTGTGATTCGGTGGAACAACCCGAACTCTTCCTCGATGCCGGGCGCTATCGACACCACCATCGGAGCGGTCTTCAAGAATGTGAGATTCGCGGCGAGCGCATCGGCGCCTCCTCCGCGCTTCGTCAACTCCTCGAGCGAGAATACCGGGCCCGGGGTCACGAACGCCGAAGACGCCATGCGGTTGTCCTTGGTCCACATCTTCTCGAGTGGCGCCCTTGCGGTTATGGAACGCGCCACGTATCTCGCGACATTGAATCCGGCGGCGCCGCGCGTGTACGACTTCGATGTGAAGCCGTCGTAGATCGACCAGGCGGGCAGATTCCGAAGATCCCGTGAAGAGCCCGGCGCACCCGCGTAGACGGGCACGTGGCCATAGATCGCTCCCCAGGGAAGGAAGGGCTCGTCGTTGACGTGAAGCAGGTTGTTCCGATCGATGTTCACGGTCCGCACGCCCGGCTGGTTGGAAACATTCGCCTGGCGGCAGAACGGCTGGGAGTCACGGGAAAAGACCTCGCGGCCGGATGCGTCGATAACGGTGGCGCGAACGAACCAGTTCCGTTCGGGAGAGCCGAAGGGCTGGACCGGCAGGGCGGAAACGTCGAGTTCGGTCAGGATGAGATTCGTGAAGTCTTCGCGAAGCTCCGTGGGTATCCGCTCGCGCTGCGCCGCGACCGCGCCGGGTCCCGCGGCAACCGTCGCCGACTTAAGGATCGCTCCGGAGATCCGCCTCACGAGGTCGAGGCGCACCGAGGCCACCCTCGCCATCTCCCGCGACGAGAAGCCGAGATTCATTCGCACGAACTGCCTCTGCTCGGGAGCCAGATACAGCGCCCCGAGTTCCAAATCGAGAGGAGCGCTCCACGTCGAGAACCACAACTCGCTCGCCGCGAGCGTCTTGCCCCCGCCATCGACAAGGCTCACCTCGCCCTTGTGCTCCGTGTACGGGGCGAGCAACGATGGGGTGAGGGTGTAGGGGATCTCGATCACCGCGCTCTCCTTCGAGTCGAAGGCGCGCACCGGTGACCGCGTCTCCGACGCCCGGCCATCGGCGGTCGTGAATCGCCAGACGAGCGCCAAGCTCCGTTTCGCGGCGCCATTCACCAGCGTCGCGGTGAGTCGGTTCTCACCGAAGAGCCGCTCGCCGGGGTCGATGTCGCGAAGGTACGGTGTGTCCGGGGGCCGGGCTGCGACGGGAGCGACCCGGATTCCGCGGGCCGCGATCTCGGCCGCGGTCGATTCGGGTTCGAAGACCTTGATCTCGTCCCACCACACGGTCCCGGTCGCAATCGCCTGGGGCGTGTCGCCGGTATCACCGAGGGTGTAACCGTTGACGCCGCGCGCGGCGATGACGAGGGTGAGAGAACGGATGGGGCGCCGCGGCCGGAACACCTGCCGCAGCTGTCGCCACTCGTCGGTGCCGATCGACACCGGCGCCTTGTGAATGAAGTTGAAGCCATCGAGCCGGGCCCCGGTTTCGTCGAGACCGTCGATCTGAAGCATGTTCAGGTGATCGGTCTTCACCCACGCGCTGACCTCGATCAGGCCCGGCTCTTTCTGATCGAGGACAATGGGGGCCGAAGCAACCTGCACCTCGTCGCCCGCCGGGACGATCATCTTCAGGCTCGCGGTGCCGTCATGCGGAATCAGTGTGTCGAGGGTGACCGGGCCGCGGTTCTGCGCCCTGGCGTTGTGCCAGGTGTTGAAGAGGTAGTAGAGCGCGGGGGGGAAGTAGCGGTACTTCGCGGGCCGGCTCCATCCGCTTGGCCAGCCGCCCGAGTCTTTGCCTTCGAAGCTGCCGTGAGGAAGGAGATTGGGCGCCGCCGGCTCCGCGGCGATGAGTTCAACGCGATCGATTTCGATGCGCCCGGTCGGGGCCGAGTAGCGGAGCGCCACGCTGGCCGCGCCGGGAAGTGCTGTTCCTCCCTGCGCTGCCGCGGCCGCCTCCTTGGGATCCTTTGCCCCCACGTGATTCGCCAGTTCCAGCCACTGCGCGGCAGGCAGACGCAACTCCACCCACTGCCACGTGAAGGTGCCGGCGGGCAGGGAGGCCGTGACCGAAGTTGTGGCGGGCCGCCGCACCCCGAGAGGATCGCCCGCGGCGATGGCGCCCGGCGGAGACAGGCCGAGTTCGAGGCGCGCGGCGTCCGCAGGGACGCTCTCGCCTCGAACCCTCACCCTGAGCGTGAGGTCGCGAACCAGACCCAGCGGATTCCGGCTCCGCTGGAGAACCGGCGCAGGAAACCCTCCCGCGTCGGGGAAACCTTCCCGACGCCGATCGTCGTGGACCATGACCCAGTTCACGCGCTGCGAAACCTCCGCACGTGGTCCCTCGAGAATGAGCTGCCTCGATCCCCGCGGGGCGTCGGCGTTGAGCCATCGCCAGCTTCCCGACAAGACCCAGGTATCGGGGTTGTAGTCGCGGCGGTTCTGGAAGGCCGTCGAGTAACACCAGTGATGATTCTGGGTCTCGGGGAGGAGGGTGAGCCAGTCGTCCTGAAACCGCGCGTTGCGTAGGAGGTTTCCCTCCGCCCGGAGGGCCGCGCCGGCGAGCAGCACGATCGCGATCAGGAACGCACTCTTCTGGCCCCGCGCGCGCATCGTTTGGATGATAGCCCGCGACCCCGAGGCGCCATTTTTCGTTTCGACATGACAGGGATCATGTGAAGAGCGTCTGAACGGATCGAGAGTTCGTCCGATGACTCTCAAGGTGCGGCTCCCCGATCTTGAACACTGGAAGGCCCAGGTCAAATGCCAGTCGGGCTGCCCGGTGGGTACGGACGCGGGCCGGTATGTGCAGCTCATCGCCGAGGGCCGCGATCAGGAGGCCTACCTCACCGCACGAGCGCCGAATCCCTTCGCCTCGGTCTGCGGCCGCGTCTGCGCCGCGCCTTGTGAAGATGCCTGCCGCCGCGGCGTCATCGACGCGCCCATCGCCATTCGGTCGCTGAAGCGTTACGTGACCGAGCGCTTCGGCGCCGAATCGATGCGTCCCGACACCCAGGATCTGCTCCGGAGCGAGCTGATCGGCGAGGGGAATCGTTTCCCCGGCCACCTTCCCACGGGTCCACTCGGCGAAGCGCAGAACGCCTCGAAGCCGCGCAAGGTCGCGGTGATCGGCGCGGGACCGGCCGGTCTCGCCGCCGCCCACGACCTCGCCCTGCTCGGATACGAGGTCACGGTTCTCGAAGCGTCCGAGGAACCGGGCGGGATGATGCGTTTCGGCATCCCGGAGTACCGGCTGCCCCGCACCCTCATCCGGCAGGAGATCGACAAGATCCTGGCCCTCGGCGTGACCCTGCGGGTGAACGAACCCCTGACCCCGGCTCGCGGTCTCAAGGAACTGCGGGCTGAGGGATTCGAAGCCTTCTTCATCTCCGTGGGTGTTTCGCGAGGTCGCGAACTGAACGCCCCCGGCGTCGAACTCGATGGTGTCGTGAAAGCGGTCGACTATCTCCTCAACGTGAACCGCGGCTACCGGCTCCCCTTGGGGCGCAAGGTGGTGGTGATCGGCGGTGGTTTTGTTGCTTTCGATGCCGCGCGCACCGCCCTTCGTCTGGGCCGCGAAACCGCGGAAGAGGAACTCGACACCCTCGTCGCCGAATCCGACGCCCGGGCCAAGGAGGCGATCGACTCCGCGCGCGCCGCGATCCGCGGCGGAGCCGCGGAAGTGACCATCGTCTCGCTCGAGCGCTTCGAGGAGATGCCCGTCCTTCGCTCCACCCAGGGTCACGAGGAATTCGAGGAGACGAAGCACGAAGGCGTGGCGTTCCTGCCCGGCCGCGGACCGAAGCGATTCCTGGGCGGCCCGAGGCTCCAGGCTATCGAACTGCGCGCGGTGCGATCCGTGTTCGACGAACATGGTCGATTCGCTCCGGTCTATGACGACGAGGACGTCCTCACCGTGGAAGCGGATTCCTGCATCCTCGCCATCGGTCAGCAGACCGACCTCTCGTTCCTCAAGCCCGAGGACGGCATCGAAGTTGGCAAGAGCGGTTCGGTGAAGGTCGACGCGGCCACCCTCGCCACCACCGCGCCCGGGGTCTTCGCCGGCGGTGATGTGGCCTTCGGCCCGCGAAACCTCATCGAAGCGGTGGCGAACGGGAAGCGCGCGGCTCGCTCCATTCACGAACATCTCTCCCGCGAACACGCGCGGATCGAACGCACGCTTGCCATCGAGGTTCTGCCGACTGCGCAGTACCGTATGAGCGCGGGTTTCGAGATCCTGGACCGCAAGGCTGCCCCCACCCTCGATCTGGGCCGCCGGACGGGCATTGCCGAGGTGGAAACCGGGTACGAAACCGCTGAGGCGCGGCTCCAGGCCGCGCGATGCCTGGTCTGTCACGTGCAGACGATCTACGACCCCGAGAAATGCGTGCTGTGTTCCCGGTGCGTCGATGTCTGTCCGGAGTTCTGCCTCGCCATCGTTCCTCTCGAGCAGCTGGCGCTTCCCGAGGCCGAGCGTGACGCTCTCAAAGAACAGGCCCAGGCTAATGGGCTGCCGCTTTCCGCCATGGTGAAAGACGACGACCGCTGCATCCGGTGCGGCCTGTGCGCGATCCGCTGTCCCACCGACGCCATGACGATGGAGAAATTCCAGATCACCGAGCGCTACGCGAAAGCGCCGCTCGTCGAAACCAACGAGCAGGGGAGTGCGAGATGACCGAGCGCAAGGATCGACGTGACTTCATGATGAAGGCCGGCTTGGGCGCCGGGGTCTGCGGCCTTGGGCTGCAAGCCGCGGCCTCGCTTCGCTCTCTGGTCCCGAACGTGTCGTACGACGCGCCCACGACCGTGAAACTGGGCCCCCCCACCGATTTTCCCGACGGCCTCAAGTTCCTGCCCGACCAGCGCCTGTTCGTCTTCCGGGAAGGAAAGACATTCCACGCCATCTCCGCGGTCTGCACGCACCTTGGTTGCACGGTCCGCGCCGAAGCGATGTCTCAGCCGGAAACGCGGGAACTCGACGGCGTGAAGACCCGCATCACCCACCGCTTCATGTGTCCGTGCCACGGTTCGAAGTACGAAGGCGACGGGAAGCCGGTCTCCGGCCCCGCGCCGCGGGCCCTCGCCTGGTACCACCTTTCCATTTCCGTCGATGACGGATCGCTCGTCGTCGACCTGGCTCAAGAAGTCGCCCGCGATTTTCGACTCACTCTCGCCTGAGGAAACACGCCGATGGCCTTCCCCTTCCTTTCCTTCCTCAAGCGATCCGGTTCGGCGGAGGCGCCGGGTGTTCACCCCCAGCCCTTCTGGAGCTTCCGGCCGCGCTCCGATCGCGAATCCGGCGACGCCATCGTCTCCAACTTCGCGCTGCACATGTTCCCGGCCAAGGTCTCCCGCACTTCGCTCGCGTGGAAGTACTCGTTCTGGCTGGGCACGGGTTCCGCCGCCTTGTTCCTGCTCCTGATCCTCTCCGGCGCGCCCCTCCTCTTCCTCTATGTGCCCTCGGTTGAACGGGCCTACGCGTCGATCAAGGACATCGAATACGTGGTGACGTTCGGTTCGTGGCTGCGCTCGGTGCATCGGGTCGGCGCGCACCTCATGGTCGTGGTGGTGGCGCTGCACCTCGTGCGTGTGTTCCTCACCGGCGCCTACAAGAACGGCGTGGGCCAGGGCCAGAAGCGGGAGTGGAACTGGGTGATCGGCGTGTTCATGCTGCTCATGACCCTCCTCCTTTCCTTCACGGGCTATCTGCTTCCGTGGGATCAGCTCGCGTTCTGGGCGGTAACGGTCGGAACCAACATCGCCGCGTCGATTCCTTTCGTGGGTCCGCAGGTCCGGGAACTGCTCATCGGCGGACGCGCGATCGACCAGCCCACTTTGATCCGCTTCTACGTGCTTCACATCGTGGTCCTGCCCGCGGTCCTGGGCGCTCTCTTCGCGTACCACATGTGGCGGATCCGCAAGGACGGCGGCCTCGCCGTGGTCGACAAGGAGGCGCGAGACAACGAACGTCAGGAAGCGCCGGCCGTCTCGACCAAGACCTACACGCTGCTCGGGATCGCGCGCGGCACGTCCCCGGTCATCAAGGCGACGGCGCTCACCCGGCTCGAAACGATGGTGAACGCGGTTCCCGATCTCATCCGCCGCGCCAATCTCGTGACCCTCGCGACCATCGCGATCGTCTCGATCCTGGCCACGTTCGTCCGCTCGCCCCTCGAAGAGGCCGCCAATCCGCTCGTCACGCCCAATCCGGCGAAGGCCCCGTGGTACTTCCTCTGGCTGCAGGAGATCGTGACCGACACCACGGTCAAGATCGGCTCCTTCACCATCAACGGCGCCTTCGTGGGAGGCGTGGTCCTGCCCGGCCTCCTGGTCACGGGGCTGATTCTCTGGCCCTGGATCGACCGGAGTCCGAAAGAAGCAACCGGAGTCTGGTTCGCGAGAGCCCGAAGACGCCAGAACATCGCGTTCATCCTGCTCTGTGTGTTCATCCTGGCTCTCACCTTCGTGGGCACGGTGATGCGCGGCCCGTACTGGAACATCTACTGGCCGTGGGAGATCTGGCCCGAGATTCCGGGGCGCATCTAGGACACCATCATGGAGAAACGAACCAACTCCCCGTACCCCCGGATCGACCGGCCCGTCCTCGCCATCGTGGGCGTGCTGCTGGTGATCTCCACCGTTCTTTTCGCGCGGAACGACCGCGAGCATGAATGGCGCTGGTATCAGGCCGAGTTCAAGCGCCTCGTGGCCGACAAGTACGGACCGGACAAGGCGAAGACCGTGCCCTCGGGCCTTCAGCAGATCTGGATCCCCAGCATGGCGAAGGCCGATCGTTGCGTGACCTGTCACCAGGCCCTTGGCTGGAAGGGTTTCGAGACCGCGGACGAGCCTTTCCGCACCCATCCGCAGGAGATTCTCAAGAGCCATCCCCCCGAGACGTTCGGCTGCACGTCATGCCACGGCGGTCAGGGTTGGGCCATCGACGCTGGTCCCGCCCACGGGCCCATCGAGCACTGGACCGAGCCCCTTCTCGGCAAGCAGCTCGGCGGAGAGTATTCGCTTGTCGACAACAAGGCCGCGCTCATGCAGATGAACTGCAACGTATGCCACCGGTACGAGCGCGAAACAAAAGGCGCCGACGCCATCAATCATGCGAAGAAGCTGGTCAACGAGAAGGGCTGCCGCGGGTGCCACGTCATCAACGGTCGGGGCGGCGCGATCGGGCCCGACCTCACCTACGTGGGCGACAAGGAAGCCGAACAGTACGAGTACGGCCGCCTCTCGGGCCAGAAGACGTCGTTCGCCTGGCACGTGGCTCACTTCAAGGATCCCCGCGCGCTCGTCACCGAGACCGTGATGCCGAACTTCAATTTCGCCAGCAAGGATGCCCAGTCGCTGGCCATGCTGATGTTGTCGTGGCGCAAGTTGCCGGTGCCCGCCGCCTTCATTCCCGGCGTGCCGGACCGGGAGCCGCAGACCGAACAGGAGAGGGCTGACGAGGAGCGCATGAAGACGGGACCGGGCGGCTGGTTCGTCAAGACCGGCTGTTTCGTCTGCCATTCGATCAGCTCTCTGGGGGTCAAGAGCCCGGCGCAGATCGGGCCGGATCTTTCGACCGCGGTCGAGGATGTGCAGTCGCGCTTTGGCCGAACCCTCGACGACTTCCTTCGCGAACCCACGGGCACCATGGCCGTGGTTCTGTCCCGCCAGATCATCCTCTCGCCGGAGGAGAAGGCGGTGGCCATTGGAAAGCTTCGCGAGGCCTATGCCGAGCACGAGAAGCAGAAGGCGTCCGCCGCCAAGGCGGAAAAACCGGCGGCTCCGGTGGCGGCTGGCCACTAAATCAAAGGTGAGGAAAACAATATGCGTAAAGTAAGTGCAACGGAGATGTCCCGTTTCGGCATCCTCGCCCTGGCGACATTCGCCGTGGCGTGCGCCCCCAGCGCTCCCAAGGGAGCCCAGAGAGCCGGCGGAGGCGCCACGTCCGACGTGGCCATCGCGGCCATGAAGACCTACGTGGCTCCCGGCGACCTCGACGAGTACTACATGTTTTCCTCGGGCGGCCATTCCGGCCAGGTCTACGTCTACGGCCTCCCTTCCATGAGGCACCTGTCCACGATTCCGGTCTACACGCCCTATCCCGCGACCGGATACGGTTTTGATGACGAGTCGAAGAAGATGCTGGGCGACCTCACCTGGGGCGATGTTCACCATCCCTCCCTCTCCGAGACGAACGGCGATTACG
>CAYNHK010000093.1:0-18506 GCA_964396875.1 uncultured Acidobacteriota bacterium | reverse complement strand
CCCGTGCTGTAGACCTTGCGGATCGCGGTCATTTCGATCATTACTCGTACCTCAAAGACTCGGCGGGATTGATGGACGCGGCGCGGCGGGCCGGGAAATAGCCCGCGAACATGCCGACCGCGCCGAGGATCAGCGATGTCGCGATGGCGATCGCGGGAGAGAAGGTCGGCTTCCCCATCAGGTCGAAGGCGTCACCTTGAAGGGGCAGCATCGCGATGATGGTGATGATGGAGAGCGACACCAGTGTGCCCAGCGCCCCGCCCGCTCCGGTGATGAACATTGACTCGAGAACGAAGGGCGCCATGACCTGGCGAGCCTTGGCCCCGAGCGCCATCTTGATCCCGATCTCGCGAGTGCGCTCCTTGACCACGGCGTACATGATGTTCGCGACGCCCATGCCGCCCACGAAGAGGGTCAGCGCGCCGATGATGCCGAGGAACATCTGGATGCCGAGGGCGATGTTGTCGGTGATCCGCTGGTTCTCACGGGTGTCCCAGATCGAAAGGGCCCGGCGGTCCTCGGGATCGAAGCGGTACTTCGCGGCGAGGACGCGGTAGATCTCCGCTTTCGCGAGGTCGGCGGTCTCGAGGCTCGTGGGCAGGTAGATGAAGTTGTCGACGCGGGCATCGGTGTACATCGAGAGGAACGTGCTGGCCGGGATCGCCGCCTGCTTCTTGTCGGGACCTGAGTACATCCCCATCATCGTCTTCTTCTGGGCGACGCCGATGACGTTGAAGACCGACTGGTTGATCTGAACTTCCCGGCCCACGACCTGCTGTGTGCCGAAGAGATCCTGGGCCAGTTCCTCACCGAGGAAGATCACGCGCCGCTTCTGCCGAATGTCTTCTTCATTGATGAAGCGGCCGCCCGGCTGGGGGACATGGTTGCGGATCGAGCCGAACGATGGGTCGACGCCACGGACCCGGGCATTTACGGTCTTGCTGCCCACGGTGAGCCCGCGCCGGCGGGCGTACTCGCGAGACACCGCGGCAAGAGAGGGAATGCGCGCGACCAGCATCTCGCCATCCTCATCCTGGAACTGGATGCTCCGGCCCGAGCCCAGACCGGCGTACGCCTTCGTGGTCGAGCCCGGCCACAACACGCCGATGTTCTCGCCCATGCCGCGCGTGCCCTTGTGGAACGCGAGCTTCATGCCCTCGCCGAAGGAAAGCAGCATCACGATCGAGAGCGTTCCCCACGCGATCGCCACCACGGTCAGAAGCATCCGCTTGCGGTTGTGGCCGGCATCCTGGCGGAAGAGGCTCCAGACGAGAGCGAGTTCGGACTTGAGGATCGACAGCATGACGAGTCGTTAACCCAGCTTGAGAGCGACCACGGGGTCGAGCATCGAGGCGCGTCGCGCAGGGAAGTAGCCGGCGAGGAAACCGATGAGACCGAGCAGGGCGCTCGTCGAAAGGAGGACGAGGGGCGACGCCTTGGGTGTCCCGACGTATTCGTCGAGCCCGGCGTAGGGAAACACCGCCATCACGCCGATCGTGATCAGGAAACCGAGCGCCCCGCCGATCGCGGTAATCGTCAGGGTCTCGAGCAGGAACTGAGTCTGGATGAAGCGCGGTTTCGCCCCGATCGCGAGCTTGATCCCGATCTCCTTCATCCGCTCTTCGAGAACGACATACATGATGTTCGAGACGCCGATGCCGCCCACGATCAGCGTGAACGAGCCCACGATCGCGAGGAAGCCGCGGAAGATGCCGAAGAAGATGGCGAAGAACTTGGCGCCCTCGGTGGTGTCCCACATCGAGATCGCTTCCTTGTCCTTGGGGTCGAACTTGTGGCGGCGGGCCAGCGTCTCGTAAACCTTCGTGGTGACGATGGGCGTCTGGGCGGCGGTGTTCGCCTGGAAGATCAGGTTCTCGTAATAGCGCTCGGTAAAGAGGCCCCGGTACGAACTCTCGGGGATGAACGCCTTGTCCTCGTCGCGGCCGCCATAACTCGAGTCCTGGGCCTTCTTCTGAAGGACACCCACCACGAGAAACGGGGTGTTGTCGATCATGATGGTCTGGCCCACCGCCTCGCCCTCGCCAAACAGGTCGGTCTTCAGCTTGTCTCCGATGAAGACCACGCGGCGGCGACGGTCGATGTCGAGATCGTTGATGTAGCGGCCGCCCGCGGCGGGAATCACATTCCGCATCACCGCGAAGATGGGGCTGTTCGCCGACATGTCGGGGGTGAGACGGACCTTCTCCCGCTTGAAGGAGGCATTCTGGCGCGAGAACTCTCCCGAGAAGCTGGCCTCGGGTATCTCGCGACGCAGGGCCTGGATGTCGTCCTCGCTCACCCGAATCCGCCGGCCCTTGCCGAGCCCCTGGTACGGGAGAGACGTTCGCGACGGCCAGGCGATCACGATGTTCTCGCCAAGGCCGAGCTGCTGCTGCTGGATCTTCCGCTGGAGCCCCTCGCCGAACGCGACCAGAAGCGCCACGGAGACCGTGCCCCAGGTGATGCCGAGCACGGTGAGGGCCGTCCGCATCTTCTGGTGGCGCACGTCGTGCGCCATCTGCTTCAGGAACGAGAGGGAGTTCATGGACGTGGTCTTTCCGGGACTACTCGATCTTCTTGGGCGGACGTTCGACCACCATGTCCTTGTCCTTGAGGCCGTCGGTGACTTCCACGTTCATGCCGTCGGACAGGCCGTACTTGATCTCTTTCTTCACCGGCTCCTTGCCGAGTTCGCCCGGAACCTCGACCGTCGCCTTGCCGCCCTCGAACTTCACGAGGCGCTCGGGAACGAGGAGAATGTCCTTCTTTTCCTTCACCACGATGTCGGCGTTCGCGGAGTAGCCGGCGCGAAGGATCACGCCCTTGGCGGCGGTGATGTCGATCTCAACGTCGAAGAGTGTGGCGCCTTCAGAGGTCTTGGACTTGGGTGAGATCCGGGCCAGCCGGCCTTCGACCACCGCCTCGGGCAAGGCGCCGATCTTGATCTTCGCCGGAAGACCCTCGGTCAGCTTGCCCACGTCGATTTCGTCGACCGTGCCCTTGAAAAGGAGCGTCTTCATGTCGGCCATGACCGCGAGGGGCGTGCCGGCCTGGAAACTCGTGAGCGGGACCACAGGATCCCCTTCGTGAACCGCCAGTTCGAGAACGGTGCCGCTCACGGGAGCGCGAATGACCGACTCGACATTGAGCCGCTCGGACTTGATCCGGCCCTTCTCGACGAGCGCCAGCTTCTCCCGGGCGAGGCCGAGGCGGCTCTCGGTCTCCTGCAGTTCCTTCTCGGCGACATCCCAGTCCTGACTGGACGTGATTCCCTGTTTCTTGAGCGAATCCTGCCGGTCGTACTTTCGCTTGGCCTGATCGAACGCGTTCGTGGCGTTTTCAACCTCGCGGCGTGCCTCGGTGAGTTCGAGGGGGGTCGGGTCGGGCTGGATCTCGAAGAGAGGTTCTCCCGCCCGCACATAGTCACCCACCTCGCGGTACGACTTGCGGACGATCCCGGAGATCTTGCTCTTCACCGAAATCTCCTGGTCGGGCTTGATCGCCCCCACGGCGAGGGCTTTTTCGACCACTTCGCCGCGGGTGACCTGGACGGTCTTGAAGCCGGGGTCGGCGGCCTTCGAGGACCGGGAGTAGGCGACGGCGCCCAGCCCCCCGACGATCAACACACTTAAGACGATGACTACCTTGCGCATGGGTATCTCCACATTCAGGCGGCCCGTTTCGAGGGCCATAGGCTCAAGCGATTGAACTCGCCTTACCTCGTATGACGGTGAAGGCCCTTCCGAGGTTCCGTGGAGGGACCGGAGATGGCCCCAAAACCCTGGTGTAAGGTCCCCACCCCATGCAGGACATGACAAAGGGGCCTGTTGCCGGACACGTGGCCCGGCTCGCCGGCTTCATCGCGGTTTCCACCGCGTTTCAGACCCTTTACTTCCTGGCCGACCTCTATTTCGTCGGTCAACTCGGCAAGGAGGCGGTTGCCGGAGTGAGCCTCGCGGGAACCGTGATGTTCCTCGTCCTCGCCCTCACTCAGTCCCTCGGCGTCGGCGCCACCTCGCTCATCGCCCAGTCCCTCGGCCGAAAGGACCGGGATCAGGCCGAACGCGTGTTCAATCAGTCGCTGATTCTCTCGTGCGCCACGGGTCTCGTCTTCGGTGTCGTCTTCTTCGCCCTTCGACACGAATACGCCGAACGCTTCGCGGCCGACGCCGCCACGGCCAGCCAGGCGGGGCAGTATCTCGACTGGTTCGTCCCCGCGTTGTTCCTTCAGTTCCCCATGGTCGCGATGGGCGCGGCGCTTCGCGGAATGGGCGACATGAAGATTCCCACGCTGATCCAGATCGGGACGCTCGTGATCAACATCGTTCTCGCCCCGACTTTGATGTTCGGCTGGATCACCGGGCGCCCTCTCGGAGTCGCGGGCACGGCCATCGCGTCCCTCGTTGCCGTCGCCTCGGGCTGTGTCGCCCTGACCCTGTACTTTCGAAGGCCGGCGAGCCCGCTCAAGTTCCGTCGCGATCAGTGGGACCCTGATCCGCGCCTGTGGTGGGCGATGCTTCGGATCGGGGTGCCCGCGGGCGGTGAATTCGCCCTGATGTCGGTGTACGTCGTCCTCGTCTACGACATCATCCGGCCCTTCGGCGCCGCGGCCCAGGCGGGGTTTGGAATCGGCGCGCGGGTCATGCAGTCACTGTTTCTTCCCACAGTCGCCATCGCTTTCGGGACCGGGCCGGTGGTGGGCCAGAACTTCGGAGCGCGACAGGCCGACCGGGTGCGCGGAGCCTTCCGCGCGGGGGCCATGATGAGCTCAAGCGTGATGGTGGTCCTCACGATCCTGTGCCACATCGCTCCCGCCTCCATGATCCGCGCCTTCAACTCCGACCCCCAGGTCGTGGCTTATGGGGCGGACTACCTGCGGATCAGCAGCTGGAACTTCCTGGCCTCGGGCCTGGTCTTCGTAAGCTCGAGCGTTTTCCAGGGGATGGGCAACACGCTTCCTTCCCTCGCCACCTCGTTCCTGAGGCTCGTAGTCTTCGCGGTTCCCGCGTACGTCCTCTCCCACCGCCCCGGATTCGTACTCGAACAGGTCTGGTACTTCTCGGTCGCGGCCGTGACCCTTCAGTTCGTGGTGAACATGACGCTGCTCCGTCGGGAGTTCCGGCGGAGGCTCAACTTCGACTCGCCCGGCCCAGGCGAGGGTGTTCCCCCCCTCGCCTGAGACTGCCGACGCGTCTCAGAAGATGTAGCGAACGGCGGCCTGGAGCGTGCGCGGCGCGTAAGCCGAGGCGCCCGTGGTGATCCGACCGAAGTTGACGTTGTTGATGTCGGTGGTCGGGAAGCCGAACAGAACGGCGTTCGTGACGTTGTAGGCCTCGATACGAACCACGAGCGAGTGGGTCGAAATCGGCTTGAACGTCTTCGAGAGCGCGAGATCGAGCGTTCTCACGCCGTCGCCGAAGAAGGCGTTCCGGGGCGAGAGATTGCCGTAGTCCGCGGGCGTCGCCCGGCGGAAGGCGCTCAAAGGGAGTTTCGCCACCGAGGTCGCGGGGTCATTGATGACCACGCCCCGCAGTGACTGGTCGACCAGCACCGGCCGACCTTCGGCGAAACCGTCGAAGTTGGTGTCGATGCCGCCGCCGTCGATGACGGTGAACGGCGTGCCCGAGGCCAGCTTGACCGTGAAACCAAGGCTCCATCCGCCGAGGACCTGACCGACCAGGTCCTTCCGGCCGGCGAACACCGGCAGCCGATAGAAACCACTCAAGGTGAAGCGATGAGGGGTGTGGAAGCGGGAGTAGCCCTTCGCGAGCTTCGCGTCCGGACCCAGCTGGTTGGAGTCGCCCGCCCCGACGAACGTGGCCTCGGAGGTGTCGTCCTCGGCCACCGAACGCGTGTAGTTCATCTGGAAGTCGAGGCCGGAACTGAAGCGCTTGATCCATTCGAACTGGACGCCGTCGTACCAGGACTTGGCGTTGTTCGTTACCACGGTGTTCGTGTTGTAACGGGCGTCCGGCCGGCGCTCGTTGGTCCTCGGCACCCGGGCCGAGATCTCATTCGCCGCGATGGGCACGGCGGTCGGACAGGTCGCGTTCGTGGCGATACCCGGCGTTCCCGTGCCCGCGCAGAGGAAGTTCGAAGCGAGGACGTAGGTCGAGCCGGGAGCGCCCGGCGGCACCGGGAGGTTGGCGAGGGAGAACCTCAGCATGTCCCTGCCCCGCGTCCCGGTGTAGGTCACACGCACCGATGAGTTCCACGGAATCTTGCGTTCGAAAGTCAGGTTCCACTGGTGGGTATAGGGCATGCGGAGGTCGGGATCGATCTGGGTCAGGGTCACCCGCGCGGTCTGAGGACCGCCGCCCGGCTGGAAGACGAAGCCGTTCGAGGGGTCGGCGAGGTTCGTCGATCCGGTGAAGGAAAGAGAAGCCGCGTTCGGCGGGTTGGTGCGAACCGAGGCGCCAGCCTGCGAGAAGATCGACTGGAAGAGGCGGCCGTGGTAGATGCCGTAGCCGCCACGCAGGGACCCATTGGCGGGGCCGCCGAAGAGCTTGCCGATGATGCCCCCGTCCGTGTTGGGCGTCCATGCGAAGCCCACCCGCGGCTCGATGTTGTTCTTGTCGGTCTTGTAGCCGTAGTCGATCCGGTTCTCGGCCTCGGTCGGCGCGCCCGCGATCTCATAGCGGAGACCGATGTTCAGGGTCAGGTTCGGCCGAACCTTGAAATCATCCTGGACGTAGAAGTTGTACTCCTTGATCCGGTTCTCGAGGAAGTCCGGACCGTAGGCTCTCTGGTAGGTGGTGACGCAGCCGTCGAAGAACGCCGCGTAGGCGGAGGAGTAGGTGGTGCCTCCGCACTGATTGGTGAAGTTCCAGAAACCGCGATTGAAGCTCTGCGCCACGTCATCGAGCTTCGAAATGCGGACGTCCGTGCCCATCTTCAGCACGTGCCGGTCCCCGATGAGGCTCGTGAAGTTGTACACGAACTGATGATCGAGCTGATCGCGCAGGATCGGGAAGGTTCCCGCGTTGCCGATGATGGAGCCCGAAACCGGCGAGCCCGCGAAGCGGATGATCGGCGTGGTGTTCCCGTCCTTGATCTCGACGTTCGTGTCTCGGATCCCCAGACCGTACCGGAACTCCCCGGTAGCCCGGGGCGAGAAGGTGCGGGTCCAGGTCATGCCGAAGTTCTTCTGGTTGTTTCTCTGCTGAGTGGCCTCGCCGACCACGATGTCTTCGGAGGTGAACAGCTGTTTCGAGAACTGGAAGCGGGCGGTGACGTGATCGCGGTCGGACATGTTGTAGTCGAGGCGCGCGCTGTAGTCGCGCACCGGCCGATCGAAATCCTGGATGCCCACGAAGGTCCGGTTGCTGCGGTTCAACGGGTCGTTTGGGGTGAGGCTTCCAAAACGCGCGATCACGGAGTCGATGAAGGCGCGGTTCGCGGGCGTGTCGTTACCGCGGGTGAGGCGAGGCAACGCCTTGTCGGCCGCAGTGATGAGGTCGCGGGTGTAAGTAGCTTCGCCCGACTCGCGCGCGTGCTCAATGGAGAGGAAGGCGAAGAGTTTGTCCTTCTTGATCGGACCGCCGATGACGCCGCCCCAGACGTTGCGCGCATTGATGGGCTTGGCCGCCGGGAAGGGGGCGAAGTAGCTGCGCTCGTTCCAGTCGTTGTCACGGCGGGAGAAATAGGCCTCGCCCTTGATGGCGTTCGTCCCCTGCTTGGTCTGAACCAGAACCACCGCGCCATAGCCGCGACCGAATTCGGCCGAGTACGAGTTCGAAACGACCTGGAACTCCTTGATCGTGGCCAGCGGCACGCCCTGACGGTTCTGGTTCTCTGAGTAGTCGTCATTGTTGACGCCGTTGATCTGGAAGGTGGCTCCGCGCGAACCGGTGCCGGAGAAGTTGACCGACGATCCCGAGGAGGCCGTGGGATTGTTCTGGCCCGAAGTCGGGTTCTCGTTGAAGCCCGCGAAGGTTTCGGCCAGGGAGAGGAACTGGTTCACGTTGTTCAGATTCATGGGGGTGGGCTTCTCCATGATCTGGTCGGACGTGAGCGAACTCTGGATCGTGCCGGATGTGGTGTTGATCCGGGGCGCGTCCGCGGTAACCACCACTTCCTCGGCCACCGCGGGAGTGAGCGTGAAGTTCACAACCGTGCTGCTGTTGAGGCGCACCTCGATCTCATTGACCTTGCGGCCAAACCCGGAGAGTTCGGAGGAAACGCGGTAACGGCCGATCGGCACGAAGGGCATCTGAAAGAAACCCTCGCCGTTGGTAACCGAGGTGCGAAGCTGTCCGGTTTCGGTGCTCCGCAACTGGACGTTGACTCCGGGCAATCGTCCGCCCTGCGAGTCTTGAACCGTGCCTTCCACCGTGCCGCTCACTGTCTGAGCCTCCGTGGTGGACACACCGAGCGTTAATGCCGCCGCCAGAAGGAAGGCGGACCGCCGTTGCCTGAAACTCATTTGAGATCTCTCCTCATAAGAGGGGCGCGTGGGACGCGAGCCGCCTCGGTCATTTGGCGGGAGGTTAGGCGCGGACCGCCGGGCGGTCAAGGGAGGAGCGACGAGCCAGGGTAATCGCGTTCAGCGCGATGAACGCCGCAGACCACGTGGCGCTCAGGCCGGGGTGTGACGAAACGCCGCACCCCGCGAGTGCGGGTCCCAGCCCGCCTCCATGGCGGAACGAATCGCGCGGCCCAGGATCTCGTTCCAGCGCTCGGTGTTCGGAAGCCGGTCGATCCCGAAGAACTCGAAGTGAACCTCGAGTATCAGTTCCTTGGTTTTCCCCGGCCGCACCCAGACCGAAACGGAAAGGCCCTTCAGTTCCTTGCGCCAGTCGAGGTGAATGGGATGCCGTTTCTCCCAGATCAGGTCGAGGCCGTCCACGGTGATGGGATGAGGCTCGCTGACGCGCTTCTGGCGAAGGCCGCCCTTCAAGGAGCCGTCCCGTGGGTTCGAACTGAGTGTCGCCGTTTCATGGAATCGGAGGATACCGGGCGGCGTCGCGGTAACCTTCGCCCTCCGTAGGAGGTTTTCCTTGCATTCGCGGACAATCCAGGCTGGCGCGCTTCTCCTCACCCTGGTGTGTGCGGCCCCTTCGTTCGGGCAAGGCGCCCCCGGAACCCGAACCCCTAAGGAGGAGACCGGCGTAGCGGATCTGGTGTATGGCGGCGGCGACGCGTCCCCCCCTTACGAGTTCCTCGATCCAGCGGGCCTCCCTCAGGGCGTGAACGTCGACCTGGTGCGCGCGCTCGCGCGGGTCACCGGTCGATCGCTCGAAATCCGCCTCGGCAAGTGGAACGATATCCGCCAGGAAATGGAGGCCGGGCGCATCGACCTCATGAGCCTGGCCTACACAGAGGAGCGAGCGAGGAGCATCGGATTTCTCGATGAGACCTGGACGGTGCGTCTCGCGGTTCTCTTCCCCGCCGGCCGGACGGTCTATCCGGAGAGCGTCATGGACCTGCGGGAAGAGCGCGTCGCCGTTCAGGAAGGCGAGATGACCCACGAGCTGCTCATGGCCCTGCCCGAGGCCTCGCGGCCCACCGTCTTGAGCGCACGGGACCACGCCGCGGCGATCGACATGATGAGAGGAGGGCAGGCGACGGCGGTCGCGGGCAACGCCCTTGTGCTGCGCACCGCCCTCGCCCGGCTCGGAGTGAACAACGCGCACGAAGTGATCGTCAGAGCGTCGCCCTACCGGCTGGCCACGTCCAGGGGCCGCGAGGCCGAGATGGCCTGGATCGGGCCCGCGCTGCGAACGCTGCGCGAGTCGGGCGAGTTCAGCCGGATCGTCGAGGAGCATCTGACCGAGGCGCCGCGGCCGCGGTCCCTCAAGGAGTTCGCCGGTCTCATCGGGGCCTTCCTTGTCGCCATCGCCTGCGTGCTCCTCGGCTCGGTGTTTTGGACGAGATCCCTGCGGGAGCTGGTGGAGACCCGCACCAGGAGCATCGCCGAGGCCGCCGCGGCGCTACGGGACAGCGAGGAGCGGTACCGGGCCTTCGTGGCCCACAGCACCGAAGGCATATGGCGCTGGGAGTTCAACGCTCCCTTCCCGAAGGGTGCGAGCCTCGACGAGCAGTTCGACCACGTCCTGAACCACGCCTATGTCGCCGAGTGCAACGACGCCATGGCCCGGCTTTACGGACTCAAGGACGCGGACGCACTTACCGGCCGGATGTTCTCGGAGGTCCGGCGGCTGCGCGCGGTGGTGTCGAACATCGACAACGTGCGCGACTTCATCGCCTCGGGTTTTGAGCCCACGGAATGGGAGACGAACTGGATCGACGAGAAGGGCGCCTCCCGGTGGACCACGAGTTCCGTGGTGGGCATCGTCAAGGACGGCGCGCTGATCCGGACCTGGTCGACCCAGCGCGACATCACCGCCCAGAAACGCGCGGAGGAGGGACTGCGGCACGCCCTGTCGCTGGTGCGCGCGACCCTCGACTCCGCCACCGACGGCATCCTCGTCGAGAACACGCAGGGCGGCATCGTCGATGTGAACGAGCGTTTCGGGGCGATGTGGCGCGTCCCCCCCGAGATGTTGACCCCCACGAGACGGCATGTGAAGGAACTCGGGCGTCACGCGGTCGGGCAGTTAATCGATCCCGAGGGGTTCCTGGCGCGCGCTCGTCAGATCCTGGCCCAGCCCGACGCCGAGAGCTACGACGTGCTTCGTCTCAAGGATGGCCGGGTATTCGAACGTTTCTCGCGCCCCCAGCGGCTCGGCGACACCACGGTCGGACGGGTGTGGACTTTCCGGGACGTGACCGAACGCGAGCGGTCGATGATCGAGATACAGGAGGCGAACCGGCTGCTCGAAGTGAAGAACGCCGAACTGGAACGGTTCACCTACACGGTCTCACACGACCTCAAGAGTCCCCTGATCACGATCCGCGGCTACATGGGCCACCTCGAGGCGAGCGCGGCGGCGGGCGACATGGCGGCCTTCGCGGAGGACGCCAGCCGGATCAACCGGGCCGCCGCGAAGATGGAGGATCTCCTCCGGGATCTGCTCGAACTCTCCCGCGTGGGACGCATCTTGAACCCTGACGAAGACGTGCCCATGGCGGAGGTGGCCCGGGATGCGGCGGACCTCCTTCGGGGGCCACTGCTCGATCGTGGCGTGAAATTCGAGATCCTGCCTGGGCTTCCGGTGGTCCGCGGCGATCGGCGGCGCCTGGTGGAGGTGATTCAAAACCTCGTCGAGAACGCGACCAAGTTCATGGGCCAGCAGAAAGATCCGGTGGTGCGCCTCGGTGCTCGCGAAATCAAGGGCGAAAGCGTCTTCTTCGTGAGCGACAACGGCATCGGCATCGACGCGCGTCACCGCGACAAGGTCTTCGAACTCTTCGAGAAGCTGACTCCGGGAACCGAGGGGACCGGCGTGGGCCTCGCACTGGTGAAGCGGATCGTGGAGGCCCACGGCGGAAGGGTGTGGGTCGAGTCCGAGGGCGCGGGCCGCGGCTCGACCTTCTTCTTTACCCTGCGCTCCGCGGGCTGATCAGATCCCCGCCGCGATGTCGCGCAATCGGTCCAGGGCCTGGGCGAAGGCCTCACGGCGCACCGCCACCGCGTCGGCGTCGGGCAGGTCGGAGCTGTCGGCGACGATGCTCGACTTCAGGCCGGGCTTGCCGTAGACACGCAGTTCAACCACGGAAGAGAGCCACTTGTAACGCATGCGCGCGTAGCCGGCTTTCTTCATCTCCATCCGCTTGTCGTTCGCGAACGCCTCCTCCATCGCCTTGCGAAGGGCGGGCGAGCATGCGTCGAGCCACTCCTTCCGGGCTTTCGCGTCGTTGATGAAGTCGACGATCCAGTCCGCCGACGCGGGGATGCTGCGCGACACCGATACCTGGAACGTCCCGGTGCAGCTCTGGTTCTCCTCCCGCAAGCCGCGGCGGCGCTCCCACGTGACCGTGATCATCTGGGCGTGCCAGGCCTGCACCTTGTGCTCGGAGTACAGAAACTCGGCCGCTTTCGTATGGCCGTTCGCCTTCCCGAACTTGTCGAGGACCTTGAACCAGTATTCGAGGTCGTGCCCCGTGCTCTTGATCGCGGTGTTGTTCGACAACTCGCCCCGCGGCACCCGAGGATCGCGGACCGGCGGTGCTCCCGGAGCGGGGGCCGGGGCCTTCGTTTCGGGCTCGGCTTTCGGAACCGTTTGCGGGGTGGGGGGCCGGGAGGCGAGGACCTGACGCCTCGCCGTGGTGTAGCTCTCGCCGGTCTTGCCCGCGCGGGCGCGGATGACGCTTTTGAGTTTGGCTGCTTGAGTCATGACGGTTTCTCTTTCTTCAATAGCCTTGGCCTTCAAGCCCCGCCTCGAAGTCCGCAGCTGAAGAAAAGAACGTCGCCGACTCGCCCGAGGTTTGGTGACCCCTTTGCCCTCGTTGCATCCTCGCGGGGGGAGGAACTTCGAGAGTGAGGCGCGGACTTGATCGCCTTCACCCGGGATCATGCTCCCCGCGCGGCGGGGTGTCAAACCGGCCGCCCTGACTGCTTTCACGTCGTCCGGATCTGTCCGTTACGATCGCCGGCCAGATGAAGAGACTCGCCCTGATCCTTCTGGTTTTCGCCTCCGCGTGCGGCAGCCCCGAACCCGACTGCACACGCGACGACATGTGCGCGCGCGGTTCGGTCTGCGCCACGGGGAAATGTGAACTCCTCGCCTGCACTCTCGAGTTCGCGCCGGTTTGCGGCTCGGACGGCGTCACCTACTCGAACGCCTGCATGGCCAGAGGCGCCCACGTCACGGTGGCGCGCCAGGGGAGCTGTTCCTAGGAAGTCCGCCGCCTCAGCGAACCGGCATCGACTTCAGGATCCGGCAAGCCTCTTCCTGACCGCGATCGCACGAGGTTTGGAGCAGGCCCCGCGCCTTCGGAACATCCAGCCTCTCGGGAGGGGCTGCGAGAAGCAGGGCCCATCCAATGCACGCGTCATCCACCTTCTCGCCGCAGAGTCGTTCGAGCGTGGCGAGGCCCGTCGCGCCACCGCGCGCCACCGCCAGGCCCTGGTGCTGAAGCACAGCGTAGCGGGCGCAGCTTGGCAGATCCTGGGCGACCCGACACCCCGTGTCGTAGGCGGCGGCGGCCTTGGCCTTGTCGACCGGCACACCGAAGCCTCCGTCGTAAAGCGATCCGAGGCTTCGGCACGCCTGACCCTCCTTCTGGTCACAGGCCGCGCTCAGCAGGGGTAGCGCTTCGGCGCAGGCGGCGTTGTCGCGCTGCGCGAAACACCGCCCGATGGCGGCTGCGGAAGTACCCAGCCGGACCGGCGCCGGGGATGCTCCGCGGGTCTCGACGCCCGGGCTGACCCCGCCGGTCGAATTGGTCTGGCCGTTCGCGGAGCCGGCCGTCGAGCGCGCCTGGAGTCTCGCGGACTGTTCTCGGGCGAAGTCGAGAAATCGCTGCGCGTAACCTCGCTCCTGATCCGTCTGGGAAACGGCCAGCGCGGTTTTCGCCGCCGCAACTCCATCATTGTGGCGGCCGGCGTTCCACAAAGCGCGGGCGAGGGACATCCGGTGATGCATCGACGCGGGCTCCGTCTGCATGGCTTTCTCCGCGAGGACCACCGCCTCCGCGAAGGCTCCGAGGTTCACTTTCACATCGGCGAGGAACGAAAGCGCGTTGGCGAACCCGGGCTCGATTTCGATCGCGCGCTCGAGGAGAGCCGCGGTCCTTTCATTGATGGCGCGCTCCGGAGGCGCTCCGCCGCCCGCGGGCTGGAGCAGCCGGGCGAGCCGATAGTGAATGTGGGCCCTGCTCGAACCAGACTGCACCGCCTTCTCGAGCGCGGCCGAAGCCTCCTCGCGCCTCCCTTCCCGATCGAGAAGCAGCCCCACGACCTCGAAAGGAGCTGGGTGTTTTGGATCGGCCTTGCCCACCTCGGCCGCGAAAGCCCGAGCCTCGACCGGCCGTCCCATCGCCATGAGGAGGTTCGCCCGCAACGCCGCGGAATCAGCCTCCGCCACACCGCGCGAAGGGAAACCTTCTGACTTCAGATCAAGAGCCACCGGGATCTTCGCGTACTGGAAGATGGCCTTACGAAGGTAGTCGCGCATGCCATCGTAGAACGGCCGCATGTCCGGGCCGAATGCTTCCTTGATCGCCACATCCGGCGGAGTGCCGGTCAGGAGCAGGCGGTTGAAACTGTTGACCCGCGCGCTGTGTTCCCCGCGATTTCCGAACATGAGGTAGTGGACGAAAACCCAGGATTGCGATTCGAAGAGCGCCGCGTCCACCTCACTTGTGAGGTAGCGCGAGCCGGGGCTCGCGGAGAGGAAGTCGTTCAGGGGAATGGCGACGGCCTGCCGCATCCGATCGAGGTGGTTCTGCATGAGCCGACCGACATGGAGTTCCTTCTCCCGAACGATGGTGTTGCTCAGCACTTCCGCCACTCCCCGGCTGTACCACTCGGGCACACCGCGAGGCATCGATCGATGAAATACGAGGCTCGCGTAGTTCCAGTACGCCGACTGGTAAGGATTTTCTCCGACGTCGGACGGCTCGGGGATGTCGGTGCGAAGCGCTATGAACTGCCGATCCTCCCCCGTCGCCCAGAAGGACGCGGGACGGTAGCGCTTCCCCTCCCAGTACTGCGGACCAAGGGTCTTGAGCGTCGCTTCGTCTTTGACCGCGAAGATCGTGATCGGCCGCCCGCCGTCGATCTTCGCCCAGGGCCAGACGACGAGAAGAGCCTGACGAATCTGCTCGAACTGCCAGGCGGTGCGCCGACCCTCCTTCTCGCCGGAGTTCGTCACCACCGTGAAATGAGGACTGCTGATTTCAACCCAGCGCGCGGGGGCCGCATCCGCCGCCACTCCGCCCACCACCGCCAGAACCATCGCCGCCGCCACCTTGCCCATGTCCGCCCCCATCGAAATGAAACCGGCTGCCTTGCCTATTTCCCACCCCAGAAGAAACTCGCCTTCAGAGCGAAGATATTGTCGCCGCGGGCGGAAAGCGAGTCGAGCAGGTCGGAAAAACCGGCTCTCGAGAAACGCGCGGAATCCGACCGGTCCTGCTGCCACACCGCGTAGAACGTGCTTCCCGGGCGGTACTCCCATCGGAGCACCACGTTGCTGCGGAAGGACAACTCGCGGAAGTCGTTGTCGTCGATCGTGAACGCCGCGGCGCCATCCCGGACCGTCCGCGTCCCGTCCGGGTTCGCGAGGAGCTGCGTTCCATCCTCGCCGTAGCTGCGAAGCGCGCGGCTTCGCGGAGCCAGGAGTTCGCCGTAGTCGCGATAGCGGCCGCTCGCCGCGAAGGGTTCGGCGTAGACGTCGAGGGTGAGATCGGGCTTCAGGATGAGACTCGCTCGAAACTGGGTCAGCAAAGTCCGCTGATCGACCGCCGCGAAGACGTAGCGCCGGCCGTAGGTGGCAGCCCGCCCGCCCTCGAGAGTGTCGACGTACTGGCGCGCGGTGGTCGAGACTTCGTATTCGGGGTTGAGCTGCAGGGAGACGCGCGGGCTCACCTGCCATGAAAGCGATCCGCTCACGCCTCGATCCGAGCCGCCATCCTCATCACCCGCGACTTCGATGGAAACGTAGAAGCGCTTCGGACTCTGGAACCGGTTCCCGCCTTCGAGATCGACGCTCCACGCCCGGGGCGTGCCCATGCTGGGTCCTCCCCGGGTGAGGCGCTGATCCTGCGCCGCGCCCCGAAGTTCGACTTCGAGGAAGGTCTCCCAGAAGTTGCGCCAGGTGACCTGAGCCCGCGCCTCGATCTCCCGCTCCTGGAGTTCGCCGGCATGGTTCTCCTCCGCGTTCGCGGACACTCCGGTCGACCATTGGTAGAAGAAACCGGGTTTCGGTTGCCGGTACTGAACCGAGGCGAACACAGACCGGCCATCCGCGGTCTGAAGGGAGCCGATGTCGTTGCGCTCGGTCCCGGGCGTCTCGAAGCCGACCGACACGTCGAAGGTGACGTTGCCCTCGGCCTTGGCGAAGCTCAGAGCGCCCGAACCTCCGTCGAGCGAACGACGGGTCGGATCGAGGCGCACGTGGGTGGCGTCGGGTCTCTGGAAATACCGGGCGCTCGAGCGCTGCAGACGTTCGATGTTGGCCGCCTCTCCCGCCACTCGGGTGAACCCCGCGTTGCCGCTCACCACGTATGTCCGGTTGGCGAAGCGGTGGGTGAAATCGACCGCGGTCGTGAAGGCGTTCCGGTTGTAGAGCCCGGCCAACGGACCCTTTCGATCGAAGTCGCGCACGACCCCCGAGACGAAGAAGGAAACTCCTGAGCCATTCTCGCCAAGTTCCTGTTTGACCCGAACCACGCCGTACGAAGTGCGCGGGCCGACCTTCACCTGGCTCACCCGCCGTGTGCCCGTGTCGAAAATGCGCGCGGATTCGTCGTCGGTGATCGCGAAGAGCCCTCCGACCGTCAAGCCGGAGGCAAGCCGCCCTGAGAGTTTCGCGGCGGCAAGGATCTCCGAACTGCGCGGGTACTCGACCGCATCCCCTGAAGCGTCGCCGCGGGGCGCTCCCCCGATGCGGCGGGAGTAGAAGTAACCCTCTACCCCGTTGAAGATCGAAGCGCCCTCGGTGAAAAACGGTCGCTTTTCGGAGAAGAAGGTCTCGAAAGCGGAGAGGTTCACTTCGGCCGGATCGGCCTCCACCTGACCGAAGTCGGGCCGGATCGTCGACTCGAGGGTGAGGTTTGGTCCAAGCCCCATCTTGAAGTCGAGGCCCACACGGGCCCGCTGATCCCACCCGTCGCGGAACGGCGTGCCTTCATCCTCGCCGGCAACACCCGTGGCTGCGGCATAGGGCAACAGTTCGACACGCCGGCTCGGCTTGATACCCCTGATTCCGTGAAGCTCCCCCATCCGCGAGGACCAGCCGGTTTCGTCCTTCGGAATCGGGATCCAGAAGACATCTTCATTCCGGGAGGGGATCCAGCGATCTACATTGAGTCCCCAGATCTGCGTGTCTTCCGCATTGAATCGCAGCTGCGAGAATGGGATCCGGAACTCCGCGGTCCAGCCCTTTTCGGTCCGCTCCGTCCTCGCCTGCCAGACCGGGTCGTAGCCCGAATCGCGGTCCCATTCACTGTCCGAACGATGAAGGAAGTCGAGGCGAACGCCGGAAGCGCTCACCCCGAACGAGTAGGCGGTCCGCTTGTCGTGATAGGTGTCGAGCGAAATCCACAGATGCTCCGACTTGGACGTGTTGTCGCGTCGCGTCAGGGGCGCTTGAAGCTCGCGGTCCTTGACCTCCATCCGCGCGGCCACCCACAACGCCTGGTCATCGTAGGCGAAGCGAATCTCCATCGCCTCCCTGGGCGGCACGCCGAAAACCGGTTCCTTCTGAACGAAGTCGACAATCGGCGGGATATCGGCCCAGTGGGCCTCGTCGGCCCGACCGTCGAGATGAAGCGAGTCATTGGGGACGCGCACGGCCTCAGCCCGCTTGGCCGGTGTCGGATCACTCGTCGGCTGAGCCGTGGCGAGGGGCGCTGCGAGCAGATAAGCGCAGATCGCGCCGGTCCGAAACGTCATGGGGATCTGGTTCACAGGGATCCCGGCTTTCGCAGGGACGATGCAAAGCGCTCTTGCGAGCGCTTGCTAGCTTCCGCCGCCGACCTTGCGAACCGACGATGCGCGCTGGAAGCCCTTGGTGTTGGCGCCGCCTCTTCCACGCTGCTCGTGGAAGTTTGGCTTGTCGTGGGACTTGATCCCGGGCTTGTCGCCGTCCCTGGACGGTTCGGGAGCGGGGGCGTTCTTCTCGGCTTCGGCGGCGGCTTTGGCGCGGACTTCGCGCGCGGCCTGCTCGTCCTTGTCGAGGTGACACTGCTTGTACTTCTTCCCGGAGCCGCAGTGGCATGGGTCGTTGCGGCCCAGGTTCTTCTTCGGGGTTGATGATGTGTCCACTCTGTTTGACCTCCGGCCTAGTCTATTCGACCGCTTATCATCAATACACCTTGACCGCTCCCGCGAAGCGCACCGACGGCGAAGAGATCCGCATCCTCGCCACCAACCGCAAGGCGCAACACGAATTCGACATTCTTGAAAAGCACGAGGTGGGCATCGCCCTGCGCGGCACCGAGGTGAAGGCGTTTCGTGAGAACGGGTTCCAGTTCCGCGACAGCTACGTCGAGTTCCGGAACGGCGAGTTGTTCCTTTCCGGCGCCTCGGTGGCGCCCTATTCCCACGGAAACCGCGCGAATCACTCCGAAGAACGGCAGCGCAAGCTCCTCATGCACAAGAAGGACATCATGAAGATCGGGGGCAAGGTGACCGAGAAGGGCCTGACCCTCATTCCTCTCAAGGCCTACTTCAAGGGCGGGCGGGTGAAGTTCGAGATCGGCCTGGCTCGCGGCCGGAAGTCGCACGACAAGCGCGAGGCGATCAAAGCCCGCGACATCGAGAAAGATGTCCGGAGGGAGTTGGGCACGAGACGTAACCGGTGACGGCGACCGAGGGCATGCTGTGAGCCGTCATTGCGAGGCCCCAGGCCGTTGGTGCCGGGCCGAAGCAAACCCGTCCTCCGACTACCAAGCCTGGTAGTGGCTCGACGGGATCCCTCGTCGCGATCCTTCTC
>CAYNHK010000092.1:0-18656 GCA_964396875.1 uncultured Acidobacteriota bacterium | reverse complement strand
GCTCGAGAGCGTGCCGCAGATCGCCCAGGATTCGACCTGGGTCGGCCTGCAGGCGCAGGTGACCGCGATGGGTCTGGAGCGGCAGAGGCTCAAGGAGAAGTATCGCGACACCCATCCCGAGATCGTGAGAATCGACGGATTGCTCAAGGGCCTTCGGCAGAAGAAGGACGAGCGGGCGACCGACGTGATCGCCCTCATGGAGAAGGAACGCTCGCAGCTTCAGAAGCGAGAGGCCCAGCTTCAAGGAGCGGCGGAAGGGCAGAAGCGGATCGCGGCCACCCAGAACCGCCGCGTGGCCGAGCTTGACACCATCAAGAAACAGGCGAGTTCGGCATCCGGCCTTTACGAGGTTCTCCTTCAGAAACTGAACGAGTCGAACATCGCGGCCTCGGTCCAGACCAACAACATCGCTCTCATCGAGAAGGCCGCGGGGGCCCGCAAGGTCCGGCCCGACCAGAAGCGGGCCGCTCTCATGGGCCTCGTCATCGGACTGCTTCTGGGTGTGGGCCTGGTCCTCGGCCGGGACTACTTCGACAACACCATCAAGGACCCGGACGAGGTGGAGCGGTACCTCCACCTCGATCTTCTCGCTGCCGTGCCGAAACACGACGAGACGAACGTGCATCTCGTCACCGAGGCCTACCAGAACCTCCGCACCGCGCTCATCTTCGCGCGGCGCGAGGACTCGGGCCAGGTGGTTCTCGTCACCGGCACCGCGCCCCAGGAAGGAAAGACGGCGACCATCGTGAACCTGGCGAAGCTCCTCGCCGCCTCGGGTGAGAAAACGCTGGTGATGGATCTCGACCTGCGGCGGGCCCAGGTTCATCGCCGGCTCGGCGTCAATAAGGAGCCCGGTTTCAGCGACTACTTCATCAAGCGCGAGGAACTGGACAAGCTGATTCAGCCGACGAAGTCGCCGAACCTCTTCGTGCTCACCGCGGGCGCCCTGCCTCCGAACCCTCCAGCGCTGATCGCGCGAAAACAGCTGGGCGACCTGCTCGATCGCCTCCGTCGCCACTTCGACTGGATCCTCGTTGACTCGCCGCCTCTGGCCTCGGTCACAGACGCGTTGCTCCTCGCGCGCTACTGCGACCTCGCGGTGTACGTGGTGCAGCACAACAAGGTCGACAAGAGGGCGATCAAACGGAACATCGCGGCTCTGCAGAAGGCGACGCCCAACCTTATCGGCGTCGTGATCAACGCTCTGGACGCCAAGACGCGCGGTCAGTACTACTACTACTATCACCAGGACCACAAGGCGACGGGTGAGATCGCCCGCCCCGGATCCAAGCCCGCCGCGGACTGATTTCTACGCGCGCATCAGGGTGGCGCCCCAGTTCATCCCGGCGCCGAAGGCGACCATGAGGATGAGGTCGCCCTTCTTCACCATGCCGCCCCGCGCGGCCTCGTCGAAAAGAAGAGGAATGGTGGCCGCGGTGGTGTTGCCGTAGCGCTCGATATTGTGAATCACTTTGTCGGCGGGAATGCCGAGCTGCTTCGCACAGTATTCGTTGATGCGCATGTTGGCCTGGTGCATCAGGACAAGGGAGAGATCGGCGACGGTGACACCGTGGCGCTTCATCACCTCGGTCGCCACTTCGATCATCCGGGTCGTGGCCATCTTGAACACGGCCTTGCCGTCCATCACCGGGACGTGATCGCCACGCTGGAACTGCTCGGGGCTCGTGTATGGGCGGAAGCGGAAGCCAGTGCCCGGCACATAGAGCTTCTCGAGGTCTTTTCCGTCGCCGCAGAGAATGGTCTCGACGATGCCGCGATCTTCGCCCTCATGCGCCTTGATGACGACGGACGACGCGGCGTCGCCAAAGAGGACGAGGAGGTGGCGGAAGCGGGAGTTCCACTCGAAGTCCTCGGGAGAAATCGGGCCCGGGTCACGACCGTAAATCACATCCCAGGTCTTCTGGGAGAAGGGCATGAAACCGGTGTGGACCTCGGCGCCAACGAGGAGAATGTTTCTCGCGAGACCGGAGCGGATGTGCGCGTCGGCCAGCTGAAGGCCGTAGAGAAAACCCGCGCATTGCTGGCGGATGTCGAAACAGGGAATCTGTCGGAGGCCGAGCCGGTTCTGGTAGATCCCGGAGTTGCCCGGGAAATAGTAGTCGGGTGTCATCGTGGCCGAGATGACGAGATCGATCTCCTCGCGCGGGACGCCGCTGTTCTCGATCGCCCGCTCCGCGGCCGCGACGCCCAGGTCCGAGGTCGAGGTGCCGGCATCCACGTAGTAGCGGGTCTCGACCCCGCTTCGCTCCCGTACCCAGGCATCGTTGGTGTCGAGGACCTTGGACAGGACGTCGTTGGTGATCCGGTTTTTCGCGATCTCCGAACCGCTCCCGACGATGATGGCGCGTGGCATGGGCGGACTCTCCTGCTTTGTCGGGGTCAGGCCCTGGGACCGAAGTACCCGAGCTTGTAACGCAGCACCACATTGTCGCGCGAGGGAATGCGCACCACGATGCGGCGGTAGCGGCCGTCTCTTCTGGCGTTGGTCGGTACGTAGCCCAGACTGTACTGGGTCCGCATCTCCTCGGCGATCCGGTCGTAGACCGATTCGAGTTCTTGAATCTGGGCAGGGAAAAACGCCTGCCCGCCGGTCTCGCGGGCGAGCACGGAGAGCAGATGCGTCGCCTGGGAAAAGGCGGCGCGACCCTTGTCGCCCTCGAAATCGGAAGTGAGCCGGATCGAGTAGATGGAGATCTCGGCCTTGCGGGCGAGGTCGATAACCTGTTCGTCGGTGACGATCGACGACGTGTTCTCGCCGTCGGAAAGCAGGATGATGGCCTGGCGGCGCGCGCCCGGCCCCGACTGCTTTTCCTTCTGGAGTTCCTTGATGGAGATGTAGAAGGCATTGTGCAGGGCGGTCGAGCCCGCGGGCTGCAGCCGATCAATTCCGCTGATCAGCGCCTCTTTGTCGTTGGTGAAGTCCTGCAGCACGTCGATCTTGTTGTTGAACGCGACGACCCGGGCGCGATCTTCCGTGACGAGCGTGGAGACAAAACGCTTCGCGGCGGCGCGGGCCGGGACCACTTTGTCTTCCATCGAGGCCGACGAATCCATCAGCAGGACGACACTGAGGGGAAGGCGGTCCTTGTTGAAGAGCGCCAACTCCTGCTTGACCCCATCTTCATAGACCGCGAAGGTGTCGCGGCCGAGACCAGGCACCAGACGGCCCTGCGCGTCGGTGACCGTGACCGTAAGGTTGATGATCTCGATGCCGGTGCCGAAGGTGAGCGGTGGCTGGCCCTGCGACTGAGCGACCACGAAAGCGGCGCTCGCGAGAACGGCGACGGTGGAACCGAGAACGACGGCACGAAATCGGGAAATCAAGGCGAAGAAGTCTCTTTTTGCGGCGTGGATAATCTGACCTTCACCTTGGGTCGCGCCACTTGAAGCGCGATCTTCGGACGGCGGTCTGAGCCGGAATAGGAATAAGCGAGACGATACGTCGATCGCAGGTCTGCCGCTACTCGCTGCAGGGCCGAACCGGTCCCCATCACGCTCAGCGGTCGCTCCTCGCGCCCGGCCGTGACCTCGGTCAGGCGACTCACGACGTAGTCGTAGTCTTCCTGGGCCACGTCTCCTCCACCCGCCGTCTCGCCACGCTCGGAGACGAGCACCCCTGCCACCTCGACCTTTGTCTTGAGGACGCGGTCGACAATTCCCTCGCGCACATCGTTCGCGAATCCCGGACCCGAGCCGGAAATGAAGACGACGATGCTCCGTTCGCCTTCCTTCTTCTGCAGATCTTCGGACGCTTCGACCAGGGCGTCCAAGAGCGTGTTTCCGCCCGACGGCGCCACGAGACTGAGGCGCGCCGCGACTTGCCGCCCACCGCCCTCTTCATCGAGGCTCAGATCATCGATCACCTTGTGGGGACGATCTCCTGTGGTCCAGACGCTGATACGGGTGGTCGCCGGGAGCGAGGCGACGAACGCCTTCGCCGCGTCCATGAACTGGAGGCGGTACGCGGTTCCCATGGGCAGGGAGGAATCGATGAGAAGAGCCACACGCGAAGGACGCTCGTCCCTCTCGAAGCGGGTGAGGGGCACCGTGGCGCCCCCGGCGGTGAGGGACACGTCGGAGAGTTCGAGGTCCCGCATGGGCGCATTCTTCGCGTCGGTGACCACGGCGCGCAGGGAATAGGTATCGCCTGCGGATTGAAGCAGGCCCAGTGCGGCGAGGACGAAGTGGATCACACCAAGTCTTCTATCATGCGCGTGCTAAATCCTTGGAAACCAGAACCGCCGTGGTCATCACCGTCAGCGATTCCGCCCACGCCGGAACCCGTGTGGACGTGTCCGGCCCCGAGGCTTTGCGGGGCCTCGCCTCCCTCGGACTTACCGCCGACGGACCCCTCGTCGTCCCCGATGACGCCGACCGGATCGCTGAACTGCTGATCTTCTCGGCCGCACGCGCCGACCTCGTGGTCACCACGGGCGGTACCGGCCTTGGGCCGAGGGATGTGACACCCGAGGCAACCCGGCGAGTGATCGACCGGGAGGCACCCGGCCTCGCCGAACTGATCCGCCTGCGCGGCCTCGACAAAACAGCCTTCGCCGCCTTGTCCCGAGGGGTTTGCGGGATCCGAGGCCGGAGCCTGCTCGTGAATCTCCCCGGATCGCCGCGGGGGGTTTCGGAGGGCCTGGCAGCTCTTGCTCCCGTGCTTCTCCACGCCCTCGACCTGGTCGCCGGAAACACCGAGCACGGCATGTTTTCTGGTAGTCTCTCGCCCAGCAAATGACGGGTGCTTCGCGGTATCCGTCTCCAAAATCAGGTCGATAGTCGCTAGTTCAGGACGAGAAACGGGCATGCTCCCCAAGCGAAATACACCCGCAAGTGATTTCGCCAGGGTTCTGCGCGAAAGCGCCCCGTATCTCGGCATGGGCACAGCGCTTGCGGCAACCGTCGGGCTGTTTTTCGCCTTCGGTTACTGGCTCGACGGATTCGTGGGGACGAAACCTTGGCTCTCCCTGTTGTTTGGCTCTCTGGGGGTGCTGATCGCCCTCGTCCAGTTCGTGCGGACCGCCTCGAACCTAAACCGGCCGAAAACCCCCACCCAAAACCCCGACCCTCGATCCGACAGAGTCACAAAGCCTTGAAGACATCGTTGCACCTCGCGTTCGCCATGACCGTGTTCGCGGCCGCTTCCTGCGTGCTGGTGATCGGGCTTTCCACTGACCGCGGGGCCGAGACCGCGGTGCTGTTCTCGGCCCTCCTCGCAACCGTAAACGCCATCGGCGCGCTTGCTTTGTCGCATCTCGGCTCAAGGTGGTCCTCGACAAAGGCCTTTTTCGGGGCGGTCCTGGGAGGGATGGTGCTTCGAATGGGTTTGACCCTCGCGGGCTTCGTGATCGGTCTGCGGGTCCTCCACCTGCCTGAAGCGCCTTTCGCCGCTGCCCTGCTGACTTTCACAGCACTCTTCACTGCCGCCGAAACGGCGGTGTGGTCGCGACAGAACTTCTCACCGAGGGTTCCACAATCATGATGCTCGGCGCGTTCCTTCTCGCCCTGGCGGTTTCCGCGGCGCCTCAGCACGAAGCTTCGCCGACACCTTCAGCGCCCGTCGTCGAGGCTGGCGCCACCAGCGCTGCGACGCCCGTCGAGGCAAGCACCACCACCGCAGCGCCGCCCGCCGAAAGCCACGCTGCCGCTGAAGCCGGCCATGGCGAAACCCCTGGGGAAATCCTGATGCACCATGTGGTGGATCAGCCGGATTACCGTCCGCTCGGCCTGCCCATCGCTTTCCCGACGAAACATCTCTTCTTCCTCATCACCGTGATGGCTCTCGTCTTCGGGATCTCGCGGCTCGCCATCGCAAGTTACAAGAACGGCGCGCCCAGCGGTATCGGTTCCGCGGTCGAATCCCTGGTGGTCTACGTCCGCGATGAGATCGCGGAGAAGAACATCGGCCACGGCGACGGCGCCAAGTACACGCCCCTCCTGCTGAGCTTCTTCTTCTTCATTCTGGTTGCAGCCCTCTTTGGTCTCATGCCCTTCAGCGCCACCTCGACCGGGAACATTTCGGTGACCTTCGCCCTGGCCTTCATTTCGTTCCTCGCCCAGCAGTACGCGGGGCTGTCGAAATACGGCGTGGCCGGACACTTCAAGAACCTGATTCCCCACGGCCTGCCCGCTCCGCTTCTGGTGGTGATGATCCCGATCGAGGTCCTGGGCATGTTCACGAAGCCGTTTGCCCTCATGGTCCGCCTCTTCGCCAACATGCTGGCCGGCCACATGATGATCACCGCGCTGCTGATGCTGGTTCCGGTGATGGCCCAGACGTCTTTTGGGTTCGGCGTGGCTATGATCCCCGTGTCCCTCGGGATGGCCCTCTTCATCATGTGCCTCGAGGTCCTGGTGGCCTTCATCCAGGCTTATGTCTTCACTTTGTTCTCCGCCATCTTCATCGGGATGTACGCGCATCCCTCGCACTAGAATCCGTTCCACAAAAAACCAGAAACGTCTTCACCCAGGAGCTAGAAACAAATGGATAACCCCGTAGGCTACGCCTATCTCGCGGCCGGCATCGGCAGCGGTCTCGCCATCATCGGCGGCGGTCTTGGCATCGGCAAGCTGGCCGCTTCGGCCATGGAAGGCATCGCCCGCCAGCCCAACGCGGCCGGTGATGTGCGCGGCGCCATGATCGTGGCCGCCGGCCTGATCGAAGGCGCTACTCTCTTTGCGCTCGTTATCGCGATCATCCTCGCGAACAAGTAGCCCCAAAAACCGTGTTCGCGAAATTGGCCGCACTCCCCCTGCTCGCCGGGGGGCTGACGGACATCAACTGGATGTTGTCGTTGTTCACGATCATCCTCTTCCTGATGTTCGTCGGCGTCCTCTCGAAGTTCGCGTGGGGGCCGCTGCTCAAGGCCATCGACGAACGCGAGAAGTCGATCCGGGAAGCTCTCGAGGGATCTCAAAAGGCCAACGCGGAAGCCGCGGCCCTGCTCGCTCAGCATAAGGATCTGGTCCGCCAGATCGGCGCCGAGCGGGAAGAGATCATCAAGAAGGCCACCAGGGAGGCCGAGGAGTTCAAGGTCGACCTGATGGCGAAAGCGCGCACGGAGGGCGACGACATCGTCCGCCGGGCGAAAGAGCAGATCGCGCGGGAGACGTCGGTGGCGCTCGCCAAGCTGCGGGAAGAAGTGGCGGATCTCGCCATCCTGGGCGCTTCGAAGATCGTGGCCTCGTCCATGAGTCCCGAGGCCCAGAAGAAGCTGGTTTCCGAGTTCGTCGACACCCTCCCGAAGGTCAAGAACTGAACATGCCAAAGAGCGAAGTCGCCCAGATGTTCGAGACCCTGCCCCAGATGTTCGTCAAGGGCAGCGTGAAGACGCCACGGACTTTCTACTTCTCCCTCGATGACGTCGAGAAGTGGACGGTGTCGATCGGCCCTGACGCGTGCTCGGTGAAGGCCGGAAAGACGGACGACGCGGATTGTTTCTTCAAGTCGACGTCGAAGATCTTCCTCGATGTCTGGACCGGGAAGAAGACGCCTTCCGCCACCGACTTCATCACCGGAGCAATCAAGAGCAACAATCCGATGATGCTGAAGGAGTTCATGGGGGCGTTCAAGCACCCCGCCTGACGCGCTCGCCCCTACTCGCTCTGGGCTGACTGTTGAAGGCTTGCCCTGAGTCGCATTCCGCTGGCGACCTGCCGAAGGGTTGCCCCTTTCCTTTCAGTGGAGTCCCGCCACGTGGAGCAACTGGCCGCCCAGGAGTGAAAGGGCGACGCCGAGGAACACCGCGGCCGCCATCTTGATGCCTCGTATCGCATTGACCTCGGGGATGAGGTCGGATGCCGCGACATAAAGCGTGACGCCCGTGGAAAGGGGCAGGGCCACGCCCACCCACGCAGGATCGACCAGGGAAAGCGCGCCGATGAGTGTGGCCGCGGCGAGGACGAGCGAAGCGCGCAGTGCGCCTCGGCGGCCTTGCCCCGACGCGACCGCGATCGACGCAACCGTGAAGCCTTCGGGGAGTTTGTGGAGCAGGATGGCCACGAAGACCAGAACCCCCAGGGACTGCGAGACCGCGAGTCCCGACGCGATGGAGAGGCCGTCGAAGAACGCATGAACGGAGAGCCCGGCGAGCGCCGTCCAGTGAGCGCCCGGCTTCTCCATCACGTGAGAGTGGGTCTCCTCGCCGAAGTGGAAATGCGGAGCCACGGTGTGTTCGAAGAAGTGGACGAGAAAGTAGCCTGCGAGGATAAGCAGCGGTCCCCGTTCGGAGTTCGCGACCGCAACTGGAAGCATGTGAACGAGGGTCGTCGCCAGCATGAAGCCGGCGCCGAGGGCCACGAAATAGCGCAGGATGAGGTCGTTCCAGTGGCGTCTGGAAACGAGGATGAGCCCCCCCGCGACGTTGGCGATGGCGGCGATAAGACCGAACAGCAGCGGTGAAACCGCCACGTTCATCGCTTAGGTGGTCTCTCGGAAGCGTTCGACCAGATGGACAAGTGTCTTGACGCCAAAACCGAGCGCGCCCGCCTCGTAGTAGCGCCACTCGCGGTCCTTGAACATCGGACCCGCGATGTCGAGGTGGGCCCACGCGACACCTTCGGGCACGAACTCGCGCAGGAAGAGGGCGGCCGTGATGGCGCCGGCGACGCCGCCCGACGCGATGTTATTGATGTCCGCGTAGGGCGTCTTCAGAGAGTCCCGATACTCCTCGACGAGCGGCAACTCCCAGTACGCCTCCCCATGGCTTTCGCCCGCGGCGATGACACGGCGAATCAGGTCGCGGTTGGTCCCGAGCACACCAGCGACCGAAGGGCCGAGGGCGCGCACGACGGCGCCGGTGAGTGTCGCGATATCGATCACGTGGGTGGCGCCCTCTTCGCCCGCGCGCGCGAGACCATCCGAAAGAACGAGCCGGCCCTCGGCGTCCGTGTTATCGACCATCACACTCTTGCCGTTCCGGGCGACAAAGATATCGCCGGGACGGTTGGCCTGATTGCCCGGCATGTTTTCCGCGCAGCACAGGATGCCGATGACGCGGACGCTCGGCTGCAGTTTCGCGATGGTCCGCATGGCCGCAAGTACGGCGGCGGCGCCCGCCATGTCGCCTTTCATTTCCCACATCTTGTCGGCGGGCTTGATCGAAATGCCTCCCGAGTCGAAAGTGAGACCCTTGCCGACCAGGGCGATGGTCTCCGCTGAACTCTGACGCGGAATGTGCCGAAGAATGACCATCCGGGGCGGCGTGGCGCTGCCCGCGCCCACGTGAAGGAGGCCGCGATAACCCTTCGCCTTGAGCGCGGTTTCGTCGAGAACCTCGCATTGAAGGCCGGTCTCGAGGGCAATCTGCTGCGCCCGTTCCGCGAGAACAACCGGGTTCACGATGTTCGCGGGTTCGTTGATCAGGTCGCGCGCGACGTTGACGTTCTCGGAAACCCACGCGTAGCGGGCCTTGCGCGCCTCGGCATCGGCCTGGTGGTCCGGGTGAACCACGATCTCGAGCGACAACTTCTCCTTGAAGAAGCGTTCCTTTTCCAGGCGGTGGCGGTCGAAAGTGTACGCGCCGAGGACCGCGCCTTCCACGGCCTTGCCCACGAGGGGAGCGGCATCTGGGTGGTTGCAGAAGATGGCCACACGAGGCAGGCCGAGGTCGCGGGCGAGGCGGATGGCGCGCGCCACCACCGTCTTGAGGGTCTCCCAGGTGTTGAGGCCGCGGATGTGGCTCGAGGAGAAGACGACGAGGTTGCGATCGCCCACTTTCTGGATGAGTTCGCGAGTCAACGAGCGCGCCCGGAAACGCGCGGCCGCATCGTCCACCACGGCGGCGATCTCGGGATCGTCAATCGTGTGGATGTTCTCCTTCTCATCGACGAGAAAGACCAGAAGGTCGGCCGACACTTTCGAAGCCGGGCCCGAAAAAAGTCCAATATTCATGCGTTCCTCAAAGAAGCAAAGTCAGGCGTAGTTTAGGAAATCGGGGTGGGGAAAACCGAAATCTCAGGAAACGGACGCCGGTGGGCCCGGATCGAAGGGCAGGGCGCTCAGCCGGACGAGATCCGAGCCAAACGGGGCGCGGGCGATGCCGGTCTCGCAGACGATCGCGGTGACCAGCGCGGCGGGGGTCACATCGAACGCGGGATTTCGAACGTCGACGCCCAGGGGCGCCATTCGGACGCCGCCCACATTCAGGACTTCCTCGGGGTTGCGCTCCTCGATGGTGACGCGATCGCCCGAGGGTGTGGCCAGATCGAAGGTGGAGCGGGGCGCGGCGACGAAGAACGGAATCCTGTGTTCGCGGGCCAGGACCGCCACGGTGTACGTGCCGATCTTGTTGATCACATCCCCGTTGGCGGTGATGCGATCCGCGCCCACGACCACGCAGTTGATTTCGCCCCGGGCCATCAGAGCGCCGGCCATCGAATCGGTGATCAGGGTCGTGGGAATGCCCTCGTTGACGAGCTCCCACGCGGTGAGGCGCGCGCCCTGGAGGACCGGACGGGTTTCATCCGCGAACACGCGCGTCACCTTGCCCTGACGGTGCGCGGAGCGGATGACGCCGAGCGCAGTGCCGTAACCGGCGGTGGCAAGGGCGCCGGCGTTGCAGTGAGTGAGAACACGGGCATGCTCGGGGAACAGGGCCGCGCCAAATTCGCTCAAGGCGCGGCAGGAAGCCACATCGTCGTTGAGGATCTTCGTTGCCGCCGCGATCAAGGCGTCCACGACGGCGCCGGCGGAACTCGCGAGCACTTTGGCGCGCGCGGCACGCATCTGCTCGAGCGCCCAGAACAGGTTGACCGCGGTAGGCCGGCTCCGCGCGAGGATCTCGTGCGCAGCATCCAGCGCAGGATCGAGCGGCGCTCCTGCTTCGTTTGCCCGTTTCGCGGCAAGGGCGACTCCAAAGGCGGCGGCGACACCGATCGCGGGCGCACCCCGGACCACGAGGGTTTGAATGGCACGCGCGGTTTCATCCGCGGTGCGACAAAGCTCGTAGCGAACCTCGCCGGGCAGCGCGCGCTGATCGAGCAGGCGCAGCGCGTCTCCGTCGAAGGTCATCGTGGCCGGCGCAGTCATTCCATTCCTATCTTCCGCACATCGTCCCGGTGCGCAAAACCGCGCGCGCCGGACGCATCCTGAATCCTGACGTAGTCGCCTTCGAAAGCCAGAAGCGGCACGGCCTCGCCTTCACGAAGATTGGCGAGGGCGATGGCGTCGTTGCGAGGGATGTCGAGAAGCGGCGCGTCTTTCTGGATGACCACCCCTCGCGGCTCGCGCCACGCTCCCCCGAAGAAGGGCAGAGCAAGGAGAAGGCCGGTGACTAACGCCGCGCGGCTGAGTGTGGTTCGCCTCTTCTTTCCGAAGAGGGCGCCAAGGGATATCCCCAGGAAGACCATCGCAGCCAGGTCGAGACGGTAGCGTCTCGCCTGAACGCGCAGGTCGCCGAGGAGCCCCAGTGAGACCTCGGAAGGATCGAGGCCAAGTTCGGCGCGGAGTCTCTCGATTTCACGACTGAGACTCGAGTCCGCGGGGGCCAGTTCGCGCGCGCGGAGAACAGCCCAGAGCGCTTCCCCCTTCTTCCCGGCAGCGGCAGCGGTCTGAGCCCAGTTCCAGTAGAGCGAAGGCGCGCGGACTCCTTGTTTCTCGATCTCCGCGTAAGCGCCGAGCGCTGCGTCCCACTGGCTGCGGGCCGCACTTTCGTTGCCGCGCCTGAAGACCGCGGTGGGCGCCTCTACCGAAGTCTGCGCCTGCGCTTCCGCCATGGGTATCCAGAGGAGCACCGCCAGAAGAGGCGTGACGAGTCTCACGACAGCGCCTCCAGAATCGCGGTGGCTCGCTCGCGGACTTCCTTGAGCTTTGCTTCGTAGCTGCCGAGTTGAGGGGCGAAGCGAAGGAACTCGAGATCGTCGGCGAGGCTTCGCAGACGATCCCCGAGATCGTCCGTGGGCCATTCCGCCCGAGGACCGAACACGGAATCGATCGCGCCCTGAATCTTCGTCGCCGCGCGTTCTTTAGTCCCCTGAATCACGCTCTCATCGCGCAGTTCCCGGAGTGCGGCTTGAATCGCGCTCTTGCTTCGTCCGTGGGCGACCACCGAGGTGGGCCTTCGCCTCCAGACGTAGGCCTGCGCGCCGAGCGTGAGCAGCGCGAGGCCGATGGCCATGGGGGCGAGATCCCTCTGCGGTTCGTCGAGATCCGCGCGTAAAGCGATAGACCCGGTGGGCTTTTTCGGGGCCCCGGACGATGGGGTCGCCGCCGCGTCGGTGACGACGAAAGCAATGGCGTCGGTGACGCCGGTCTTCATCGCCTGCGCTTGAGGATCGAAGTACGGAAAGGAGATGGAGGGAATCTCGTGGGATCCCACCTTGTCGGGGACGATCACGAACTCCCAGGTCTTGCTGCCCTCGATACCCTGGCGGGTGGTCTTGAGATCCGAAACGACCCGCGGCGGAAAGACGCGCACTCCTTCGATGGCAAGACTCGGTGCAGCGTCGATCCACTTGAGATTGCCGCGCCCCTTCACCTGGAAACGGAATGTGAGCGCATCGCCCAAAAGCACGCTCGTCCGATCGGCGGAGGCAAAAACCTGGTACGTGCCCACCGCCGCTTCCGCGGGAACGCCATCGGGCAGCGGATCGACTTTGACCTTGAGGACCCGGGTGCTTCGCTCGATGGGCGCCGCGATACCGAAGGCCCCGCCAGAAGGAACCAGACGGAGGCGAGCCTCGGGGATTTCAAGAAGGCCGGTTCTGGTCGGAAACAGGACACGTTCGAGGACGGGATAGCGGAGGTACGGCTCGCCCTGAACGGCGGTGTTCTCGCCCGAGGAGTCGTTGCGCGAGCGTTCCACTTCCTCGGCCCAGAATCCGGGATATTTGGGGGCTTCGGCGAACTCGACCCCGGTGAGTGAAATCTGCGTATAGACGTAATACGTCACGAGGATCGGCTCGCCCACCCGCGCCGCGGGACGGGAAAGTGTCGCCTCCACGAAGAGTTTCCCCTGGTTCGCCGGCTGTCGCCTTTGAGGCCGTCCGAAAATCTCCTCGAACGGATCGCGACCGCCGAAAGGGTCGCCGGCGAAAGGATCCGCGGGCTGGGCGGGCCGGATCGCGCCTTGAACGACGTCGATCGTGATCGCGGCGGTTGGCGGATAGCCCTGCACCGAGACCGGCCCTATTTCGGCGGTTCCGGTCTTCTCGGGCCGCAGGACGAGGGAAAGGCTCTTCTGTCTCGACATGGCCCCGTTGACGAAAGAGATCTGGGTGGAGGTGGACGGCCCGCCGACGACCCGAAGATTCCTGAGCGAAGGCATCGCGACATCGAGACTGGCGGCCTCGCCTTCAAGGACGATGGAAAGTGTCACCACGTCGTCGACGCCCATCCTGCGTGCGTCCACGTCCGTGCGGACAGACCCTTGCTGAGCCTCCGATACGGAAGCCAGGAGAAGGAACAGCATCACGCGCATCACCAATCCTTGCCCTTGCGTCTCTTCGCGCGCTCTGCCTCGAGCTTCTTCTTCTGCTCGGTCTTTTCGTTCTGCTCGAGGGCCTTCAGGAGCTGCATCGCGCGGTCCTTGGACATTCCGGTTTCCTTCTGGAACCGCTCGTTCTCGCGCTCCTTCTCGGTCTTTTGAGGTTCCTTCTTCTCGTCCGGTTTGGAGGGCTGTTTCTGGGGCTGCTCCTTGTCCTTGTCCTGCTGATTTTTCTGCTGGTCCTGCTTGTCTTTTTCCTGGTCCTTCTTCTGCTGCTCCATCTGCCGCAAGGCGATCTCGAGATTGCGGCGCGCCCGCATGTCGTCGGGACGAATCCGCAGCGAGTCCCGGTATGCCGCGATGGCTCCTGGAAGTTGCTGCGAGGCGAGAAGTGTGTTCCCGAGGTTGTAGTGGCTCTCGAAAGCAAGGTCGTTCTTCTCGCGCGACAACGACGTGAAGGTTTCGGCGGCTTCCTGGGCCTTGCCCGCCTTGGCCTGAGCCACCGCTTCGTTGAACCGGGTCGTCGCGGAAGCCGGCCGGGCCGCACGCGCTTTCTCGAAAGCGGCCAGGGCGGTCGCCGCATCCCCCGCCTCATACGCCTTGAGGCCCTTGTTGGTCTCACGCGAGGGCCGAGCGAGTATCTCGTCCTTGATATCCGCGTGCGTCGGGCTCGCCAGCAGCAGAAGGGGCGCGAGAGCCAGCTGGACGCGCCGGCGTCTCAGGTATTCCCATGCGCTCGGTCCGAACAAACCGAGGAGGAACGAGAAGAGGGAAAGACCCAGGGGAATCTGGAAGCGCTCTTTCTTCCGGAAAGAGAATTCGCTCGCCGTCTGACGGTTCTCCATCGCCTCGATGGCCGAGGCGATGGGAGAGAGCGACGTGTTGTTCGTGGCCACCTGGGTGAATTTGCCTCCGGTGGACTGCGCGAGCCGAATCAGGTTTTCCGTGTTGATCTTCGAAATGACCGGTTCCCCGTTTTCGAGCTTGTACCCGCTCCGGTTTCCCGAGGCATCCGTGTCCGGCACCGGACCACCCTGGCTCGACCCCACACCCACCGTGTGAATGATGACGCCCGCTTTCCTGGCCGCCTCTATCACTGCATCCATGCTCTCCTCGAGGTCTTCCCCGTCGGACACCAGGACGATGACCTTGTTGGCCCGGCTCGGATCCACGAACGTGGCGATTCCCGCCTCGATACCGGAAAGGAGGTTGGATCCGGGTGTGGGAACAAAACCCGGCTCCAACGTTTCGAGAAAGAGGGCGACGGCGTCGGCGTCGAGGGTCAGGGGCACGAGCGGATAGCCCTCGCCCTCAAAAGCGACCAGCGAAAAGCGGTCGCCCGCGAGTCTCGACATCAGGGCGGAGAGAGACTGCCGGGCCAGAAAGAAGCGATTGGGTGAAACGTCCTCGACCGACATGGAAAGAGACGTGTCGAGAACGAGGGCCACATCGACACCCATGCGCTCCACCCGCTCCCTGACGATCCCCCACTGGGGCCGGGCCATCGCGAAAACGAGGAGGACCGCGCCCGTGATGAGGCAGACGCCCCTCAGCATCTGGGCGGACGCGGGGAACCTTCGGCCGATCCGCTCGAACATGGACGCCGTGATCATTGTCTCCATGCGCTCGCGGTCGGTACGCACGACACGCGCGCCAATCCAAGCAAAGAGGGGGATCAGGAGAAGCGCCAGAAGCCAGAGAGGTGAGGCCAGAGTCATGATTTCACACGGGCAGAACGCGCAGGCCTCGGGTCCACAGGAAGCCCGCGAGGACAAGCAGTCCGGCGGACGCGGTCAGAAACGGGGGGAACAGTTCCTGAAAACGACGAAAGGAAACGCTCTTGAGCCGTGTGGTTTCGAGCGCATCAATCCGGGCGAAGATGTCACGGAAGCTCGATTCGTCCGTGGCCGAAAAGAAGGCTCCGCCCGTTTTTTCCGCAATCCGTTTGAGAAGGTCCTCGTCGATTGGAACTTCCATGTTCACGGTGCGGGAGACCACGCGGCCGGTGAAAGGATCCTGGGCCCGGACGGGGACAGGAGCAATCCCGCCCTTGCCCACGCCAACCGTGTAGATCTTCACTTCCATTGCCTTGGCGATGTCGGTGGCGGTATCGGGATCGATCTCACCGCTGTTATTGGCGCCGTCGGTCACGAGGACCACGACCTTGGTCTTCGACTCGGATTTGCTGAGCCGGGAGAGTGCGGTGGCGAGGCCGGAGCCGATAGCGGTGCCATCCGGCAGGCGGTCGAGGGCGACGTCCTCGAGCTGACGGAGCAGCAGCGCCTGATCGGTGGTCGCGGGTGATTGCGTGATCGCCCGGCCGGCAAAGATCACGAGGCCAAGCCGATCGCGAGTGCGCCTGCGGATGAAATCCGCCACCACCGATTTCGCCACCGCGAGACGATTGTCCGGCTGAAAGTCCTGGGCGGCCATCGAGCCCGAGACATCGAGGGCGACCACGATATCGACGCCTTCCGTGGTCAACTGATCGCGCCCGAGACCCTTCTGCGGCCGGGCCAGGGCGACCACCATCAATGACAAGGCGGCCATGGCGAGCCACATGGGCAGGGAGCGGAATTTCGCCCGCAGGGTCGGCGAAAGGCTCTTGGCGAGCGAGGTGCGAGGGAGACTGAGCGTCGGCTGAACGCTCTCGAGGCGACGCGCGAACCACATCAGAAGGAGGGGAACGGGGAGGAGGAGCAGCACCCAGGGAGCCTGGAACTGAAGGCCGGCGAAGGACATCAGGCGGTCTTCCTTCGATCCGGTTCGCGGGACCGCAGCTCGAGATCCGCCCGGCGCAGGCGATCGATTCGGCCGATGATGTCGCGCACAAATTGAATTTGCCGTTCGGCGTTGCTGGCATCCGACGAGCCGCCAAATTTCACGAGGTCGGCGGACGCGACCAGGTCACGCAACGCAACGGCATGGGGCGCGGTCCAAGCATGGTTCTTGACGAATCCGAGCGTCTCCGTCGAAGTCATCTCGAGGACAGGGGCTTCGAGTCGCCGCTCGAGATACTGCTTCAGAATCTGGACGATCTGGATATAGAAGGTCTTTGGATCCTGCCTCGCCCTGCCCGCGACGAGCCTGTCCAGGGCGGACATGGCCTCTTCTTCCGGTGTTGTCGCCGGCGTGACCTTCGGGTCTTCGAGCTTCCTTGGAAAACGGAGGCGCCGAGCGAGGAGAAACAAGCCGGCGAGAACGAGGAGCGTGGCGAGTCCCGCCACGATCCAGAAGGCACGCGAAACCAGGACGGGCACGGGTGGAGCGAAATCGGCGGGGGCGGGGTTCTGTTCATTCGGATCGAGCGTAGAGACGACGTTCAGCAGGACGGGAGCGCTCTTGACCGAGCCCTTGCTGCCGTCCGGGGACGTGTACTGAATCTCGATCTCGGGGATCCGACCGTCCTTCCCCATCGCGAAGACCTGCGCGTTGTAGACCCCGACGCCATCCGCGGTTGGGGGCTGCGACTGGATCAGCTCAACCGACCCATCACTGATCTCTTTGGGGAAATCGTAGGTGGCGCCCCTCGGGCCTTTGAGCTCCACCGTGACCTCGAACTTCTCGCCGATCGACACGTTCGTCGTTCTGGGACGAACCTCGATCGTGGGCGCGGGGGCGCTCGCCTGGGCGATGGCGAGGTAGAGCAAGACACCGAGGACGCCCGTCACCGCCGCCGCTCTCTTCCTTTGAAAAACCCTTGAAGTGGTCGGTCGTAGGGCTCCGACGTGGCGAGGGCCAGGGAGTCCACGCCGCACTGGCGCAGGGCTGCGCGGGTTTCTTCGGCGTCGGGTGGCATGAGGGCGGCCCGAACGCGAGGGTCGCTTGTATCGAGAACCACCAGTTCGCCGGTTTCCGGGTCGACCAGGCGAACGAGACCGATGTCCGGCATGTTCTTGTCGCGCGGATCGACGAGGTTCAGGGCGAAGACATCGTGTTTGCGTCTCAGCGCGGCCAGACCCTTCTCGTAGCCGTGATCCTGAAAGTCGGAAATGATGGCCACGATCGACCGGCGCTTCAAGATCCCGCGGGCGAAGCGGACTGCTTTCTGAATAGATGTGCCCTGCGACCGACCGCGATGAACGAGGGTGTCGCGCACAATCCGCAACGCGTGCATCTCTCCGCGCGAGGGCGGGATGAACATCTCCACCTCGTCCGAAAACAGCACCGCGCCCACCCGGTCCTTGTTCGCCACCGCGGAGAAAGCGAGGACGCCCGAAATCTCGGCGGCGAGATCACGCTTGGCAAGATAGCGGGAACCAAACGAGGAGGAGCCGGAGATATCGATCAGCAGGAGCAGGGTGAGGTCGCGCTCCTCGATGTACTTCTTGACGTGAGGGATGCCGGAGCGGGCTGTCACGTTCCAGTCGATGGTGCGGACATCGTCACCGGGCTGATACTCGCGAACCTCGGCGAATTCCATCCCGCGCCCCTTGAACGCCGCGTGATAGCTGCCCACGATGCCGGACTCGAGGATCAGGCGCGTATGCAGACGGATCCTGCGGATCTTGCGGAGGGTTTCGCGGTCCAGGGTCGACACGGTGTGGCTGGTTTTCGGTTGAAGCCGGGAAGGCTCTTGCCGCCTCAGGGAACTTCGACGCGCTCGAGAATCCGGTCGACCACGGCGTCGGAAGTGACGTTCTCGGCCTCGGCCTCGTAGGTCAGGAGGATGCGGTGCCGCAGGACATCCCGCGCGATCTCCTTCACGTCCTCCGGCACAACGTAGGCTCGGCCGCGCAGGAACGCGACCGCGCGTGCTGCTTCCGAAAACGCCAGCGTGCCGCGGGGCGACGCGCCGAAACTGATGAGGTGGGAGAGGTCGCCCAGGCCAACCTCGCGCGGCTTTCGCGTGGCGGTGACGATTTCGATGATGTAGTTGCGGACCCGTTCGTCAAGATGGATGTTGCGAACCAGCTTGGCGATAGCGAGAACCGTTGCCTGATCGAGGCGTTTGGAAACACCCAATTCTTCCGGCGAGTGAAGCAGCATGCGATCGAGGATCTGCCGCTCCTCTTCCTTCTTCGGGTAGTCGATCCGCGCTTTCATCAAGAACCGATCGACCTGAGCCTCGGGCAACGGATAGGTGCCTTCCTGCTCGATGGGATTCTGGGTGGCGAAAACCAGGAAAGGCTCGGGCAGGGGATAAGTCGAATCCCCGATGGTGTCATGCCGTTCCTGCATCGCTTCGAGCTGGGCCGATTGGACCTTGGC
>CAYNHK010000091.1:0-18830 GCA_964396875.1 uncultured Acidobacteriota bacterium | reverse complement strand
GAGCTTCGCCTGCAACCCCGACGTGACGTTGGCGATCTCGTCGAGGAACAGCGTCCCGCCGTCCGCGAGTTCGAAGCGTCCGACCCGCTCCGCGCGGGCATCGGTGAAGGCGCCGCGGACGTGGCCGAACAACTCGCTCTCGAAAACGCCTTCGGAGAGGCCTCCGACGTTTACGGTCACCAGCGCCTTCTGTTTTCGATTCGACACGGCATGAAGAGCCTGGGCAACCGTCCCCTTCCCCGCGCCGTTTTCTCCGAGGAGCAGGACGTTGGCGTCGGAAGGGCCCACCCGATGGACCATGTCCATCACCTTCTTCATGCTGGGCGATTCGGCGATGACCTCGAGTTTCGTTTCGCCGCGCAACGCGCGGTTCTCGCTCTCGAGCCGCCGTCCGTGACGCAGCGCCTTCGACAACTCCGCCTGGGTGCGGAGGATCGAAATGAGCCGCGCGTTCTCCCAGGGTTTGCTCACGAAATCGCGGGCGCCGTTCCTCATCGCCTCGACGGCGAGGCTCACACTCGCCCACGCGGTCATGACGACCACGGGGAGCGTCTCGTCCAGTTCACGGATCCGCGCGAGCAGATCCATGCCTTCACGGCCCGACGTGGTGTCGCGGGTGTAGTTGAGGTCGATCAGCGCGACGTCGAACTCGCGCCCTTCAAGCGCAGCCCAGGCCGCGGCCGGCGAGCCCGCGGTTTCAAGAACAAAGCCCTCGGACTTGAGGAGCAGCCGAAGCGCTTCGAGAACGTCCTGCTGGTCGTCGGCGACGAGAATGCGAGGAGATGAGGTCACAGAATCACCGAGTATATGAGGCGGGTAGCCGGGGCCGTCGGACTGCGAGTCAGTTCGCGGACGCCAGCCAACCGTCCTTCAGCCGGATCACCCGGTTTCCGTAGGTGGCGTTCGTTTCGGAATGGGTGACCTGGACGATCGTGGAGCCCTCTTCATTGAGTTTCTTGAAGAGCTCCATGATCTCGCGGCCCTGATCGGAGTGGAGGTTGCCCGTGGGCTCGTCGGCGAGGATGAGTTTGGGCTTGGCGACGATCGCGCGGGCCACGCCCACGAGCTGCTGCTGACCGCCCGAGAGTTGCGAAGGGTAGAGATCCTTCTTGCCCACGATGTTGAACTTGTCCAGTACATCGGCCACGATGGCCTGCCGCTCGCCCTTCTTGAGGTCGCGATACGAAAGGGGCAGCTCGAGGTTCTCGTAGACGGTCAGGTCGTCGAGGAGATGGAAGCTCTGAAAAACGAAGCCGATGTTCCGCTTCTGAAGCTCCTGGCGGTCCCGCGGCTTCAGCTTGTTCACGAGCTCGGCCCGGAATTCGTAGTCGCCGGTGAATTCACCGTCGTGCATGCCGAGGATGTGCAGCAGGGTTGATTTCCCCGCCCCGGACGGCCCCATGATCGAGACGAACTCGCCTTCGGCGATCGAGAGGGTGATGTTCCGCAGCACGTAAACGCGGCCGGCGGCCAGTGGGTACGACTTCTCGAGATTGCGTAGTTCGATCATTAGGGTCTCTTGGATCTCCGGGGGGATCAGGATGGATTTTCGTGCGGGCCGCCGGGCGGCCGGAACGTGAATCTAAACGGGTTTCACTCTTCCCTCAGCGTCACGATCGGGTCGACCTCGACCGCGCGGCGCACCGGGATCCACGCGCACAGGAGTGTGAGCATCAGGACGGCGCCCCCCGCGAAGGCGAAGGTTCCCGGATTGACGGCGTCGACGCCGTAGAGCAGGCTCGACAAACCGCGCGCGGCGCCAAGGGAAAGCACGGCCCCCGCCACGAGGCCAAGTCCGGTGACTGCACCGGCGCGCGACATCACGAGACTCGCGATCGCTCGCCCCGAGGCCCCAAGCGCGCGTCGAACCCCGATTTCATGGGTTCGCGAGCCGACGAACTGGCGGAGCAGCCCGTAAAGCCCCATCCCCGCGAGGAGCAGCGCGGCCGCCGCGAACAGACCCATGAGACGGGCGAAGAATCTCTGCTCCCACGTTGTCGAGATCCGGACCTGCTGCATCGTCCGAACGCCAAAGAGGGCGATGCCCGGGTGCGCGGCCTTCGCGAGAGGGCGCAGTTCGGCGACGAGCGGCGCGGACGGTCCGCTGGTGCGCGCCATGACCGCCACGGTTCGCGATCCCATGCGCGCGTAGGGGACGTAGATCGCGCGGCGAGCCGCCCGCGTCTCCTCCCCGAATTCCTCGTACTGGACGTCGGGGGCCACGCCGATGATGGTGCGCCACTGGTGTGTTGTTCCGGAGCGAAGAGCGATGGCCCGACCCACGACATCGCCACCCCCGATCGAGGTCGCGAGTGCTGCGCTCACCAATACCGATTCGGAAGCCGGATCCTCGACCTCCGCCCTCGTGAAATCGCGGCCGCGAAGCAGGGCCGTCCCCATGGCTTCGAACAGACCATCGCTCGCCCCCACTACCGTCGCGGGGATCTCCTCCTGCGGCGGAGCCCCCACGTCCTTCACGAGCATCGCGGTCGGACCGCCGTCGTCCGCGGGTATCGCAGTGGTGACCGCGGCGCGAAGCACGCCGGGGCGCGAAGCGAGGCCGCCCGTCAGGCTGGCAAGAGCGCGCGCTTTCGCTTCCGGCCCGTTGACCTCGTCGCCGGAAAGGTAGAGCCGGGCGGTCAGGAGTCCCTCTTCGCGAACGCCGGCGTCCGCCTTCTGCAGATTGTTGAACGACTGCATCATGAGTTCCGCCGCGACCACAAGGGCTAGACACGCCGCGACCTGTACCACCACGATCCCCTCCTGGAGCACTCGCGTGCGCGGGCCGCGCGATACGGCGCGTCCCGCGTCCTTGAGATCGACTCCCGGATGGATGGAGGCGGATCGCCACGCGGGCAGCAGGCCGGCGACGAACGTCGTGAGGAGCGTGAGGGCAAGGCAATAACCGAAGGCGGCCGCGTCGACCTCGAAGCGCATCCAATAGGGCGGAGTCTCAGGGAAGGAAGCCACCAGCCGGGGCACCGCGACGCTGGCGAAGACCCATCCCAAGACCGCTCCCGCCACCGACAGCACGAAGACCTCGGCCAGGAGTTCCCGGATGAGGGTCCCGCGCGATGCGCCGAGCGCCACTTTCAGGGCTTGTTCCCGCCGACGATCCACAGAGCGCGCCACGAGAAGGCCGGCCAGGTTGGCGCAGGCGATGAGCAGGACCATGATCACGGCCAGGAGCAGCGCGGACATCGCCTGGGGTGTTCCCCCAACAAGAGAATTCGGGAATAGGGCGGCCAGCATCCGATAGTCGAGCTGGGTTTCGGGGAGACGGCGCTCGAGGTCGAGGCTCAGGGGTTCGAGGCGTCTTGAAATGCTCGCCACATCCTCGCCCGGCGCGAGCAGGCCGAGGGCGAGGAGAGACCGCACCGTGTTCGGCTGTGCGGGGGCCGGTTTGTACGCCAGCCAAAGCTCCTGGCGTTCGGGAAACGCGAAGCCCCGCGGCATCACCCCCACCACCTCGAGCCCGCGCCCGTTGATCATGATCTTCCGGCCCACGATTCCCGGATCGCCCCCGTACTGCCGCTGCCACAGGGCGTGCGACAGAAGCACTGTGGACTCGAAGCCGAAATCCTGCGCGTCGTCGTCTCTGAGAACCCGTCCCGATTCCGCTTGCGCGTCGATGAGGGCGAAAAGGCCCGGCGTCACCGACGCGCCGAGCGCCCGAATCGCGCCCGCTTCGGTATCGAGGGTGAAGTTGCGCTGCACATACCCCTCGACCCGCTCGAGACCCTGCACCGAAGCGCGAACCGCGTCGAACTCGGGCCAGGACAGCTCCGCGTCGTCGAGTTGCTGGGCGCGCGAGGGATGCATGGAATGGAGAGAAATCACCCGGCCGGTGTTGCGGCCGAAATCCGCCTCGACGAAGAGAACGCTCTTCACGAGGCTGAAGATCGTGGTGTTCGCGCCGAGGCCGAGCGCCAGGGTGAGAACGATGATCGCGGAAAGACGCGGGTTCCGGGTCAACGCACGAATCGCGTTCGCCACTTCACCAGGGACACGTTTCATCTTCATTCCTGTCTCAACGCCGTTGCGGGTTCGGTCAGGGAGGCGTCCCGGCCCGGCAGATAGCTCGAGAGTATCGCGGCAAGGCCCACCACCGCGGACACCGTGACGAAGGTGAACGGATCGGAGGCGCGCACCTCGAAGAGAAGCGACTCGAGCGCTCGGCCGAGAAGAATCGACCCGAACACACCAAGCAGCAGGCCGGCGAGTGTGAGTTTCAGACCACGCCGCATAACCAGATGGAGCAGGTTCCCAGGGGTGGCGCCGAGCGCGAGCCGGATACCGAGTTCACGCCTCTGATCGCCCACTGCGCGAGCGAGGATCGCGTAGATCCCCTGGAACGCGACGATGAAGGCGATGAGGGCGAAAAGGCCAATGGCGATCGCGTTGAGACGCTGCGGACCGAGCATGGCATCGCGACGCGACTCGAGCGTTTCGAGCTGGCCGAGCGGGACGGTGGGGTCGGCACGGCGCAGGCCCTCTTTCACCACGTCACCGAAAGCACCCTGCGTCATCGTTGTCCTCGCCACGATCGAGCCCCAGCGCTGCCAGCCCGCGATGTGCTGCTCGTAGGGGGCGTAGAGCGTCCGGAAATCCCTCCCCTGCAACGACGCCCCTTTGATGTCCCGGGAGACGCCCACGATGGTCATCCACACGGGCGGCCCCTTGGTCCAGCCGACCCACGCGACCTGCGCACCGATCGGGCTCTTCGTCGGCCAGAACTCGCGCGCGAACCGCTCGTTGATGATGGCGACGGGCATAGAGCCTTCGCGATCCTCCGGCCCGAAGGCGCGGCCTTCAATGATGGCGGTACCCAGCGTACCGAAGTAGTCCCCCATCACCATCCGGGCGCGCGCTCCCACCCTCTCCACCGGCATGGTCTCGGGTTTCGTCGCGAAGGTCACTCCACCGCCCGCTCCCCCGCGCGGATCGAGGGGCGGTGTGAGCACGTACGCGGCGCTGTCGATTCCATTCGCGGTTTTCACGTGGTCGAGAACCTGACGGAACACCGAGATCTGCTCGGGAATCTTGTCGAGGTATCGCGACTCGGGCAGTGTGATCGTGGCCATCTGAACGCGGTCGGGATTGAAGCCAAGGGGAACCGCCTGCAGTCTCTCGAAGGTGCGGAGCAGGAGACCGGCGCCCACGAGCAGAAGAACCGCGAGAGCCACTTCGAACCCGACGATCCCGTCCATGATTTGACGTGTGCCCCCGGAACCCCCGCGGCCCGCGGTGCGCAGATACGGCGCAAGGTCGCCGCGCAACACCTGAAAGGCGGGAAGGGCCGCCATCAACACGCCCGCGACGAGGGAGGCGAGGATCGAGAAACCGAGCACCTGAGCGTCGAGCGAAATCGCCCACGCCCGCGGCACGCTGCCGCCCACGACCGCCATCAGACCATCGCGAGCGAGCACGGCCATGAGCGCGCCAAGGGCGCCGCCGAGGGTCGAGAGCATGAGGCCCTCGAGCACCGCGTGCCGCGCGAGCGCGCGCTGGCCGCCGCCGAGCGCCAGTCGAACCGCGTATTCCTCGCGACGGCCCGCGGAGCGAGCGAGCAAAGACGTGGCGAGATTCACGCTCGACGCGAGGACGACGATGCCGACGCCGAAGAGCAGAACCAGCAGGGCCCGACGCGCCCCGCCCACCATGAACTCGAGCATCGATATCGGAGCCACGATCTTGTCGCGATTTGTCTCGGGATACGCCGCCGCAAGCCTGCGCGAAATCGCGGCCATCTCGGCCACCGACTCCTCGACGCTCACGCCTTCGCGCAGACGTCCGATCGCGTCGAAGTTGTTCGAGCCCCGCGTCTCGAGCGCCCAGGGGACAAAAGGAGGAGGCACCCAGAGGTCGATGTTGTCGCGGAGGAAATCCAGCTCCTCAGGCGCTACACCGACGATGGTGGTCTTGATGTCGGAAAGGCTCACGACGCGGCCGATCACCGAAGGGTCGGACGCGAACTGCCGCTTCCAGAGTCCTTCGCTGATCACGGCAACCGATGGTGCGCCGGCGCGGTTGTCCTCGGCCCCGTAGAAACGGCCCAGGAGCGGCCTCGCCTGGAACACGCGGAACAGATCAGGCTCGGCCACGGAACCGTTCAGGCGGACGGGCTCGCCGGTTCCATTCAGGTCGATGGCCCAACTCCGCAGGAACAAGGCGATCTCCTCGAGGGTGCGCGAGTCCTTCCGCCAATCGACGCCGTCGGGAATCCCGACATCGCCTTCGCGTGTGATGAAGACCAGCCGCTCCGCGTCAGGAAAGGGCAGCGGCCGCAGCAGGACGCCGCTCACCACCGCGAACACCGCGGTCGAAGCGCCGATGCCGAGCGCGAGGGTCAACACCGCGCCGAGAGTGAAACCCGGCGTCTTGAGCAGGCGTCGCCAGGTCACGCGCACGTCATTCATCAGACCAGTCATGTCGCTTCCTCCGAGGGGTTGGCGGGCTACTCAGACCGAAGAACTCTCATCGGATCCGTGCGGCTCGCGCGCCAGGCCGGTATCGCCCCGGCCAGAAGGCTCGTGACGCCCAGCGTGAGGGCCACACCGGCGAAGGTCCAGGGATCCTGGGGACGGACCTCGAAAAGAAAAGTCTCCACGAGCGGCGCCAGATAGAACGAACCCAACAGCCCGAGGGCCGCGCCAAGCGCCGCAAGCCGAGAGCCCCGCCCGAGCACCAGGGCCACGACGGACCGGGGACGAGCGCCGAGCGCGAGGCGCACCCCGAATTCGCGCGAGCGGCTCTGGGCGTGATGGTGGAGCAGGGCGCCGAGGCCGGTCGCGGCGAGGACGAGGGCGAGGAGGCCGAAGGCGGAAAGAAGAAGCGCCATCGCCCGCTCCCGATCCAGGGCGGTCGACAGTTGCGCGTCCAGTGTGGTCACGCCATAGAGAGGAAGATCCTTGTCGAGCCGGGTCACCAGCTTGTGCAGGCCCGGGACCACCCATTCGGGATCGGCTTCGGTGCGCACCACGAGAGCCATCGACGGCATGTATTCCTGGGCCAGGGCGACGTAGACCGCGGGACGCGGCTCCTCACGCAGGGTCCGCAGCTTCATGTCCGGCGCGACCGCGATGATCTGGAACGCCGCGTCGCTTGGGCCGAGATCGGTCAGGCTCAAGCCGATGGGGTCGCGGCCGGCGAAGTATTTCCGCGCGAGCGCTTCGTTGATGATGACGACCGGCGCGCCACCCTTGATATCCCGCTGGTCGAGGTCGCGGCCGCGCCGAAGTCCGGTTCCGAGTGTCTCGAAGAACCCCGGCGACACCATCGTGTAGTCGACGTTCATGAACTCCTTCGGCTTGGGGACGTAGCCGGGCACACCCACACTCACCCGCATCCCCGACGACTGAACCGGGACATGCCGCGACAGCGCCGCGTGGCGAACACCCGGAAGAGCCCGGACTTCGGTCAGCAGGTTCTCGTAGAAAGCGCGGCCCCGTTCCTCGTCGTATCCCTGACGCGCCAGGTCGAGGCGCGCAACCAGACCGTTCTCGACCACGAAGCCGGGCTGCGTCGACGCCGCTCGGGCCAGAGTGTGAAGGAGGAGACCAGCGCCCACGAGCAGGATCGCCGAAAGCGCCACTTGCGCCACCACGAGCGAATCACGGAGGCGGCTCCTCGGCGCCCCCGACGACTGCGCCACGCGAAGGGCGGAGACGAGGTCTGCCCTCGAACCACGTATGGCCGGCACGAGACCGAAGAACGCGGTCACCATCATCGCGAGACCGCCCGCGAACAGCAGCGGCCGGACGCTCATGAGAGTCGACGCCGATTCAACGGGTATCGCGAAACCCGCGGGCAAAAGGGCCATCAGGGCCTGACGTACCGCGACCGCGACCACGATCCCGAGCCCGGTCGCAAACACGCTGGTGAGAAGGCTTTCCGCAAACAACTGCCGAAGCAGCCGGCCCGCAGAGGCGCCAAGCGCCGCTCTGGTCGCGATCTCCACGCGCCGACTCTCTCCGTGGGCAAGTTGAAGCGATGCCGCATCCGCGCACGCGAGAAGGAGCAGAAGACCCACCACGCCCAGCAGCAACCACGACAACTTCCGGGTCGAGTTCGGGCCGCCGAAATCGATCGCAGCCTCACGCGCGGGAACAAGAGCCGGGAAAGGATCCGCGTCGCGCTCGGCCTGCGCCGAGGCCCTTCGGGCCGCGAGGGTGTCGAGCCGGCTCTGCGCCTGTTCGATGGTCACCCCCGGCGCAAGCCGCCCCACGATGTCGAGCCAGGAGAAGTGCCGGTTGTCGAGAGCGTCGACGAAGGGGCGACCCGGACGGCGCACGCTCCAGTCAGGCGCGGCGGCTGTGTGCATGGACATGGGCATCCAGACGAGCGGCCGGGAGTCGAGGTTCACGCCACTGAAGCCCGCAGGCATCGCGCCGACGATCGTGAAGGGTCGGCCGTTGATGCGGAGCGTTCGTCCCGTCGGGTCCGGCCCGCCGAAGATCCGCCGCGAAAGACTCTCGGAAATCACCGCGACGGAATGACCGTCGCGTTCGATGTCATCCGAGGGCGTCAGCGTCCGCCCATAAGCAGCTCTCGCTCGCAGCACTTCGAAGTAGTTCCCGGTGACGAGCGCGCCAGTCACCCGCTGCGGTGTTCCCTGTCCCTCGGCGATGTGCAGCGCGATCCAATCGGAATATGCGGCGAGGCCGGTGAAGAGCGCGGTCTCGGACCGGTAATCGGCGTAGACAGGGAAAGACGAGTTCGAATGGTTCGTGGGATCCGCTCGCTCTGAAGGCGACCCCACCGCGTTGATGCGAACCAGCCTGTCGCCCTCAGGCAGGTCGAAGGGACGGAACAGCGTGGCATCGACAAGCGTGAAGATCGCCGTCGAGGCGCCGATTCCGAGCGCGAGGATCACGCAGACGACCGCGAAATGGCCGGGGCGCGAGCGGAAACGCGCGAACGCGAGCCGAAGATCGTGGAGGAACACTGCGGCGCAGATACATCAATGCCCGTGCCACTCGAGACCATCGCATGTAAGTTGCTTTTCCACAGTCGCTTACCTATTGCACACGGCCGATGCCTCGAGGCATTTCGTCCCATAATCGAACACTCTCTTCCCGACGCCGCATTCCGCAAATGAACCGGACAGCCAGAGGAGAATTCCCGAGGACGCTTGGCCTGAGTCACAATTGGAGAATGACGACTCCCGAGACACCCGCAGTCGAGAAGGCGCCGACCAAGCCCCGGCAAGGCTGGCTCGACCGCACCCTCGGAACCATCGAGCGGATTGGGAACGCGCTTCCACATCCCGCCTCGCTTTTCGCGATCCTGGCCGCGGTGATCGTGCTCATCTCCGCGATAGCAGTGGCGATAGGCCTCGAGGTCACGCACCCGGGGACCGGACAAACGGTGAAGCCGGTCAGCCTGCTCACCTTGAGCGGCCTTCACCGCATGCTGACCGAAGCCGTGAAGAACTTCACCGGCTTCGCACCGCTTGGGACCGTTCTCGTGGCGATGCTGGGCATGGGCGTGATGGAATCGAGCGGCCTCATCGGAACCACGCTGCGTCTGCTCGTGATGTCGGCGCCGCCCCGCCTGCTCACCATGGTGATCGTCTTCGCAGGCGTGATGTCGAACACCGCGTCCGAAATCGGCTACGTCCTTCTCGTCCCCCTCGCCGGCACGATCTTCCTCTCCGCCGGGCGAAATCCGCTCCTGGGCCTCGCCGCCGCCTTCGCCGGCGTTTCGGGCGGCTACAGCGCGAACCTCCTGCTCGGCACCGTGGACCCTCTTCTCGCGGGCCTTTCGCAGGAGGCCGCCCGCCTCGTCGATCCCACCTATCAGGTCAACCCTGCCGCCAACTACTACTTCATGGCTGCTTCGACCTTCGTGATCACCGCTGCGGGAACCTGGGTGACGGAGCGCATCGCGGCGCCGCGGCTGGGGAAATACGAGGGAGAGGTGATGGCCGAGGAGATTCACCCGCTCAACGCGGACGAGCGGCGCGGTCTCAACTGGGCGACGATCGCCACCATCGCGTTCACTCTGGTCCTGCTCGCCGGCACAGTTCCCGCGAATGGCTTCCTCCGTGACCCCGCCACCGGCGGCCTTCTCCACTCGCCTTTCCTCTCCGGCATCGTCACCCTCATCTTCCTCTTCGGCGCCGTGACCGGCATCGCCTACGGCTTCGGCGCGCGCCGCTACAAGAGCGACAAGGACGTGATCGCGGGCATGGGCAAGGCGATGAGCACGCTTGGCACCTATATGGTCCTCGTGTTCTTCGCCGCGCAGTTTGTCGCCTACTTCGGCTGGACGAATCTGGGCCTGATCGTGGCGGTCGAGGGCGCCGACATGCTGAAAGCCTCGGGCCTCGGAGGGTTGCCCCTCATGCTCGGCTTCATCGTCACCACCGCTTTCGTAAACCTCTTCATGGGCAGCGCCTCGGCCAAGTGGGCGATCATGGCCCCGATTTTCGTGCCGATGTTCATGCTCCTCGGCTACACCCCGGAGTTGACGCAGGCCGCGTTCCGCGTGGGCGACAGCGTCTCGAACATCGTCTCGCCGATGATGTCGTACTTCGCCCTCATCGTCGCTTTCTTCGAACGCTACGACAAGAAGGCCGGCATCGGCACGGTCATCGCCACGATGCTCCCCTACACCATGGTCTTCCTGATCGTGTGGTCGGCTCTTCTTCTTGCGTGGATGGCCGTTGGGCTTCCCGTCGGCCCCGGGGCGGGACTGCGGCTCGCCCCGACGCCGTAGATCGTCGCCCCCCCAACTACCAAGCCAATTGGACCTCTCGTCATTGCGAGGAGGGGAACAAGAGGGGGCCGACGAAGCAACCCCGTCCCCCAACTACTCGTGCCGCAGCGCGTCGATCGGATTCACCGTGGCTGCGCGGCGGGCCGGGACCCAATGAGCGACCACCGCGGCGAAACCGAGGACACCCACGGTGCTGAGCAGAGTCATCGGATCCGACGGGCTCACTTCGATCAGGATGCTCGACATCGCCCGGCCAAGGAGCAGGCCGAGGGTCACTCCCACGGCAAGACCAGCCGCGGTGAGGCGGGCGCCTTGCGAGATCACCATTCTCACGACATCGCGTGCCGACGCGCCAAGCGCCATGCGCACGCCGATCTCGCGCGAGCGTTGGGCGACGAGGAACGCGTTCAGGCCGTACAGACCAACGGCGGCCAGTGTGAGTGAAACGAGACCAAGGGCCATGAAGAGTCCGGTGATGATTCGATTGCCCGCGAGATCCTCCCAGATCACCTGCTCCATGGTCTTCGCGTCGTAGATCGGCTGGTCCGGATCGATCGACCTCATGGTCTCGCGAAGGGACGCGAGAATCGGTTCGGGAGCCGAGGTACGCGCGAACACGACGAGGCTTCGCTGGGGCCGCTGGGCCATCGCCACATAGGCGCGGGGCGTGGGCAATTCGCCCGAGCCAGGATTGATGAGATTCGACGCGACGCCGACGATCTCGAGCCACGGCGTATCGCCGCCACCCACCTGGATCCGCTCTCCAATTGGGTCGCGGCCGGAAAACTCGCGAGCCACCAGCGCCTCGTTCACCACCGCCACCGCCGGCGCCTGGGGAATGTCGGTCTCGAGGAGGTCCCGGCCCCGCAGCACCTTCATTCCGAGCGCCTTGAAGAAGCCCGGCGTCGCCACGGTCAGGGTCACGATCTTGGACTCGTCGACCGACGCCTCGCGCGTCTTGAACATGACCTGCCGCGATCGATCGAAGATGGGCAGCTCGGTTCCAAGTGCGGTCGCGGAGGTCTGGGGCAGGCCCTGAAGCGAGGTGAGGATTTTTTCGGCCTGCGACCGGACCTGTTCGTCCGTCTTGAAGCGTGTCTCGGCGAGGTCGATGCGCGCGGTCAGGAGGCCGCTGGAATCGAAGCCGAAGTTGTAGTCGCGCAACACCAGGGCCGTGCGCACGGAGAGCCCGGAGACGATCAGCAGCGCGGTGGCGAGGCCGATCTGCATGATCACGAGACCCCGACGTGAGCGGCCCACGCGTCCCGATGTCCCGGCGCTCGCCCCCGCCTCGCGAAGGACATTCGACAACTCGCGTCCGGCGAGTTGAAGTGCTGGAGCCAGGCCGAAGAGCACGGGAGCGACAAGGGCAAGGGCGGCCGAGAAAGCGAGCACGCGCACATCGATGGTGACAAGTTCGTAGAACTGCTCGAAGGCGACCGCGCGCATGAACTCCAGGCCCGCCTGCGCGAGAACGAGGCCAAGGCCTGCGCCCAGGAACGACAGCACCGCGCCTTCGACCATGAGCTGGCGCGTGATCTGACTTCCCGCCGCCCCAAGGCTCATGCGCAGGGCCATCTCCCGCTCCCGCGTGGTGGCTCTCGCGAGCATGATCCCCGCGACGTTGGCGCACGCGACCGCGAAGACAAGACACACGCCCACGGTCAGCAGGGCGAGGATGACGTCGGTTTCGGCGCCGTAGAGCCCTTGTCGCAGGGTGATGGCGCTGGCGGTCCAGTCGCGATTGGTGTCGGGATGCTCCTTTTGGAGGCGAAGCGCGATGGTCGCGAACTCGGCGCTGGCCTCGGCGGTGGTGACGCCGGGTTTGAGCCGCCCGGTCACCCGGAGATCGCGACGCGAGCGGTCGGGTGACGGGTTGGCCTGCGCGAGGGGAATCCAGACTTCGATCTCGGCGAACGTCCCGATTTCGATGGCCGGCGAAACGATGCCGATGACGCTGACCGCGCGACCATCCAGAGTCAGCGTCTTGCCGACGATGCTGCGATCGGCCCCGAATTCGCGCTCCCAGAAACCATGAGCGAGAAGGGCCACCGGGGCGCCGCCAGGCGTGTCCTCGGCCGCGTCGAACGCGCGGCCGGCAAAGACGCCGAGGTCCCAGGCCGCGAAGAGGTCGGCGCTCGCCGCCGAAACGAACACACGCTTCGCGTCGCCCTTTCCGGTCAGAGCCCCCGTACCCAGGGAGATGGCCGCCAGGTGATCGACGGTCTTCGACTGCTCCTTGAAGTCGACGAAGTCGCCGTACGACAACCGCGGACGCGCCTCGCCCTGCTGGGGATGCGCGGCCCGAGCCAGGATCAGAGTCTTTTCATCCCGGACCGGCAGGGGCTTCAGCAGGAAGAAATTCACGAAACTGAAGATGACCGCGGAGAGGCCGAGGGCCAGCCCCAGGGTCGTAATCACCACCGCGGAGTGGCCGCGCTGGGTGGTCAATTGACGGAGGCTGAGTTTGAGATCGCCTGAGAGTCCGGACATGGTATTCCCTCCCGTTTATGGCGTAACGGCCCGGACACCCCGGAGGTTCCGCGCCGTCAGGCTATTCCGCGCGCAACGCCTTCACCGGGTCGGTGCTCGCGGCCCGCCAGGCCGGCGCAAAGCAAGCGAGGGCCGAGGACGCGCCGAGCACGCACAACACGACAACCAGGGTCAGAGGATCCCACGGAGCAACGCCCAGCAGGAGCCCCTTGATGAATCGGCCGACGCCAAGGGCGAGCACCAGGCCGATCGCGACACCCGCTCCGGTGAGCCGTGCGCCTTCACTCAACACCATCCGAAGGATGTCGGCGCGAACACCGCCCACGGCGAGCCGAATCCCCATCTCACGGGTTCGTTGCGCCACGCCGAAAGCGAGTGTCCCGAACAGGCCTACCGCGGCGAGGATCAGTCCGACCACACCGAGCAGGCTCAACATCTGCCCCCCGATGCTCTGCCGAACCGAAGCGGGGCGGATGTGTTCCTGAAGAGTCCGGGTCGCGAAGATCGGCAGGTTGGGGTCGAGGCGCGCAGCCATCTTGCGCAGGGGTTCGGCGAGAGCGATGGGATCACCCTGGGTCCGCAGCATCAGTGTCATGTCGGCGCGGTACCGCTGAGGGAGCGGCAGGAAGAACCACGGCACCGGCCTCTCGCCAAGGTCGCGGTACACGGCATCCTTGGCCACGCCGACCACCGTAAGCCACTCCTCGCCGATTCGGAACCGGCCGCCCACCGCGTCCTTGCCCGGCCAGAACCTCTCGGCCATGGTGTGATTGACGACGGCCACGAGCGGCGCTTTCGCGAGGTCGGTTTCCTCGAACTCCCGGCCCTTCAGCAGGGGCATGCGCATCAGATCGAAGTATCTCGGCGAGATCACGTTGAAGTAGCCCCACGGTGTGGCGTCCTTCGCGGCCGCGAAACCTTCGACTTCGATGGTCGTGGAACTCGACCCGCCAAACCCCAGTGGAGGCCGGCGAACGAGCGCGGCCTGCTCGACTCCGGGCAGGCCCTTCGCCTCGGTGAGGAGGTTCTCGAAGAACACCTGCCCTCGCGCCGAGTCGTAACCGCTCGTGAAGAGTTCGAGAGAGGAGATGAGCACGCCTTTGGGTTCGAAGCCGATGTCGTAGTTCTGGGCTCGCTCGAGACTGCGTACGAAGAGGCCGGCGATCACCAGCATCACGGTCGATGCGGCGAGCTGGCCCACCACGAGCCGCCTGAACCAACGCGTGCGGCCGGAAGCCCCCGCGATCGAGCCGGCTTCCTCGCGCATCACTCCAGACGCATCGGACCGCGAGGTTTGAAGCGCGGGAATGAGACCGAAGACAACTCCGGTCGCGACACTGAGCGCGATCGCGATGAGGAGCGCCTGCGTGTCGAGTGCGGCGCCGAAGTTCACTGGAACATCGGTCGGCGGCACCATCCGCTGCAGCACGGAGGCCCCGAGGGATGCGACCCCGGCTCCGGCCAGACCGCCCATAAGGGACAGGAGCAATGACTCGCACAAGAGCTGGCGAATGATCCGGCTCCTCGACGCGCCAAGCGCCGTCCGCACCGCGATTTCCTTCCGCCGGCCCATCGCGCGGGCGAGCAGCAGCGACGCCACGTTCATCGCGGCGATCAGGAGGACGAGCCCGGTCACACCCCCGAGCACGGCGAACACCGGGCCGAGGATCGCGGCCGGCGTCTGGGGCGCGCGCCACAACGGGGCGATCGTGAGCCCCTTTCCCGCATTGGCGTTTTGCGGGTATTCCGCCACCAGCGCCTGGCCGATGGCCCGCAGCTCCCCCTCCGCCTTATCGAAGCTCACTCCCGGGGCGAGCCGGCCGAGCACCGTGAGCCATGAACTGCCCCTCTGCTCGAGCCGCCCTGCGCTGCCCGGCTCCAGCCACTCCTGCATCATCATGGGCGCCCAGGCCTCGTACGCGAGGCCGGGCCGTGTGCCCTTGAAGCCTTCGCCCGCGACACCGACGATCGTGAAGGCGCGCGCGTTCAGCAGCACGCTTCGACCGATCACACGGGGATCGCCGCCGAACTCCCGTTGCCAGAGTTCATAGCCGATGACCACCACCGGGCTCTTGAGCGGCGCCTCATCCTCATTGGGCAGGAAGCCGCGGCCCACGGCGAAGGGGACACGCAGAACATCGAAATAGTTTCCAGTTACGATCTCCGCGAAAACGCGGGACGGCTTTTCGCCGGCGCCCAGGCCAACCGCGGTGGGCCGGATGGCGATGAGCCCGTCGAGCGCCTTCGTGCGCGCCTTGATGTCGCGATAGTCGGGATACGAGACGCTGATGACGCCCTGGTTCTTGTCGGTGACATGCATCGCCACCAGTTGCGCCGGCTCCGAAACCGTCGGAAAGGGATTGAAGAGCAGCGCTTTCGCCCACGTATAGAGCGTTGTGTTGGCGCCGATACCCAGGGCGAAGGAAAGAACCGCGAGGGCGCTGAACACAGGGGCGTTCAGCAGTTGGCGCGCGGCGTAGCGCAGGTCGCCAACGAACGCGTTCATCGCTCTACTCGTACCTCAGCGTCTTCGAAGGGTCGACACGGGCGGCACGGGCGGCGGGAAGGTAGGCGGCGAGGATCGCGGAACCGGCCAGGACCAACACCGAGACGCTGATCGACGCGACGTCGTACGCGGGCACGCCGAAAAGCTGAGACCGCACGAGAGCGGCAACTCCGTACGCGATGGGAACACCGAGCACCAGACCCACCACGACCAGCCTCCCCGCCTGACCGAGAATCAGTTGCACGATGTCGCGCGGTTGCGCGCCCATCGCCACGCGGACACCGATCTCGCGGAAACGCTGGGTGACGCCATGGCTCAAGACGCCGTACAGACCGAGGGCCGCGAGCAGCAGCGCGATCGCGCCGAACACGCTGGCGAGGTACGCCATCGTCCTCTCCGAGGCGATCGAGTCGTTCCGCTGCTGGGTCATGGTGGCGAAGTCGGTCGGGGGTACCGCCGGATCGATGCGAGTCACGAGCGCTCGAATCGAATCCGCGAGTGAAGCTCCCTGACCCCGCGCTCGCACGTAGTAGGTCATCGAACCAAGGACGTTCGTCTGGGCGTAGGGGAAGAAGACCTGCCGCCGCGCGTCCTCTTCGTTGACCGAGGTCTGGCGGAAGTCCTTCACGACCCCCACGATCTCGAACTGGAACTCCTCGGTCCTCATCGACCCGAAACGACGGCCGATCGGACTCTCGCCCTTGAAGTAGTGTTTCGCGAAGGACTCGTTGACGATCGCGACCTTCGGGGCGGTCGCTCCGTCGCCGTCGTTGAAACCGCGACCCTGCAGGATCGGCGCGTTGATCGTGCCGAAGAAACCGGGGCTCACCTGCAGCCACAGCGGGTTCATGTCCTCCTCCTCGGCGGGCGTGTAGCCGGGCAGGCGGATGGTGCTCGATGAGTTGCTGTTCGTCAGGAGCGTGTTGTCGGACATGCCAACGGACGCGACGTCCGGCTGCGACACCAGCTCGGTGGCTACGCGGTCGAAAAGAGAGCGCTTCTGCGTCTCGTCGTAACCGGCGAGCGCCGGGTTGAGACTGAAGTTCACGACGCTTTCCGTGTCGTAGCCCACCGGCCGGCTGGCAAGGTTGAAGAGAGACCGCGCGAGAAGCCCCGCGCCGACCAGCAGGCCGAGCGAAAGAGCGAGTTGGCCGATGACCAGGGCGTTCCGCGTGCGCCGCCCGCCCGCCGCGGTGGCGCCGCTTCCCTCTCGCAGCGAGGGCGTGAGCGCCACCCGCGTTCCCTGCAGCGCCGGGATCACGGTCGAGATCAGGACACCGAGAAACGCGAGCAGTCCGGCGAAGCCCAGCACGCGCACGTCGAGCGAAAACGAGAGAAGCTGCTGCGCCTCGGGATCGGGGATTGTGTCCACGAGGAGTTTGCCGCCCACCGTCGCGACCGCGAGTCCGGCGACCAGGCCGAGTCCGGCCAGAACTGCACCCTCGACGATCAGTTCCCGCATGAGCCGCGCGCGGGTTCCGCCGAGAGAGAGTCGAACCGCGATCTCCTTCCGGCGTTTGGTGGCGCGGGTGAGGAGCAGGTTCGCGATGTTCAGGCAGCCGATGAACAGAACGAGCGACGCGGTCGCGAGGAGGATCTTGACCGGGGCTTCGACCTGCTCGCGGAGCGGAGACGCGCCGCCGCCGCCCGGGTGCAGCTCGATGTTCTTCTTCACGAAGCGATCGAGAAAGGCCTGGAAGTTGGGGGATCGCCCGGTCATCGTCTTGGCCTCTTCAGCGAGGATCTGGCGGTACAGCACATTCGCCTTCACCTGCGCCTGCTCTGGCGTGATCCCGGGCTTGAGTCGAGCGATGGCGGTGAGCCACATGGCGCGCCGCGATTCGAGAAGATCCCAGGTGGGCGTTACCGTCCGCTTCATGGCCAGGGGCACGAACGCGAGCGCCTGTTGCCCGACCTCGAGGCCGTGGAAGTTCGGGGGCGCCACGCCGATGACTTCCATGCTCGAGGAGTTGATCCGGACAACCTTCCCGACGATGTTGGCGTCTCCCCCGAAACGGCGCTGCCAGAAACCGTGGGAGAGGACGACGAGCGGGTGTCCGTTGGGCGTGACGTCATCGGCCTGGGTGAAGAGCCGGCCAAGCGCCGGCTGAAGGCCGAGCACGTTGAAATACGAGCCAGAGACGAGATCGGTGCGGATTCGCTCGGTGTTGCCGTCGACGCCCAGGAAGACCGACGTGGGAAGGTAGGCCAGAACCCCATCGAAAACGTCGGTCTTGTCCCGGAAGTCAGTGAACATCGGGTACGAGATCGGGCGCGGGAAACTCTTGTTGGATTCCATCGTGCCCGAGTTCGGTCCCGGGGTGTGGATCAGGACCAGGCGGCCCGGATCCTTCACCGGCATCGAGCGCAGGAGGACCTGATCGAAAAGCGAGAACACCGCGGTATTGGCGCCGATTCCAAGCGCGAACGTGGCCACGATCAGGAGAGTCAGGGCCGGGCTTCCCAGGGCTCTTCTCACGGCCAGTCGCACATCGCCCATCAATCCGCTCATGGCCATCACTCTCCTTTGTTGGAGTTGCGTTCGGGTTCTACGCGGTCGGTCTCTAAGCGGTCTGGGCGTGATCCGGCATGGCGCCCTCTTCGACGATGCGGCCGTCGAAGATGTGGATCGTGCGATCGGCGTACTTCGCGAACCGCGGATCGTGGGTCACCATGACGATGGTGGCGCCGCCCTGATGCAGTTCGGTCATCAGAGCCATGACGGCGTCGCCGTTCTTCGAGTCGAGGTTTCCCGTCGGTTCGTCGGCGAGCAGCACAGCGGGCGAACCCACCAGAGCCCGGGCGACGGCGACACGCTGCTGCTGACCGCCTGAAAGCTGGCTGGGCAAGTGCTTCGCACGATGACCCATGCCCACGCGCTCGAGCGATTCCATCGCCCTCTTCTTGCGCTCGGCCGCACTCGTGCCGCGATAGGTCAACGGCAGTTCGACATTCTCGAAGACCGTGAGATCGCCGATGAGGTTGAAGCTCTGGAAGATGAAACCGATCTCGCGATTGCGGACGCGGGCCCGGTCGGCCGCGGTGAGCTTGGCCACCGGCTGGCCGTTCAGGATGTACTGGCCATCGGTCGGGGAATCGAGGAGGCCGA
>CAYNHK010000090.1:0-18863 GCA_964396875.1 uncultured Acidobacteriota bacterium | reverse complement strand
GCCGGGACGCTTCAACGTCATCGCGCGCGCCGGCGATCCTCTGGTCACGCTCTCGACCCACCTCGACTGCGTTCCGCCCCACATCGGATCGAGCGAGACCGCGGATCGTGTCCTCGGCCGCGGCGCTTGCGACGCAAAGGGCCTGATCACATCGCAGATCTTCGCCGCGCTCAAGCTGAAGTCGGAAGGCGTTCGGGATTTCGGCCTGCTCTTCCTCGTCGGTGAAGAGGAAGGCGGCGATGGCGCGAAAGTCGCGAATGCCACGCCCGGACGGAACCGATTCATCATCAACGCCGAGCCGACCGAGTTCAAACAGGCGGTGGCGGGGAAAGGCGTCCTGCGGATCACGCTCAATGCCGAGGGTCGCGCCGCGCATGCCGCGTACCCGGAGTTGGGCGAGTCGGCGCTCCTGAAACTTCTCGATGTTCTCGCCGAGCTGCGCGCCACGGCGTGGCCCGACGATCCCGTCCTGGGGGCCACAACGATGAACATCGGCACGATCCACGGCGGCCTCAAAGCGAACATCGTTCCGCCCCGGGCCTCGGCCGAGGTCATGTTCCGCACGGTTACCCCCTCGGCGGAGATCCACGCCTCGGTACAGGAGATCGCGGGCGATCGCGCGAGCATTGAGGTGGGCTCCACGAGCGAGCCCATCCACATGAAGGTGATTCCGGGGTTTGGCCGCGGTGAGATCGTGGTTCGATTCGGCACGGACATTCCCTACCTCGGCGCGTGGGGTCAGCCGATGCTCTTCGGACCGGGCTCGATCCACGACGCCCATACCTCGGACGAATACATCCGGAAGGCCGACCTTCATGAGGCGGTCGAGGTATATGCCGGACTCGTCAAGTCTCTTCTAACCTGAGAGTTCCCAGTCGAAGTGGGCGTGCATGACGAGCATCATGGCGCGGGTCTCGCCTCCTCGGACAGACTCGGTCGCATGGATGCTCCGGTGGATCTGGTCAGGACGGTCCGGCAGCCGGTGGCGCCCTCGGCGGTCGCCTGGAAGCCGGTCGCTCTCCCCGTCGAGCATGGCGCCTGGAGTTTTCTCCTCGAACCCGTGATTCTCGGCCTCGTTCTCGCTCCCTCGGCAGCCGGCTGTTGTCTTGGGCTCGCGGCCCTCGCCGCATTTCTCACCCGACATCCTCTTCGCCTCGCCGCCCTCGACTACCGGAAGGGCACGCGCTACCCCCGCACCAGACTCGCCGAACGGTTCGCCCTCGCGTACGCTGCCGTCGCCTCCGTGTTTGCCTTCGCGGCCCTCGCGTTGGCCGACCACGGCTTCATGGCAGCGGTCTTCGCCGCGGTGCCATTGGCCCTGGGCGCGCTGGCTCTGGATCTTCGTGGCCGCGGACGCGATCTCGCCGCCGAAGTCGCCGGAAGCATCGCGCTTGGGGCCTCCGCCACCGCCATTGTGCTCGCGGGCGGAGGCTCGGAGCGCGTCGCGTGGATGGCGTGGGTCCTTCTTGCGCTTCGCTCGATCACCGCGATCGTCTACGTTCGCGCGCGGCTCGAACTTGAACGCACGGGCGACTCGCCGGTCTTCCTGGTGACCATTCTCCACGCCGTCGTCCTGATGATCGTGCTGGGCCTGATGTCGTTTCGACTCGCTCCCGCGCTCGCCGTCCTCGCCTTCGCCATTCTGCTTTTCCGCGCGGCGTACGGGCTGCTCTCGCCTGCGCGGGGCGTGCGTGCGCAGGTGGTGGGCGTGCAGGAAGTGGGCTTCGGTCTTGTGACCCTCGTGCTCCTCGCGATTGGCTCTTCCTAGCTAGCGGCCAGCGCGGCACTATTGCTAGCCTTCGCGCTCTTCGGTTCGCTTCCCCAGGCGCCAACTCCACGAGGCCCGTCTTGTCTTCGCCCTTCTCGACACTCCTGCTCTGCCTTAGCGTCGCGGCGCCGATCGCGCACGGCCCGTCGATGGCCGCGGACGAGACGCTCGTGGTTCGCGTTCAATCCCAGGGCGAGGCGGTCGTGGGCGCCTCCGTGCGCGTGGCCGCCGAACAGGCGCAGACGAATGAGGCGGGAGAGGTCACGTTCCGTCTGGGCGCGGGCGACCATGGCATCACCGTCGAGGCCAAGGGCTTCGCCCCGGCCGTGAAGGATGCTTCGCTCAAGACCGGTGTCCCCCTCGTCGTCACCATCGACCTTGAATCTCTCGAAGAGGAAGTGGTCGTCTTCGCCGCTCGCAGCGCCACCCGCATCGAGGATCAGCCGTTGCGCGTCGAAGTGATCGATCGCGAGGAGATCGAGGAGAAGGCGCTCATGACTCCCGGCAGTGTCGCCATGCTCCTCGGCGAAACCACCGGTCTCCGCGTCCAGGTCACCTCGCCCTCGATGGGCGCTTCGAACGTCCGGATCCAGGGCCTGCGCGGCCACTACTCCCAGCTCCTCGCCGATGGACTTCCTCTGTATGGCGCTCAAGGCGATTCGTTCAGCCTGCTTCAGGTTCCACCGCTTGACCTCGGCCAGGTGGAGGTGATCAAGGGTGTCGCGTCGGCGCTGTATGGAACCTCCGCCATCGGTGGCGTGGTGAATCTGGTGTCGCGCCGGCCGCGGGAGAGCGAGAACGAGGTTCTCCTGAACGCCACCACCCTCGGCGGCATCGATGCCACGGGATGGGTAGCGCGCCCCTCCACGTGGTCGTGGTCGACGATCGGCGGCTATCACGGACAGGAGCGGACGGACGTTGACGGCGATGGCTGGACGGACGTTGCGGGTTACGACCGCGGGATGATCCGCCCGCGGGTGACCTTCGACAATGAACGAGGCACCTCCATCCTCTTCACCGCCGGTTTCACCACCGAAGACCGCGAAGGCGGGACGCTCGAGGGCCGGAACGCTCCGGACGGACGACCCTTCGTCGAGACACTGCGGACGAGGCACGCGGACGCGGGTTCCGTCGCGAAGTGGTTCGTCGGGACAACGCTTGTCTCGGTCCGAGGTTCCTTCGTTCGAAACGAAGTCACTCGCGTGTTCGGTGGGGTCCGCGAGGAAGGGGACCGACAGACCTGGTTCGGCGAGGGATCGGCCACCGGCCGCAATGGACGCCACACCTGGGTGGCGGGGGCGGCCTTCCAGCAGGACCGTTACGACTCAGCGACTCTTCCGCGTTTCAATTTCTCCTTCTCCTCACCCGCCGCGTTCGTTCAGGACGAGTTCAGGATCGGCCCGCGATTCACCATCGCGGCGAGCGTGCGCGCGGACGCGCACTCGGAATACGGGACGCTGGTCAGTCCGCGAGCCTCGCTGCTGGCCCGACCAAACGACGAATGGGTCCTTCGCGCCTCACTGGGCGGCGGTTCCTACGCCCCGACGCCCTTCAACGAAGAGACCGAGGAGACGGGCCTCACGCGGGTCGCGACACTCTCGGGCCTGCGCGCTGAGCGAGCGCTCGGTGGTGTGGTCGACGCGACGTTCCATCGAGGCCGGCTCGAGGTCTCGGGAACGGTGTTCGGCTCCAGGGTGGCGCGCGCCGTCCAGTTGAGGGTCACGGGCCCCGCTTCGGTCGCCTTCGAGAACGCGCCCGAGCCGACGAAGACTCACGGCACCGAACTCATCGTCCGCTACCGCCACGAAGGGTTCCTCGCCATGTTCACTCACGCCTGGACAAAGTCCACGGAGATCGACCCCGATGCGCGCATCCGGCGCGATGTGGCGCTGACGCCGCGGCACTATGGATCGCTCAATCTGATCTGGGAGAAAGAGGGAGTGGGTGGGGTCGGGCTCGAGGCCTACGGCTTCGGCCGCCAGTCGCTCGACGGCGATCCGTCGATGACGACGAGCGATCCGTATGTCGTCATTGGCGCCCTGGCCCGACGGCGCTTCGGCCGGCTGCTCGTGTATGTGAACTCGGAGAACCTCCTGGACGTGCGACAGACGAAGGAGGCGTCGATGGTCCTTCCCGCGAGACGTCCGGATGGCCGGTTTCTCGTCGATGCGTGGGCGCCCCTCGACGGTCGTGTCTTCAACGCGGGCGTCCGGGTCTTCTTCTAACCCGGCATCAAAGCCGTCACGCCTTAAGCTCTCGGCGTGGAATCCATACGCGAGTTGTTCCGGATCGGCAACGGCCCCTCATCCTCCCATTCGATGGGACCGCGGCTTGCCGCCGACCTGTTCCTGTCGCGGCACCAGGGCGCGCGCTACCGCGTGACCCTCTACGGCTCGCTCGCCGCGACCGGCAAGGGCCACCTCACGGACAAAGTTCTCGAAGACGCCTTCGGCGACCGCCCCCACGAGATCCTCTTCAACATGCGGGAGCGGCTGCCCCGGCATCCAAACGGAATGCTCTTTGAAACCCTCGACGATGCGGGCCACGTTCGCGTCTCCTGGAAGGTCTACTCGGTGGGAGGCGGCGCGATCCGCGAGCACGATGTGGACGACTGGACGCCTCGCGGGGCGTACGAACTCTCGAAGATGACCGACATCCTCGCCTATTGCCGCGACCATCGGATCGAACTGTGGCAATACGTCGAGGAGTGTGAAGGCGCCGATATCTGGGACTTCCTCGGTGGAATCCACAAGGCGATGGAGGCGGCGATCGACCGGGGACTCCAGGGCAAGGGGATTCTGCCCGGCGTCATCAAGCTGCCGCGCAAGGCGCGGAGCTACCACGCGCGCGCCGTGGCCCGCGGCGGCCTTCTGGCCCGCACGGGAACGCTGTCGGCCTATGGCCTGGCGGTGAGTGAGGAGAACGCGGCGGGTGGAGTCGTCGTGACCGCCCCGACCTGTGGCGGCTCCGGCGTGCTTCCTGCGGTGATGCGGTACCTGCGTGAGACCCTGCCCGCGAACGAGTCTGCGATCCTGAGGGCTCTCGCCACCGCGGGCCTCATCGGCAATCTCATCAAGACGAACGCCAGCATTTCCGGCGCGGCGGTCGGGTGTCAGGGTGAGGTGGGCGCGGCCTGCGCCATGGCCGCGGGCGCCGCGGCTCAGCTCATGGGCGGGACCAACGATCAGATCGAGTACGCGGCCGAGGTGGGCATGGAGCATCATCTCGGCCTCACCTGCGATCCTGTCGCGGGCCTCGTTCAGATTCCCTGTATCGAGCGGAATGCGGTGGCGGCCGATCGCGCGGTTCACTCCGCCGAGTTCTCGATGTTGTCGGACGGCGCGCATCACATCTCGTTCGACGAGGTCATCGAGGCCATGAAAAAGACGGGCGCCGATCTCCACGAGGCGTACCGCGAGACCAGCATCGGCGGCCTGGCCGGCCTCGCCTCATCGCCGCCGAGCCTTATCGGCAACGAGTGCGCATGACCGGAGCGAAACCTTTCGTCCCCTTGACGACCTTCGTCGAACGCTCCCCCGAAGATATGAAGTCGCGGGCGAGGGAGTTCTACGAAGAGATCCGGCTTCGCCGCACCGTACGCGAATTCTCGTCGCGTCCGGTCCCGCGGGAAGTGATCGACGACTGCCTTCGAGCCGCGGGCACCGCTCCCTCGGGCGCCAACCTCCAGCCTTGGCACTTTGCCGTGGTGAGCGACGCGGAGATGAAGAAGAAGATCCGGGAGGCCGCCGAGGTCGAAGAGCGCGAGTTCTATTCGGGCAAAGCACCGCAGGAATGGCTCGACGCGCTGGCGCCTCTCGGGACGGATGAATACAAGCCCTACCTTGAAACCGCGCCGTATCTCATCGCCGTCTTCGCGCAGAACTACGCGCTGCTGCCCGATGGCCGGAAGGTGAAGAACTACTACGTCACCGAGTCCGTGGGCATCGCCCTGGGCTTCCTGATCGCGGCTCTGCACCATGCCGGCCTCGCGACGCTGACGCACACGCCGTCCCCGATGGGGTTCCTTTCGACCGTACTCAACCGACCCGCGAACGAGCGCGCGTATCTGCTCCTCGTGGTGGGCTATCCCGCGGAGGGCGTCCGCGTTCCGGACATCACGAAGAAGCCGCTCGACGACATCGCCACTTTTATCTGAGGTAGCCCGCCATGCCCCGACCCTCTTCCCCGCTGGTAGTCGGATTCGCCCAGCTGGCGCCGGTCTGGCTGAACCGAAAAGCCACTCTCGAGAAAGTCGTCACGGCCATCCACGCCGCGGCGGACCAGGGCGGACAGGTGGTGGGCTTTGGTGAGTGTCTCGTGCCCGGGTACCCCTTCTGGATCGAGCTGACCGACGGGGCGCGCTTCAACGATGCTCGGCAGAAGGAACTCCACGCCGAGTATCTGAGACAGGCGGTGACCATCGAGGACGATCACCTGCGGCCGGTCCAGGAAGCCTGCGCCGATCGCAGGATCGCGGCAGTTCTCGGGATTCTCGAGAAACCGCGGGACCGGGGGGAAAGTGTCTACGCCTGCTGCGTGGTGATTGGCCCGCATGGCGACGTGCTGTCCGCGCACCGGAAACTCATGCCGACCTATGAAGAGCGGCTGACCTGGTCGACCGGCGACGGCCACGGTCTGCGCACGCATCTCATCGGCGACTTCACCCTCGGCGCTCTCAACTGCTGGGAGAACTGGATGCCGCTCGCCCGCGCCGCGCTCTACGGCCAGGGCGAAGATCTTCACGTCGCCATCTGGCCGGGATCGCTTCGGAATACGGAAGACCTGACCCGCTTCATCGCGAAGGAGTCGCGCTCGTACGTCCTCTCCGTCTCCGGGCTGATGCGTCTCGCGGATTTCCCGGAGACGACCCCGCACCGGGCCGCGATCATCTCCGGCCACCGCGGTGGTGATTTCCTGGCCGACGGCGGCTCCTGCCTTGCCGCCCCTGATGGCTCGTGGGTGATTCCGCCCGCAGTGGGGGAGGAGTGCGTGCGTGTGGCCACAATCGACCATGCCGTGGTCCGGCGCGAACGTCAGAACTTCGATCCCTCAGGGCACTACTCGCGCCCCGACGTGCTGAGGCTGAGCGTGAGCCGCAAGCGTCAGGCGTCCGTCGACGTCACGGACTGACACCCGGGTCGTAGGGTCCTTTTGGATCTTATTTGGACCGATTCACGGTTTTGTTAGGGACGCGCTACCCTTGGTCCCGAGAAACTTCCGGTGTTCCCTGAGGAGGGCCCATGAAGTTCCAGAAGACCCTGACCGCTGCCGTTCTCGCCGCATTCCCCTTGCTGGCCCGGCCCGTAGCGGCCGCGCCGCAGGATCCCCCGGCCTCAACCGCCGTTTCGGAGCCCACCTCCGAAATAGTCACCATTCGGATGAAGGACGGGAGCGTGCTGCTTGCGCGGATCGTCGATCAGAATCACGAGCGGCTGAAGGTCGTGACCAGGGGGGGTGTCGCCATGGAGATCCCCCGGGATCAGGTCGAGCGTATCGATGAACGCGCGGCTGGCGAGACGGAAGGCCGGCTCTCCGACTCCAACTACACGCGACTGCTCTTCTCGCCCACCGGGCGTCCCCTCGCGAAAGGCGCCGGCTACTTCTCCGATCACTACGTCGTGTTTCCCAGCGTGGCCTACGGCCTCACCGACAATTTCTCGATTTCGGGAGGTGTCTCGATCGTTCCCGGACTCGACCTCGACGAGCAGCTCTTCTATCTCGCCCCTCGGATCGGAAAGCAGTTCTCCGATCGCTTCGCGGTTTCAGGAGGCGCGTTGTGGGCGCGCGGAGGGGAGGGCGAGGAAGACCAGTTGGGCGTGGGGTTCTTGATGGCCACGTTCGGTCAGCCCGACAAGAGTGTGACCGTGGGCGGCGGACTCGCGCGAACCGTCGAGCGTTACACGGAGTGGCAATACGTGAATGGACGGGAGCGCTTCGAGACATTTCGGGACGTCTCCTACACCCCGGTCATCGTGTTCGGCGGAACCGCGCGCCTGTCGAGGCGAATCGCGTTCGTCTCGGAGAACTGGCTGATCCTCCACGACGACTTCAAGCTCAGCGAGCAGCCCTTCGCCCTGGGCCTGCGCTTCCTGGGCGATCGGCTTTCGGCCGACGTGGGGCTGATCCTCGTCGGCGAGGTGATCGAAGAAGGGTTCCCGGTCCCCTGGCTCTCCGTCTCGTATCACTTCGGCGGGAAGAAGTAGGGAGCCTTGGTTACCGCCGGGCGAGCCGGCGGGTTCCGTTCACCGCCTTGCGAACCTGGCCGCCCGCGGCGTCGAGCCGCTTGCGGGCGGCGGGAGCGTCAACCCCGAGCCGGCCCATCACGATCGCGGTCTTGACCTCATCATCGGCCGCGCGCACCAGACGGTCCGCTTCCGCGAGGTCGACATCCGCGGCCATGGCCACGATCCGGCGCGCGCGATCCTCGAGTTTCTTCGAAGTCTGCCGCAGGTCGACCATGAAGTTCGTGTAGGCCTTCCCGACGCGGATCATGGCGGCCGTAGTGATGGCGTTCAAGACCGCCTTGGTCGCCGAGCCGGCCTTGAGGCGCGTCGATCCGGTCAGAACTTCGGGGCCGGTGCGAATCGCGATGACCACGTCGGCGAACGAAGAGAGGCGGGCCTGGGGCGCGCAGGTCACCAGCACGGTCTTCGCTCGCCGGGCCCGCGCCTTCTTGAGCGCGGCGCGCACGAAGGGAGTGACCGAACTCGCGGAGATGCCGATGACCACGTCTTTCGAAGTCACGGTGGAGACCGCCGCCTCGCCGTGATCCGCCCGGTCCTCGGATCCTTCCTTCGCGCGGAAGACCGCTTCTTCGCCTCCCGCCATGACGCCCACGATCTGGTCCGGCATCGTTCCGAAGGTCGGCGGGCACTCGGCCGCCTCGAGCACCCCGAGTCGGCCGCTCGTGCCGGCGCCCACGAAGATCGTCCGTCCACCCTTCGAGAACGCATTCGCGACCAGTCGCGCCGCGGAGGCCACGTCCCGCGCCTTCTTCTTCGCCTCGATCAGGGCCAGGCGGTCCTCATCGAGGAGAAGAGTCACCACTTTCTCGGTCGCCATGCGGTCGAGGTTCATCGACTTCGGATTCCTCGATTCGGTGAGCAGGCGCGACCAGTGCGAGTGGGGAAGGGTGCGGGTCCGAGCCGGGCCCGCCTTGGTGGTGTGTCGCATCGTCATGTTCTCCCCGCTTCCTCGCGCACTCCCGCGAGCGCCCTCGCGAAACCCTTCTTCTCATCCAGCTTCATCGACCGCTCGATCTGAATCCGCTGCGCCTGAGGGCTGCCCGCGCCGTGGAGCGATTCGGTGAGATAGCCGACGGCGTTGCGTCCCATGGTCATGTTCTCGATCAGCCGAAGCATGCGCGCCCGCGCCTCGGCATCGCCGGAAGATCGCCCGCGAAGGAGGCGTTTGAGCAGCGGGCCAGTTTCGGAGCTCGCGAAATCGCGCTCCGACGGGAGCGTGGCTACGAGGCCCCCGGCGAGGTCCTGGGCCAGCCGGCCGAGTTCGAAGGGAAAGCGCGTGACGTTGTGTTTGCACACGTTGGCGAGAACGTCGTCGTTGATGAAGTTCCCGGCGCGAGTCGGCCGCGACTCGTGCGACGCCGCGATGCCCGCCCCGTAGATCGTTTCGTTGAGGTGGGTCATTTCCACGAGCTTGTCACGGACATGGGACGCCTTCGCGACCCCGTTCATCTCGGCGATTGCGGCGGCCGCGCCGATCAACACATCGCCCACGCCGGTCTTGCAGACGTAGCTGCGCCGATGGTAGGTGGTGAAGGCATCCACGAGCGGGGAGGCGAAGTCTGTCTCGCCGTCCATGAAGACGCGGTCCCAGGGCACGAAGACGTCATCGATGACAATGAGCGCTTCCTGGCCGGAGTACTTCGCATTACCCTGATCGATCTCTCCGCCTTCGAGCGCGCGGGTGTCGCAGGACTGGCGTCCGTAGATGAAGGTGAGACCGGGGTCGGTGACCGGAATCGCGGCCACGATCGCATAGTCGCGGTCGACTTCCTGAAGCCGCATGGTGGGCATCACCACGATCCAGTGCGAGTTCAAACAGCCGGTCTGGTGGGCCTTGGCGCCGCGGATGACCACACCATCGGGGCGGCGCTCGACGACGTGGGTGAAGAGGTTGGGGTCGTCCTGCGCGCTCGGGCCCTTCGAACGATCGCCCTTGGGATCGGTCATGGCCCCGCCCACCACCACGTTCTGCTCCTGACACATGGCGAGGAAGGCCCGCAGACGCGGATGGTAGGACGTGCCGTGGCGGGCGTCGATATCGAAGGTCACGGCGAAGAGCGCGTTGAACGCGTCCATGCCCACGCACCTCTGGAAGCAGGTTCCCGTGAGTTGCCCCAGCCGACGCTGCATCCGGTTCTGCATGACCACATCGTCGACGCTCTCGGTCACGTGGAGGAAGCGGTTTACGCGGCGGCCGATCAGCGACGAGTGGGCCGTGGCAAGTTCGGGCTCCTCAAGGGCGAGGTCGTAGGTCCGCGCTACCGCGTTGATCGAAGGACGGATCACCGGATGGTCGACGGGCTCGGCGATCCGCTCGCCCATGAAGAACACGCGGAGATTCCGGCCGCGAAGACTGTCGGTGTATTCGGCGCCGGATCGAAGAGGATGGGCCTTCATCGGGCCCTGCAGTCTACGGCCGCTTGTCCGGGGCGGGGCGTGACGGCGCTTACTCCGCCTATTCGGTCGAGTGGGCCGCCCGGACAGCTGCCGCGAAGCTAAGGCTACCCGACGAGGATCCCGGCGATGGTGCCCGTGAGCGCGGTGGCGAGGGCGCCGGCGATCATGGCCCTGAGCCCCACGCGAGCCAGGTCGGAGCGGCGGTCCGGGGCGATGGCGCTGATGCCGCCGATCTGAATGCCGATCGAGGAGAAGTTCGCGAAGCCGCACAAGGCGTAAGTGGCGATCACGACGGTGCGCGGGCTCAGGGTGTGCTTGATGTGGCCGAGTTCGACGTAGGCCACGAACTCGTTCAGCGAGAGTTTGGTCCCGATCAGGTTCCCGAAAGCGAGCAGGTCCCTGCTGTCGACACCCATGGCCCAGGAGAGCGGGTAGAAGGCGTACCCGAAGATCGTGGCCAGCGACAGGCCCGCCATGCCAAGCACGGCGTTGACCACGGCAATGAGCGCGATGAAGGCGATCAACATCGCAGCCACATTGATCGCGAGCTTCATTCCATCGCCCGCTCCCGCGGCTGCGGCGTCGATCACGTTGGCGGTGGTGCGCTCAGGATCCTGGACCGCGCCACCCTGGGTACGCGGCACGCCGTCCTCGGGGTAGATGATCTTCGCCAGCATGAGCCCGGCCGGCGCGGCCATGACGCTGGCGGCCAGAAGGTGGCCCGCATCGACGCCAAACCGAACATAGGCGGCCATGACGCCGCCCGCCACGGTGGCGAAGCCGCCGGTCATGATCGCCATCAACTCGCTCTTCGTCATGTCGTTGACGTACGGCTTGACCACCAGTGGGGCCTCGGTCTGGCCCACGAAGATGTTGCTCGCCGCCGAGAGGGACTCCGCGCCACTCGTGCCGAGGGTGCGCGTCATCACCCAGGCGATTCCGCGCACCACGCGCTGGACGAGGCCCAGGTGAAAGAGCACCGACATGAAGGCGCCGAAGAAGACGATCGTGGGCAGGACATGAAAAGCGAAGATGATGCCTATTTCCGAAAGATCGCCGCTGCCCGCATCGACCAGGGCGAGCGGTCCTCGACCGCCTGCCGCGGCGACGCCGTTGTAGAGATTTCCGAAGAGGAAGCCGGCCCCGTAGTCGGTGAACGTCAGCAGCTTGGCTACAGTGACACGGGCGGCTTCGAAAAGCCAGCGCCCGGGTGGCGTCCACAGGATGACCATCGCGAACACGACCTGGAGTCCAAGTCCCCAGGCGATCAGGCGCGGCTTGATCTTCTTCCGATCGTTGCTCATGAGGACCGCGATGCCGAGAATGGCCACGATCCCGATGATCCCGCGCAGGCGGTCGAGAATGCCGCCGTCCGCCGTGGCCTGACCGTCGACACGCCCGAGCTTCTGCTCGAGTGCGGCGCGCCTTTGGTGCGAGGGGTCGAGTGCGATCAGTTCGTCGAGTCGCGCGTCGGCCAGGTCACGCTGCCCGGCGTCCGAATGCGCCGCGCTGAGCGTGGCGAGCACGTCGGGCAGTTCCGCGCCCCTCTGGGCGGTGATCAGAACCCGCCGCAGGGTGGTCAGGGCTCCGATGTGGTTCGGTGAGACGGCAAGGATCCGTCGCAGCTCGGCTTCGGCGCCACCGACGTCACCGAGTTTCAGCAGGGTCTGCGCGCGGGCGAGGGTCGCTTCGATGTCGCTTGCCGCAAGCGGCGGCGGCCCAGCCAAAGGCGCGGGCTGCGCCGCGGCGCTCGGGCTGCCGGCTGGAGGGGCGGCCTCCTGGGCGCGAGTGGCGCCTTTGGGCAGGATGAAGCTTGCGGCCATCACCACTACGAAACTAGCGAATGCGGGCAGCAGAATCCGGCGCAGGAACAAGGTCGCCTCCAAGCGGAAATGTGCCGGCGACTATACGCTCATCGTGGGGCGTGGCCGCGGATCAGTTGAGTGAGCGCTTTGCCCGCCCTTCCCAGCGGACGGTCGCGGTGGTGAATCAGCCAGGGCGTGAACCGATACCTTGAACCTCCCTGGTACCTGACCTCCACCAGACTCCGGCCCTTCATCTCGTCGCGAATCAGGTACGAAGGCATCCAGCCGTAACCCAGTCCCATCGTCAGCGCCTGCTTCTTCGCGTGGAAGCCCTCGAGAAAGAAGACTCGCTCGCTGCCGAACATGTGGACATCGTTGCCGCCTTCGCTCGAGTCCTGGACCGTCACTTCGGTGTGCTGCTGAAGTTCGGCGAGCGGCACATTCCTTCGCCTTGCGAGAGGGTGAGACGCCGCGACGCAGAGGATGCACTCGATCTCCGCGAGAGGCTCTTTCACGAGCGCCGCCGAGTCCTTGTAGTCCTTCACGATCATCAGATCGGCTTCGTCCTTCAAGAAGCGGTGCTGCACACCGCGAAGGAACTCGACCTTCACCTGCACGCGCGTGGGCGCACCCTGGTCGGCCAGATCCTTGAGCGCGCTGAGGACGGCGTCGAGGGGGACGATGCCGTCCACGATGAGCTGAAGCCGGGCTTCCCACCCCTCGCGAAACTGCTTCGCGAGGGCCTCGACCTCTCTCGCCCGGCCCAGGAGATTCCGCCCCTCGGAGAGGATGATCTCGCCCATCGGTGTGAGCTTCACCCGATACCCGTCGCGATTCAGCAGAGGCGCGCCGAGCTGCTGTTCGAGTTTGGCCACCTGATAGCTGACCGCGGAGGGGACTTTGTGCAGGCGCTGCGCGGCCCGGGCGATGCCTCCTTCGGCCACCACCGCGTCGAGCGTCGCCAGGGCTTCGAGGTCGAGGGTCATCGATCGGGATGCTTGCATATTTCGATGAAGAAGATCAAAAACATTCGCTTTTTATGGAATGTCGAAACGTCTAACCTCGATCGGATATGGACACAAACCCCATCGGCCTGCGCGGCATCGAGTTCACCGAGTTCTGCGCGACGCCGTCCATCGACCTGGAACGGCTCTTCTGGGATTTCGGTTTTTCGAAGACGCGGCGTCATCCCACCCGCGACATCACCTGCTTCGAGCAGAACGACATCCACTTCCTGCTGAACGCGGAGAAGCAGGGTTTCGCGGCCGGCTTCGCGAAGAAGCACGGCCCCGCGATCTGCTCGATGGGCTGGCGGGTGGACGACCCCGCGCGGGCCCTCGAAGAAGCCACGAAACGCGGGGCCCGCGAGGCGAAAGGCGCGGAACTCGATCACCCCTACCCCGCGATCTACGGCATCGGCGAGAGCCTGATCTACTTCATCGGGGTTTCGCCGGGACCCTCCATCTACGAACGCGATTTCGTCGCTCTCGATGCGCCGCGGCTCCAGCCCGACAAGGGCTTCCTGCGCGTCGACCACCTGACCAACAACGTGCCCGCGGGCGAACGTGAGAAGTGGACGGCCTTCTACAAGGATGTCTTCGGCTTTACCGAGGTTCGGTACTTCGATATCAAGGGGGCCCGGACCGGCCTCACCAGCCTCGCCCTGCGTTCTCCTGACGGCAGCTTCTGCATCCCCATCAACCAGCCCAAAGACGACCGGGACCAGATCGCCGAGTACCTGCGCGACTACAACGGCCCCGGCGTGCAGCATCTCGCCTTTCTGACCGAGGACATCCTCTCTTCGCTCGACCGTTTGAAGGGCTGCTCGATCGAGACCCTCAACATCGATGCCGACTACTACCGCGATGTTTTCGACCGCGTGCCGAACGTCCGGGAAGACCGCGCGCGGATCGAGAAACACCAGGTTCTCGTCGATGGCGACGAGAAGGGCTATCTGCTCCAGATCTTCACGAAGAACATCATCGGGCCCATCTTCATCGAGATGATCCAGCGTGAGGCGCACCAGGGCTTCGGCGAAGGCAACTTCGGCGCCTTGTTCCGGTCGATCGAGAAGGATCAGGAACTGCGGGGAGTGATCTGAGATGGGCGCCACTCAACTCCTGCAGGGGGTGCACCATGTCGCGTATCGCTGCCGTGATGCGAAGGAGACGGTCGAGTTTTACGGCAAGGCGCTCGGCATGGACTTCCTCCTCGCGATCTCCGAGGACCGGGTTCCCTCGACCAAGGAGCCGGATCCATACATGCACGTCTTCCTGGACGCCGGGAACGGGAATGTGCTGGCGTTCTTCGAGGTCCCGAATTCACCTCCCATGGGCTTCGATCCGAACACTCCCTCCTGGGTGCAACACATCGCCTTCAAGGTGAAGGACGTGGAAACGCTCCTCGCCATCAAGGGTCGCATCGAGGGCCTTGGACTGAGCGTCCTTGGACCCGTCAACCATGAGCTGTTCCAGTCGATCTACTTTCACGACCCCAATGGCCATCGCCTCGAACTCGCGGCGAACACGTCAACCCCGGAGATGCTCGCGAAGCTCCATGAGCTCGCCCCCGCGATGCTCGACGACTGGGCGAAGACCCGCCGCACCGTCAAACAAGCGGCCTGGCTTCACACGAAAGAGTTCGAAAAGGCCTAAAGGAATCGTTTATCGAACGGTTCGGGGAACAGGGTCGCGAGGCGCATTGTCATCTTGCGCCCCTTGAGGTTCTCGCTGTGGACCCAGATGTTCCCGCAAAGTTCCCACAGCACCTGACGGCATGACCCACAGGGCGGTGTCACGATGCGGGAGTCGGCCACCACCGCGATGGCGGTGAACTTCAAGAAACCCTCGGACACCGCCTTGAATAACGCGATGCGCTCCGCGCACATGGTCAGGCCGTAGGTGGCGCTTTCGATGTTGCAGCCGGTGATGATCTCGCCATCCGTGGTGAGAAGGGCCGCGCCCACCTTGAAGTTCGAGAAGGGCGCCATGGCGAGCTTCCGCGCGTCCCGCGCGTAGTCGGAGAGGCCGGCGAGCGGCGGGGCCGCGGTTTTTCCTGCCTTCATTTCATGCTCCCGATGGTCGCGCGGAGCGCCGCGACGAATTTTCCTTCGGCTTTCCGGCCCTCTTCCAGAACCGATTCATGGGACAAGACTTCGCCGCCGTGGTCGGAAGCCGCGTTCGTGATGCAGGAGATGCCGATCACCTTGATTCCCATGTGCCGCGCCGCGATGGTCTCGAGCACCGTGGACATCCCCACCGCGTCGGCCTCGAACAGGCGGAACATCTTTATCTCGGCGGGAGTTTCGTAACTCGGGCCGAGCAGGCCCACGTAGACCCCTTCGTGCACCGTGGCGTAAGCGGACCGGAAGGCGGCCAGCGTGACGCCGCGCAGTTCGTAGTCGTAGGGCTGCGACATGTCGGGGAAGCGCGGGCCGAGTTCGGGGTCGTTCGGGCCATGGAGCGGATTTCGACCGGTGAGGTTCAGGTGGTCGCGCAGGACCATGAAGTCGCCGGGTTTGTAGAGCTTGTTCACCGCGCCCGCGGCGTTGGTGAGGATGATCGCGGAAACGCCGAGGCGACCGAGCACGCGCACGGGATAGACCACCTGCTGGTCCGAATAACCCTCGTAGAAATGGACGCGGCCGGACATCACCGCCACGGGGACGCCCGAGACCTCGCCCAGGACGAGTTCGCCCCGGTGTCCTTCCGCGGTCGGCCGTGGGAAGTGGGGGATCTCCGCGTAGGGGATGCGGATCGCGTTTTCGATGGAGTTGCCGAAGGCGGCGAGGCCGGAGCCGAGGACCACGCCGACCCGCGGAGCGAGGGGCGCCCCGGCGCGGGCGCGAATGGCGGCCACCGCCTCGTCCGCCTGCCGGGAGGGGCGAACCGTGGCTTCGACGTGGCCGGGCGCTGGTGAAGAGGTCATCACATGAATGATAGTGCGGGCGGGGCTAAACCCCCGCGATATGCTCGGATCCTCCAAGGAGCAAAGCTTGCAGCACCTCATTTCGGTCGTCGGCATGTTCGAGTGACAACTCTCCTGCGGGCGCAGGTGGCCCTGCTTGCCGCCACCGCGGCTTCCGCCACGGTTTCGGTGTTCGCCTCCCAGGTCGGTCTCGCCCTTATCGCCATCCTCCATCTGGTTCGGACGATCCGACGCGAGACCCGGGGCTTCGCACTGCCCGTGGACGCGGCGGTCGGCGCCTTCGCGATCTGGACATTCATGTCCGCCGCCTTCGCTCCCTCCCCGATCGCGGCTCACGAGAGTGCCAAAAAGCTCGTGCTGTTCCTGCTTCTCTACTTTGCGGCCGAAGCGCTGCGGAGCGAGGCCTGCCGCGACTTGCTCCTCGACGCCATGCTGATCGGCGGCCTCGCCCTCTCCGCCCTTGCGGTTCTTCAGTATGCACTCCTCGGCTACGACACCATGGACAGCCGACCGAGATCGTTCCTTGGACACTACATGACCGCGTCGGGGGTCACCGCGATACTGGTCATCGTGGCCGCTCACCGCCTGCTCTCGATGCCGCGGCCCATCCGGGTCACCCCGGCCGCCCTGAAGCTGTGCGGGGTGGTGATCGCGATCGCGGTCGCGGTGATGCTCGCGTATCGCACGGGCCTGATGCCCACCGAGGTCGAGCGCGTGGCCATTCTGACCGTTGGCCTCGTCGCGGGGCGACGGGCCTGGAAGGGCCTGTCGTGGCCGGACGCCTCGTTGTCCGGCACGCTCGCCCTGGTGATGGCGCCGATCGGCGGTCTCGCCCTTGTGCTCTCGCGGACCCGCAGCGCCTGGCTCGGTGTGATCGCCGGCCTCGCGGTGCTCGCGTGGATGAAGAAGCCCCGACTGCTCCTCTTCCTGCCTGCGGCCCTCGCGGTCATCCTGATCCTGTCCCCGCGCGCGATCGTCGATCGCATCACCGTCACCGACGCGAGCAGCTGGGACCGCTACTACATGTGGCAGGCCGGTCTCGACATGATCATGGACAAGCCGGTCTTCGGCCAGGGCACGGGGATGATCCTCGAGGTCTATCCCAAGTTCCGCTGGCAGGGGGCGCCCAACCCCAACGCGCCGCATCTTCACAACAACTTCATCCAGGTCGCGGCCGAGCGAGGCCTGCCGAGCCTGGTGTTTCTCGGATGGATCCTGTACCTGCTGGCGCGGGAAGCGTGGCGGGTCCGCGCGACCTCGCCCTTTGGCGCTCTCGTCCTTGCGGCCCTCGCCACCACGCTCACCTCCGGGATGTTTGAATACACTCTCGGCGACTCCGAAATCTTCATGCTGATCCTCCTTCTGAGCGCCCTGCCCTTCTCCATCCGCTTCGCCCAGAAAGAGCCGGAGCTTGCGGAAGCCCGCGGCGACGCGCCCTTCCCGTCCTCGTCGCCGGGCTCGGATCTGGTCCTCGAGCAGTGAAGACACCGCTCGAGACCCATCGGGTCGAAGCGATCCTGGGCGCCCTCAAGGGGAAGAGCGTCGTCGTGGTCGGCGACGTGATGCTCGATGTCTTCGTTTTCGGCCAGGTCACCCGGATCTCGCCCGAGGCCCCGGTTCCGGTCGTGCGCGTCACTTCCGAGACCGAACGGCTCGGGGGCGCCGCCAACGTGGCCCTGAACGTGAAGTCGCTCGGGGGCAGGGCGGTCCTCGTGGGTGTGGTGGGTGACGACAGCGCGGGCGCGCACCTGGCGCGGGTGGCTCGATCTTCCGGCGTCGATGCGCGGCTCATCGCGCTGCCCGGCCGGCCCACCACCGTGAAGACGCGCATCATGGCGCATCAGCAGCAGATGGTGAGGACGGATCGCGAGGTGGCGGATCCCATCGACGCCGCGACGGAGAAGAAGCTTCTCGCCCAGGTCGCCAAGGCGCTCAAGAAGGGTTCGGCCCTCATCGTGTCCGACTATCAGAAGGGTGTCGTGACCCGCTCCTTCATGCGCGCCCTGATCGCGCTTTCGGCGAGCCGCGGTGTCCGCGTCCTGGTCGATCCCAAGGTACGCAACATTCACTTCTTCAAGGGCGCGTTCCTGGCGACGCCGAACCAGAAAGAGGCGGAGGAGATCAGCGGAGTAGCCATTCGCACCGATGCCGACGCCGAGAAGGCGGTGCAGCGGGTGGCCCGCATCGCGGGGACCGAGGGCGCTCTGGTCACGCGCGGTGAAGAGGGCATGTCGCTCGGCCTTCGCGTCGGTCGCCGGTTTTCGTACTGGCACGTGAGAGCCACCGCGCGGGAGGTCTTCGATGTGACCGGCGCGGGCGACACCGCGATCGCGACCCTGGCCCTCGGTCTTGCCGCGGGCGCGCTGCCTCACGAGGCGGTGGCGCTTTCGAATCTTGCCGCTGGCGTCGCGGTCGGGAAACTCGGCACGTCGAGCGTCTCGCCTTCGGAAATCCGCGCCGTCCAGTGAAGATCGCCATCGTTGGGGCCGGCCCCGCGGGGTCGATGGCCGCTTTGGAGTTCGCGAAGAGGGGCGCGTCGGTTTCGATCTTCGATCCTTCGCACCCGCGGGAGAAGCCCTGCGGAGGGGGACTCACCGGCAAGAGCCTCGCGCTCCTCCCGGAGGGTCCGGCCCGCGACCCGCTTCCCGCGCGCCGCGTTCAGAACTGCCGCTTCGACACCGCGCGCGGCCTGATGATCGAGCTGGACCTGGGCGAGCCGGT
>CAYNHK010000089.1:0-19177 GCA_964396875.1 uncultured Acidobacteriota bacterium | reverse complement strand
GCTGGGCGGCGGCGCGCGATTCCCGGAGGAAGCGCTCCTTGTTCTCGCTGTCCGAACCGAGGGCCGCGGAAATGGTCTTGATCGCGACCGTTCGGCCCAGGACCGGATCCTGGGCCCGCCAAACGACTCCCATCGCCCCGGAGCCGAGGTGGCTGATCGCTTCATATTTGCCAAACGTTTTCTTTGGAGTGTCGCTCAAAAGATCCTCGACGATTTTTCGAGCATAGCATCGGGAAGCAACTGGAAATGGCCGACTTCGGCAGCGAGAAAAGGAGAGGCTCGAGGGTTCGATGAACGCCTCGGCAGACATGGAACCCCGCGGGTCTGGAAAATCGACTGCCGGGTCCGTCTATCCGAGGAGCGCTTTCGTGAGCCTGGCGATCAGCGCGTCGCTGTCCGCCTCCTTCTCGATGCCGCGGGTGAGCACCACCAGCACGCAGGGATTTTCGCCGTAGACAATCCCGGCATCGTGGTGGATGCGGGTGATCGTGCCGGTCTTGTGCGCGACCTTCGTACCTCTGGGGAGGCCCATCGGAATCCCGTCGCGGAACTTCTGCTCCGCCATCACCTCGACCATCCGTGCGCTGGCGCCCGCGGATACGGCCTGGCCGCGGGCGATCGCATTCAGGACCACGAACAGACCACGCGCGGTGGTCTCGTTGATGATTCCCTGGTCGAACGCCTTCTGATCCTCAACCCCCCGCCTCACTTCAAGGCCGTGGGCGCCGAGTCCTTCCATCGTGGCCCTCACGTTCTTCACCCCCAGCCGGTCGATCAGGAGGTTGGTCGCGAAGTTCGACGACACCGTGATCATCTGGAAGTTCAAGGCTTCGAGCGTCATCGACTTCCCGATGTTGCGGTACACCGTGTCGTCCGAGTCCTTCTCGAACTCCATGGAGTAGAGCGACCCGTCGACCACGCTCTTGAACTCATTACGGATCTCGATCTGGTCGGTGAGGCGCAGCAGCTTCGCCTTCTCCTGGCGGAACAACTCCACCATCACCCCGACCTTCATGGTGCTGGCGGCGTGGAATACCTTGTCCGCCTCGTACCACCACTCCTCGCTGCCGTCGAGGGAGCGGTACGCCACCGCCACCTCCGCTCCGCTGTCGACGATGATCCTCTCCGCGGAAGCGCGGCGATCCGGGAAGGGCGTTCGCTCCAAGGGCGCAGCCGGTGCTGCCTCCTTCGGAATCTGCGGTGTTCCTGAAAACATCACCATCATGGCCATCAGGGGGAAGGTCGGGTGGATCACGAGATTCTCAACGCTCCGATGCTACTCCGACCCGGAACAGACTGGCCGCCCATTCTCCGCCCGGGCGCTCGTACGCCGCGACCCGCTCGACCGGCACTCCCTCCATCACCGATCTGAAATCGACGCCGGGCGAGCGCGGTCCGAGGATGGCGAAAACGGTCCCCTTTCCGGCCGCGGCCACGATGGCCTGGCGGGTGGCGGCTGTCGCGAAGTCTCCCTCGACGAGGGTGAGGCGGGGATAGCGGGCGAGGAGAACGGCGAGGCTCGTCGAAAGGGTTCTCGTACCGCCTGTGTCCACGAAGACGAGCGCCGGTTCTGCCTCACTCTCTCTCTCGAGTCGCAGGGCGGCCTCGCGCACGCCGTAGCCCGACGGCCATCCGGTGACGAGCTGGTGGCGGTCATCGGCGGGAAATGGCGCAGTCGACGGATCCGTGACGAGCAGGAGATCGAAAACGAGACCCTGGAGAGAAATCGCGAGAGCGAAGAAGAGAGCCACCACGGACGCGCGCCGGGTGCTCAGGCGGACGCACACCGCGTCGATTCCCCCTGCAATCAGGATCAGGAAGGGAGGAAGGGTGGGCAGGATGTATCGCGCGGACCACGGCTCGGATAGCAGTGCGAAAAAGACAAGGGGAAGGGCAAACGAACCGGCGAGCCACAAGGCCCGACCATCCCGCAGCCAGGCTAACGACGCCGCGCCCGCCAGCAGAACCGGAATCCCGAAATAGGAATGGAGCCAGCGCGCCATGTCGCGAAGAGTCGCCATCAGCGTCGACCCGGGGATGTCCGGGTCGGCCAGATGTTGAGAGACGATCTCTCCGCTGTTCGCGCCGAAGGACCACAACATCGGCGAGGCGCAGACGAGTGTCGCGGCCACCGCCATTGCGCCCGCGACAAGGGATGCGCGACGCTGCTTCGCGAGCAAAAGCGCGGCCATGGGGACCGCGGGCAGAAACAACAGCGCCGAAACCTTCGAGACAATGGCGAGAGTCGAGGCAACCACAAGGCCGACCCACGGCCCAAGACGCCGCGGGTCGTCGATGAGGACGCGGGTCGCGAGCATCACACCGGCGAGGGCCGCAGCGAGGAAACCGTCCGAGAGGGCGAGACGGTCGTAGACCAGAGCGAAGGGACTCACCACATAGAGCACTCCAGCGACGAGTCCGGCCCTCGCTCCGAACAACCGGCGAGAGAGAAGCATCGTGAAGACCAGGGTCAGCGCCCCAGCGATGACGGCGATGACGCGGGCGGCCTGGAGTCGGTCCTCGAAGGGCAGGGCAAGACCGTAGGTCGCGACGGCGAGCAGGCGCCCCGAGCCAACCGGCCTCAGGATCCGTCCCTCCTCCCACAAGCGCTCCGCCCACTGGAGGTGGACCGCTTCGTCGAGGAAGATGGGCAGGGTCCCGAGGCTCGAGATTCGCGTCGCGAAGTAGACGGCCAGCACGAGGCCCATCGCGGCGAACGGCGACGGGCCCTCGTGCCGCGAGCCCGAATCAGGCGCGTTCGACATGGGTCCTACGATAGCCCCGCCTGAAGCGGGGATCGGACTACATCTTCTTCTTCAGGGCCGGCGGCGGCGCCACAACGGGGGCGGGAATCGTGTCCTTGGGAAGGGGCTTGCGCGGGAAGAGCTCGTCGCGATTCGCGGTGTGGTACACGAGCGACGCGATGACTGCTGCGGCCTGCATCATGTCCTCGCGCTGGATACGGTCGTAGGTGTCGAGGTTCGTGTGATGGGTGCGGGTGTCGTAGTCGGCCTCGTCCTGGATCATCTGGAAACCGGGAAGCCCCACGGAATCGAACGAGAGGTGGTCGGTGCCCCCGGTGTTGCGGATGCTGACCGTGGTGGCGCCGAGATCGGCGAAAGGCTCGATCCAGGACTGGAAGATCGGGACCGCCGCGGTGTTCTGCTGCGCCCAGACGCCCCGGACCTTCCCCGTGCCGTTGTCGAGGTTGAAATACGCCGCGAACTTCGAGTGGTCGGGCTTGAGCGTGATCGGTCCGGTCGGCCCGCGCATGAAGGAGGGAAGGCCGCGCGCATCGGGGGGGGCAGGCGGACGGGCCCCGAAGTGTTCGCGGACGTAGGCCGCGGAACCAAGAAGCCCCTGCTCTTCACCGCTCCAGAGGCCGATTCGGACCGTGCGCTTCGGCTTCATGTCCTTCAGGATGCGCATGACCTCCATCGCCACGGCGGAACCCGCGGCGTTATCGGTGGCTCCGGTCGCGCCGTGCCATGAATCGAGATGGGCGCCCACCATGACGATCTCGCTCTTCTTCACCGGATCGGAGCCGGGGATCTCGGCGATGGTGTTGTAGGCGTTGACATCGTCATCGTGAAAGCGGGCGCGCACGTCGAGTTCGAGTTCGACGTCGATCTTCTTGTCGATGAGGCGGGCGATCCGGTTGAAGTGTTCAGCGGCCATCACCAGGGCCAGGGGGCCTGGATCCTCTTCTTTCTGCCGCGAGCCGCCGCCACCGATTCGGATCATGTTCGCGTCGAGGCCCGAAGCCTCGACGGTGGCGAGGACTTTCTCCTTCGCAAGGAACTCACGGAGCGTCCGCTGAAACGCGAAGCGGCGTCCAAAAGCCTGCGGGTCGGGCGGAGCGCCGGGCGTGGCGCCGGGGATCACGCGCGGTCGGGCGAACTCGAAGCGGCTCACGTCGCGAAGTTCGTTCTCGTCGTAGCGGTCGAAGAGAACGGCGTCGGGCGCTTTCAGGTCGCGCGCCTCGCCGATGAGCACGATCGCGCCGTCGAGCTTTCCCTTCCACTTCTCGAGGTCCGCCTCGGACTCGAGTCGGCCGGCGCGGACCACTTTCCCTCGCACCGCACCATTGGTGCCCGGTGTCCAGGCTTTCGGCAGGGCGATGAGAGCCGTCGCCAGGCCCTGGGGCGAAACCATAGTCACGGAGGACTTGTCGAAGGACCAGCCGCGTCCGAAGGGTCCCCACGACTGGAGATGGGCGTTCGCCATGCCCCAGTCCTCGAGCTGCTTCCGCGTCCACTCATTCGCGGACTTGAGCTGCGGCGATCCGGTAAGGCGGGGCCCGATGACGTCGGTGAGATGCCTCAAGGTTTCCATGACTTTCGAGTTCGCGCCGAGAGCCTCGTCGCGAATTTTTTGAATGGCAGCGTAGTCGACCTTCTCCTCAGAGAAGGCGGGGGTCGCGACGCATGCGACGAGGGTCGCGGTGACTAGGAATCTCATTTAACGAGGTCTCCAAACTGGGCTTTGATATCTCGGGCGAACTCCGCGATTCCTTCCTGCCAGGGAGGCAGAACGATCGACGGCTGCTGGATTGTACGCAAGACCGAATACTTCGGGCGGGGAGCGGGTCTTGGAAACGCGGAGGAAGGGACCGGGAGGACCGCGGTCTCCATCTTGAGTTCATGGAAGAAACATGTGGCGAGATCGAACCAGGACGCGCCCTCACCCGCCCCCGCGAGGTGATACGTCCCAAACGCCCGGGTATCGATGAGAGTGAGGATCGACCGCGCCAGATGCGCCGCGGAGGTGGGCGAGCCCTTCACATCATTCACCACTTTCACCTCCTTGTGCTTGAGAGCAAGGAAGTAGAGGGTCTTGGGAAAATTGTTCCCCTGGGGCTCGTAAACCCACGCTGTCCGAACCACGTAGTGTCGGGGGTTGAGCTGCCGAACCGCGACCTCTCCCGCGAGTTTGCTGCGGCCGTAGGTCGAAAGCGGCGCGGGCGTATCGAACTCGTGGTACGGCGTCTGCTGCCGGCCGTCGAAAACATAGTCGGTCGACACGTGCAGGATCGCGGCGCCCGACTCGTGGGCGGCGAGGGCGAGATTTCTCGGACCGAGACTGTTGGAGGTGAAGGCCGCGTCAGGATCGACCTCGGCGCGATCCACTTCATTGAACGCCGCCGCGTTCAGGATGAGGTCCGGGCGATGAGCGGAAACCGCTTCGCGAACGCTCGCGAGGTTCGCGATGTCGAGGTCCTTGTGGGTGAGCGGGACGATCGCATGGCCCTGATTGCGCGCCTGAACCTGCCGCCCCAACTGACCGCCCGCGCCGGTAAGAAGGATCTTCACGGGGCCGAATACCGCGGGAGGCGGCCCATCAGTTCAGCCAGGGGAAGCGCACTCCGGTCGCGGGCCGACAGGGTCGGCTCCATCACCGGCCATTCGATGCCGATCGCGGGATCGTTCCACAACACCGTGACTTCGTCCTGCGGATCGTAGTAGTCGGTGCACTTGTACTCGACGTCCACCATGTCCGAGAGGACCGCGAAGCCGTGAGCGAAGCCGGGAGGGACGTAGAGCTGGTTGAAGTTGTCCCCGGAGAGGAGTGCCGAAGTCCACTTGCCGAAGTTCGGAGAGCCCACGCGAACGTCGACGGCCACATCGAGCATCGAGCCCGAAACCGCGCGCATCAGTTTGCCCTGCGGCTTGTTCACCTGCAGATGGAGGCCGCGCACGGTTCCCTTGAGCGACCGTGAATGATTGTCCTGAACGAAAGGGCCGACGATCCCCTCACCTTCGTATCGGCCGGCGCTGAAGGTTTCGAGGAAGAAGCCGCGCGCGTCCTGAAACACCTTCGGCTCGATGATGAAAACGCCGGGGAGGTTCGTCTCGGTGACCTTCAAGCCCCTTTTTCCTCGGCGACCATCCGGAGGAGGTACTGGCCGTATTCGTTCTTAGCCATCACCCTGCCCGCCTTCTCAACATCGTCGAGGCTCAGGAAGCCCATCTTGAAGCCGACCTCTTCCGGGCACGCAACCTTGAGACCCTGCCGCTCTTCGATGGCCTGGATGAAGGTCGAGGCCTGAAGCAGCGACTCATGGGTCCCGGTGTCGAGCCAGGCCATGCCACGGCCGAGGATGACCACGTTGAGATCATCGAGCTCGAGATACTCCCGATTGACGTCGGTGATTTCGAGTTCGCCGCGCGTCGATGGCTTGAGGTTGGCGGCGATGTCGAGAACGCGATTGTCGTAGAAGTAGAGACCCGTCACCGCATAGTTCGATTTCGGCTGTTTCGGCTTCTCTTCGAGGCTCGTGGCTCGGCCCGCTCCATCGAAGGCCACCACACCGTAGCGCTCGGGATCCTTCACCCGGTACGCGAAGACGGTGGCTCCTTTGTCGCGGTTCGCCGCGGTCTGCAGGTCCCGAGGAAGACCGTCGCCATAGAAGATGTTGTCGCCAAGGGCGAGGGCGACCGCATCCTTTCCCACGAATTCGCGGCCGATGATGAACGCCTGGGCAAGACCATCCGGACTCGGCTGAACCGCGTATTCGATGCGGATTCCAAACTGCGATCCGTCCTTGAGCAGCCGCTTGAACCCTTCCTGATCCTCGGGAGTGGTGATGATCAGGATGTCGCGGATTCCCGCGAGCATCAGCGTGGTCAGGGGGTAATAGATCATGGGCTTGTCGTAGATCGGGACAAGCTGTTTGGACACGGCGAGAGTGAGCGGGTAGAGCCGCGTTCCCGAGCCGCCGGCGAGGATGATTCCCTTGATGACGGCCTCCTAGACTTTCGCGTGACCGAGGCGTTCGCGGTCGTATTTCCCGCGGGTCACCGCGGAACTCCAGTCCACGTTCTCGAGGTACCAGCGGACCGTGAGCCGCAGTCCGGTTTCGAAAGGATGCTGAGGCGCAAAACCGAGTTCCTTGCGGATCTTCGAAGCATCGATCGCGTACCTCCGGTCGTGGCCGGGCCGGTCCTTCACGAAGGTCTTGAGATCCGTGTAGGCCGCAAAACCCCGAGCACGCAGGGCGGGGTTCGATTCCGCGGGGCGTTCGGCTTCGATGGCGGCGCACAGCGCATCCACCACCTGGAGGTTGGTTCGCTCGGAGTTTCCGCCCACGTTGTACTTGTCTCCGACCTTGCCCCGCGCAAGGACGGCGAGGACGGCATCGCAGTGATCGGTCACGAAGAGCCAGTCGCGGACATTCCCCCCATCGCCGTAGATCGGGAGATTCTTTCCCTCGAGCGCGTTCATGATCATGAGCGGTATCAGCTTCTCGGGAAACTGATACGGGCCGTAGTTGTTCGAGCAGTTCGTCATGAGCGTGGGCAGGCCGTAGGTCTCGTGCCAGGCTCGGACCAGGTGGTCGGCCGAAGCCTTGGACGCGGAGTAGGGCGAGTTCGGCGCGTAGGGCGTGTCTTCGCGGAAGGCGCCCGTCTCACCAAGCGAACCGTAGACCTCGTCCGTCGAGACATGCAGAAAGCGAAAGGCTTCCCGCTCCTCGTCTGACAAAGTGGCGAGAAGAGCGCGGGAGGCTTCGAGGAGCTCGAAGGTTCCATTCACGTTGGTCCGGACGAAATCACCCGGACCATCGATGGAGCGGTCCACATGGCTCTCTGCCGCGAAGTTCACGATCGCCTGCGGACGATGTTCAGAAAAGAGGGCGCGAACGGCATCCCGGTCGGCGATGTCGCCGCGCACGAAGGAAACACGCTCGTCCGCGAAGAGGTCCTCGACGCTTTCGAGATGACCCGCATAGGTCAAGGCGTCGAAGATCACCAGCCGGTTCGTCGTGGTTGCGAAGGCCTGGCGGACGAAGTTCGACCCGATGAAGCCGGCGCCGCCGGTCACGATCCAGGTACTCAACGGCGGCGTCCTGGGGAGAAACCGGACATGGTTGCGGAGCGACAACGGCTCATTCGAAGAGGCATTACCGGGCAGAGCTTAGCCGCCCACGTGGGCTGGCGCCCGGCCCGTCGGACCCCGGGTTCAAAAAATTCACTAGACTGGCCGCGGTCCACGAGACCTGTCGAGCGACCCGAACGGAGACACCTATGAATCACCTCTTCCTCGCCCTTCTGGCCGCCTTTCCCGCGGACGTCTCGCAGTACAAGGAACCGCCAGCACCCATACCGTCGATCCTGGACGCGGCCCCTTCGCCCAACGTCAGGCTCTCCCCGGATCAGAAGTGGCTGCTGGTGATGGAGCGGCCGGCGCTGCCGCCCATCTCCGAGGTTGGAGCGCCGGAACTGCGTCTGGCCGGGTTACGGATCAACCCGCGCTCCTATGCGGGCTCCCGAGAGACCTTCATGAGCGGCCTCAAGCTCATTGCGATTCCCTCGACCGGCGTCGCGAAGACCAAAGCGTCGAAGACACCGGTGACGCCTTCGATGCCTGCGCCGTTGAGCGTTCAAGTTCCTGGAGGACGCCGCATCGCCCAGGTCAACTTCTCTCCGGATTCGAAGTCCCTCGCCATAATCCTCAGCACGGACGACGGTCTCGAACTCGCGGTGGCTGACGTCGCCACCGGAGCGACCCGGAAACTCACCGAAGCCCGGCTCTCGGGAGTCCTCACCTCCCCGTGCTCCTGGTCCGCGAGCGACGCTGTGGTCTGCCTGATGCGCGCCGCGGGAAGCCCTCCCGAAAAGTCGGTGACGCCGAGTGGCCCGGCCATCCAGGAAACGAAGGGACGTGCGACTCCCAACCCGACGTTCCAGGACATGCTTCAAGACGCGGGCGATGAAGCGATCTTCGAGCACTACGCGACATCCCAACCGGTGCGGATCACACTCGACGGCGCCGCCGTTCCCATCGGCCCCTGGGGTCTGTACCGCCGGGTGGTCCCTTCGCCTGACGGCAAGTACGTTCTTGTCCAGAAGATCTCGCGCCCCTTCAGCTACGTGGTTCCTTTCACGCGTTTCCCCACCACCACGGAGATCTGGGCCTCCGACGGCACGCTGGCCAAGCGGCTTGCGGAAACACCCCTGCAGGACGGCATCTCGATCGCGTCGGACTCGACACCGGTGGGTCCTCGCGACCTCAATTGGCGGGGCGGCGCGCCCTCGACCCTCGTATGGGCCGAGGCGCTCGACAAGGGCAACCCCGCCAATCCCGCCACGAAACGTGATGCCGTCATGACGCTCGCCGCACCCTTCACCACCGCGCCGCTCACCTTCATGGAACTCGACTACCGTCACGAGAAGACCGAGTTCGCAGCGGACGGAACCGTTTTTGTTTCGGAGCGCTGGAACAAGACCCGCCGCACGCGGACCTGGCGGGCGCGGGTGGGCGCATCCCCGGAGATCGTCTGGGACCGCTCCTCGGAAGACCGCTACACCGCTCCCGGCGTTTTCCTCACGTCCCAGACCGCTCACGGGCCGGTGCTTCAGGCCTCGGCTGATGGCAAGGCTTTCTACCTCTCCGGCGCGGGCGCCTCCGCAGACGGCGACCAGCCGTTTCTCGATTCGTTCGATCCGGTCACGAAGAAGACCACGCGCCTCTTCCGGTCCGTGGCGCCGAGATATGAATTGCCCGTGGCCCTGCTCGACGCGCGGACACTGCTGATCCGGCGCGAGTCGGTCAAGGAGCCGCCCAACTACCTCCTCTTGAACCTGGGCACGAAGGCGGAGACACGCCTCACGGATTTCAAGGATCCCTCGCCCGAACTCGGCGAACTCAAACCCGAACTGCTCAAGTACAAGCGCAAGGACGGCGTCGAACTCACCGCGAAGCTCTATCTGCCGAAGGGATACACGAAGGACAAGGGTCCTCTTCCCTTCCTGCTCTGGGCCTACCCGCGCGAGTTCCAGTCAACCCAGGCCGCGGCACAGGTCACGGGGTCTCCCTATCGATTCGAGCGGCCGCAGGGCGCTTCGCATCTCTTCCTGCTCACCCTGGGCTACGGCATCCTTGACGATCCGACCATGCCCATCGTCGGCGAGAACGGCAAGGAGCCGAACGACACTTACATCGAGCAGCTTGTCGCCTCGGCCGAGGCCGCAGTCAAGGTAATCGTCGACCTGGGTGTCGCCGATCCGAAGAAGGTGGCGGTGGGCGGCCATTCGTATGGCGGTTTCATGACCGCGAACCTCCTCGCTCACACCGATCTTTTCGCGGCCGGGCTCGCCCGAAGCGGCGCCTACAACCGTACCCTCACGCCTTTCGGCTTCCAGGCCGAGGACCGTACGTTCTGGCAGGCGCGCGACACCTACATGGGAATGTCGCCGTTCGCCTACGCGGACCGGATCAAGGAGCCGATCCTCCTCATCCACGGCGCCGCCGATACCAACACCGGCACGTTTCCCATACAGTCGGAACGGTTCTACGCCGCTTTGAAGGGTCATGGGGCGACTGCGAAACTCGTGTTCCTGCCCGCGGAGGCGCACGGTTATCGGGCGCGCGAATCGGTCGGACATACGCTCTACGAAATGGCGAACTGGCTCGACACTCACGTCAAGAATCGAAAATAGCGGTCTATTTGATCAATCTCGCGGTCGGGATCCTCATCGCCGCTGCGCCGTATCTGCTGAGCGGCGTTCTCTCGGCCGCGGACGTCCCGCCTCTGCTCGCGTACCTGCTCTTTCCAGGCCGGAATCTTTTCGTACTGCTCGGAGGCCTCGTCGTCTTCTGGAGCGTCCTTCGCGATCGCGCGCCCTGGGAGGCGATCGGGCGCGGCCTCGATGGAGTCACCGCGCATCGGGCATTCCCCCTTCTTATGCTCGCGCTCCTCTCCCTTGTCGCGTTCGCCCGCGTGCCCCAGGAGGAGAAGGAGGCGGGGGCCTTCGGCGGCGATGAGCCCAAGTACCTGCGAATCGCGTTCTCGCTTCTGCGGGACACCGACGCGGACGTCTCGGGCGGACGGACGCAAACGCCGGATCTTCAGATGCGTCTGCAACAGGTCCGAAATCTGATTCTTACCGGCCGCGATTCCGCCGCGAACCTCTTCCACCCTGTGGTGATTCCGGAAGGGCACGTCTGGAACGCGGGCAACTGGACGGTGCGCGGGCTCAAGGGGGGTCTGTACCATCTCCAGCCGCCCGGCCTACCGGCACTTGTAGCGGTTGCGCTGGGGATCGGCGAGGCGATCCTGCCGGAGCGCGATCCCGGAATCTACGTCTTCGTTCTCCTCGCGTTGATCTGGATTCTCGCGGCACGTGAATTGTGGCTGCTTTCGGTCGAGATCACGAGCGACCGAACGGGCTCCTCGCTTCTGGTGGCGATGGTCTTCCTTTCCGCCCCGGTCTACATCGGTGGCTATCAGCTGTTTCCGGAGAGCCTGGCCCTGCTGCTCTTCCCCTGGTTGTTTCGCCGCCTTCGGACAAGCGAGCGTGAACTTCGAACCGGGACCGCGTCTCTGTGTGGCCTCGTCGCCGGTTACCTCCTGTGGGTTCATCCCAAGCTCACGATCGTAGCGGCCCTCTTCGCGTTGATGGCGCTCGCCCGGCCCAGCACGCCGTTTCGATCCAAGGCGGCATTTGCTTTCGTCTTCGGCGCCGTCGCTTTCACTTCTCTTCTTTATTGCCACCACATTTCCGGCCTATTCCGACCGGAGGGCCTGTACATCCGTCAGGCCGAGGAATATGTGGGATCGCCCAATCCGGTGTCCCTGCGCTTCGCCGCCGGCGTGATCAAGGCTCTCCTCGGCGGTCGCGATGGACTCCTCATCTTTGCGCCGATTCTCGTGCTGGGACTGATGGTCTTGCGCGCGCTGAAGCGACCTTCACGATCGACCTTCGAAGTCTGGTGCCTCTTCGGTGTGGTGTGGCTCACCTCCGCGGTGCACGACGGCGCGTCCCTTGGATCTCCCGCGCGCCTGATGGCTCCAGTCGCCTTTGTTCCGGCGCTTTTCCTCGCCCGCGCCCTGCGCGATCGGCCACCGGCGCATCTGGCCGCGGCCGCCCTGCTGCTCTTCGTGTTCGGCGGCCAGATCACCGAAACGATTTCGAGCGACTGGAGAAAGAACGTGAATCCGTACCGGGCGATGTTCCCGCTCCCGTCGACCAACTTCGAGCCGAGTCTGCCGGGGAACTCATTCTCGGACGAGGCCTATGTCGTGGACATTCAGAAGGCGGGTCTGATACTTCTGACCCTCGCGATCGTCACCGCCCTCATCCGCCGCTCCGCCGCGGGCGGCGCCGCGAAATTCGCCCCCGCCACTTTCGGGGCCGGAGTCGTCACGGTCGTCGTCGTTCTGGCGTTCGGCCTGCACTGGCTGACACCGTGAGGCCTCGGCTCGGCGCTACTGCTTGACCGGCGCGCCAACCTCCGCGGCACGGCAGGTGGCAGCGGCGCAGGCCTTGAGCGCGGCGGTGCGCTTTGAGAGCTTCTCGAGTGTCGCGGGCGGGAGTTTCGCCGCCGTGTTCTCCATCTGATAGGGATCCTTGACGAGGTCGTAGTACTCCTTCTCGCCCGACGCGTATTCGACGTAGACGTCCTTCTCGGAACGGATCCCCGTGTACAAGCGCACCCGAAACGGCGCGCCGCCGCCGAAATGCTCGATGAGGATCGACTCGCGCCACACGACGCTCGACGGGTCGGTGGCGTGAAGCAGCGGAACGAGGGACCGGCCATCGCTCGCTTCGATCGAACTCGCGGGCGCGCCCGCGAGTTCCAGAAGCGTGGGCGCCAGATCGACGAGCCCTGCCACGCGATGGATACTGCGCCCCGCCGCAACGCCGGGACCGGTCACGATCAAGGGCACACGGATCGACTCTTCGTAGGGCGTGTACTTCTCTGCGGGGATCCGATGCTCCCCGCGATGCCATCCATTGTCCGAGGTGAAGAAGATGAAGGTCCGCGAGAGTTCGCCGGTCTCGGCCAGCGTCTTCAGGAGAGCTTCCATCGCGTCCTCGACCGCGAGCATCGACTGCCGCATGCCGCGATACGTGGCGTCGATTTCCCGCGCCATGGCAGGGGTGATCGGGACCGCCTGTTCGCGCAGCCTCGCCGGCTTGTCCTTCAAGTCGGCCTCGTCGAACGAGGGCTTCCGCGGTGCTCTGTCCTCCGGGAAGGCATCCTTGTGCCGCTCCGCGGGCTCGATCGGGACATGCGGCGAACTCAGGGAGAGGAACGCGAAGAAAGGCTGTTCGTCCTTCTCTTCGGATGCGCGAAGGAACGACGCCAGACGCCCGCTCAAGAGATCGGTCTGATAGCCGCCGGTGGACGCGTCATAGAGCTTGAGCGCGCCGTTCTCATTCAGGGTGAAACGATTGTTGCGGGCCTCGCGGTCCGACATCACGCCCTGAAAATCGTCCCAGCCTTTCGGCACGAAAGTCTCGGGGCGATCGAGTGGAAAGTCGTTCATGTACTTCCCAAAGAGCCCGGTCCGATAGCCGAGGCCCTGAAGCCACGGCCCGAGGTTCTTCTCGTCGTAGCCTGCTTTCGACCAGGGCGTGTAGCCGCCCTCGGGACCGTTGTTGTAGTACACCTTCGTGTTGTGGGCGTACTGTCCGGCGAGGAGGATGGCTCGGGACGGACCACAAAGCGGCGTGTTCGCCACGTGCGACGTGAACCGCGCGCCTCTTTCGATCAGAAGCGAACGAAGGCGAGGCATCGACTCGGTGATATCGACATCGGCATCGTCGAGCAAGACCACGATAAGGTTCGGCCGATCCGGAGCTGCGGCCGGCGTTGCCCTGGCCTCGGGCCGGGTCTGCGCCCCGGCGCCGCACGCCATGAAGGCCGCGCAACCGGCGGCGAGCAAAGCGTCGAGCAGGGGCTTTCGGGACAACCTGGTTATTTCAGATGCTTCGCGAGGAACGCGAGAATTTCCTTGCGCGATTCCCGCGCAAGAGGCGTGTCGATGCGGTTGAAGTAGTGACCCCCGGGTGCGTTGTCGTAGATCCGGTATTCGAACTTCTTCCCCGCCGCCTTGAGGGAATCGATCAGGTGTTCGACCTCCAGGACGTTCACGTCCTCGTCGTTGGTGGTGCCGTGAATGAGCAGCGGGGTTTCGAGTTTCGCCGCGTGGGCGAAGGGTGAGCGTCGTTTGTACTCGGCGACGTTCTGGTCCGCGGTCTTGCCGATGAACTCCTGGAAGATCGCGCGATATCGGTCGTCCTTGTAACCCATGCGCGCGATCAGGTCGGCCACGGGCACGCCCGCGTACGCGGCCTGATAGGCCTTCGGCCAGGTCAGGATGTTGAGAAGCGTGTGGTATCCCCCGTGACTCCAGCCGAGGATCCCAACCTTGAGGGGATCCACGGGGAGATTCTCGACCGCCCAGTTGCGCGAGGCGTACGTGTCATCGATCTCCGCGCCGCCGTAGTCGATCTGGTCATAGAAGAAACCGCCATACCCGGTCGAGCCGCGATACTCGGGGGCCACGATCACGTAACCCTCGGCAAGCAGTTCGCGCGCCGAACGGAGGTTTTGCAGGGTGTCGAAGTTGCCGTGAATGCCCTCATGCACCATGACGATGAGCGGGGCCTTCTGGCCTGCCTTGAGCGAAAGCGGAATCAGAGTGTAGGCCGACAGGATCATCGGGTTGCCGAAACCCTGGCCGGTGGGATTCGAAGAGCGCGCGGGTTTGGGCGAGGTGAAGCGGACCTTGTCCACCTTCGCGATGTCGGCGAGGCGGGAGAACCACATCCAGTCGTCGATGTCCTTGCGAACCTGATGGCCCTGGTGCATCTGCTGGGTCTGCAGCCTTCGTATCTCGGCCTGAAGCGTGGCGATCGTGGCGTCCTTGTCATCGCCCGCGGGCGGCTGCGAGAAAGTGGAGGACGCCAGTGCGAGCAGCGCGGCGAAGAAGAGCGGTACGGGACGCCGAATCATGGTTCTTCCTGTTGGATCTGAGAGGAGGCGGCGAAAGCGAGATGTCGGATCGCGATGTTAACGAACGCCGCCGCGCCGCCGCTCTTCTGCCTGGCGTCGTTCCTTCTCGAGTCTCTGGGCTTCCGCGGCCTGGCCCTCCGGCGTATCCAGCCATCGTTTGAACTCGCGGTTGCGCTTCCAGCGGGCCACCGGGTCGGTGGTCTCGAAGTTCGCGAGCAGGCCGACTTTCGCGGCCTGCGGCCCGGCGAGCAACGTGCCGAGGCGCGTGATGTCGGCGGGCAGATGGGCGAGCGACGCGATATGACGAACGTTGGGGGCGGTTCGGAGCGATCGTTCCTGCAGCAGGGTCACGATCATCAGGAATTTGCGGGAGGAGGATGCGACCTGCCACAACTCGCACCGCTCAATGACCGGGATCCGCAGGTCGAAGAGTATGTCGCGCTGGAGACGCAGGGTGTCGTCGCAAACCACGACCTCGAGATCGGGGGTGTAGACACGTTCGCGCGCGATGTGGTCGAGAAGCTCGGCGGTCGGCTGCGCCTGTCGATAGGCGGGGACGACCGCGCCAAAGAGAAGAAGAGCGGCGCCGAGGACCGCGGCAGCGCCGGTACCGACAGTCCTGCGTGGGTCCGGACGGATCGCGGTCGAAAGACACGCGATCGCCGCAAGCACGAAAAAAGTCCGCATGGCGAAGACGGCGGTCGTCGTGGGTGAAAAGGGCACGGGCAACATCGGGAACCAGGCCGCGCCGATCAGCAGGAGAGCCACGATGACGCTGAGTGCGCGCAGCAGCCGAGGGGACGGTTTCCCCATCGCGAGATACGCGCCGATGACGATCGCGAGAGGCGGAAGAAGCGGAAGGAGGTAGTAGTCGATCTTGCCTCTCGAGAGAGAAAGAGGGACGAGCATCAACATGGACCACACGAAAAGGACGCGGAGGATCTTCGGAGAACCGGGCCTCCAGGCGAAGAGAATCGCGGGCGGCGCCAGGATCGACCACGGGAGGCCTTCGACCGCGTAGATCGCGAAGTAGTACCAGAAGGGCTGCGCCGCGTCGTAGGTAGGGGCCGCGAAACGCTGCAGGTTCTCGCGCAGGAAGAACCACTTGAGCGGCTCGATGCCTTCGCGCAGGTAGACGAACCAGAACCAGACGAGGCTGATCACGAGGGCCGCCACCGTTCCGCCGAGTCCGTGCGGCGTGAAGATCCTCGGCAACCGGCGCTCGATCAGACCGAAGGCCAGGAGCAGGGCCCCGAAGAAGATCCACCCGATCGGTCCCTTGGCCAGGAAGCCGAGGCCGAGAATCGACCCGCAAACCAGAAGCCAGCGCTGGTTCGACTCCGTCTCGGCGCGGAGGTAGGCCGCACCCGCGGCGAACGTGAGAAGAGTCAGGAGCATGTCCGACATCGTGAGCCTCGCGAAACTCACGAAGGCGTAACTCGTCGCGAGTATGGCGGTGGCCAGGAAGGCGGCGGTGTTCCCGGTTTCCGAGGGACGGCCCGCTGCCTCGGGTGCGATCAGTCGCCTGGTGGCGAAGAATGTGAGGGCAAGGGTCAGAAGGGCCAGAACCCCCGCCACGAGCCGGCCTGCGAAGAGGCCGGGGCCGAAGAGGTCGAAGCTGAGGGCGAGCAGCCAGTAGGTGAGAGGCGGCTTGTCGTAGAACGGCTCGCCTCGATAGTAGGGAACGAGCCAGTCGGACCGCTCCACCATCGCGCGCGCGGCATCGAGGAAGTAGATCTCCGCCCGTTCGATCGGCGCTTCGCCGAGGCCGATGAAGAAGGCCGCCGCAGCCAGCGCCATCAGGGCACCGAGGCGCCAGAGGGAACGGGTGGTGTCCACGGATCCGGTTGAAGTCAAGAAAACCGACGTCTCCTATGAAGCCAGCGGTGTCTTCTTGAGATGGAGCTGACCGCAGGCCGCGAGGACGTCCTGGCCACGCGGCTTCCGCACCGAGACCGGAATGCCCGCGTCTTTGAGGATGCCCTCGAATCTCGCCACCTGCGCTTTGCGCGGCGCCTCGAAGGGAATGGGACCCGCGGGATTGAGAGGGATGAGATTCACCTTGCCGTTGCGGCCCCGAAGCAGGCGCGCGAGGGCGTGGGCGTGTTCATCCTTGTCGTTCACATCGCGCAGGAGAACGTACTCGTACGTCACCCGCCCCCCCCGCGGCGAAGGATAGGAATCGGCCGCCGCGATGACGTCCTTGAGCGCGTACTTGTTCTCGATGGGCATGAGTTCGCCGCGGAGTTTCGAGGTCGGGGCGTGGAGCGAGATCGCGAGATTCGGGCGGACAGGTTCGAGCTTCAGTTTTTCGAGGGCGGGAAGGATGCCCACAGTCGAGAGCGTCAGTTTCTTGGGCGTGATCGCGAAACCGTCGGGGTCCATGAGGATGCGCAGCGCGGCCATGGTGTTCTCGAAATTGAGAAGCGGCTCGCCCATACCCATCACCACCACGTTCCAGGGCCGCTCGTCTCGAGGCGAGACTTTGGCGGCCTCGTCCATCACCTCGGCCACCTGCGAGAGGATTTCCGAGGGCCTGAGGTTGCGCTTGTAGCCGCTGATCCCGGTCAGGCAGAAGGCGCATTTCACCGGACATCCGGCCTGGGTGGAAATACAGATCGTCTGTCGTTTTGTCTCGGGGATGTAGACGCTCTCGATGGTGGCCCCGTCGTCGCAGCGGAAAAGCGTCTTGATCGTCCCGTCGGTCGAGAACTGCCGGTCGGCCACCGCGATGCGCCGGACTTCATGACTGGCGGACAGGGTGTCCCGTAGGGCGCTCTTGAGGTTCGTCATCGCCGCGAAGCCCCGCGCTCGTTTCGCGTAGAGCCATGAATAGATCTGGGCGGCCCGGAAAGCCGGCTCGCCCTTGGCCTTCACCACCGCCTCGATTTCGGCTCGGGAAAGGCCGAAGAGGTTCGTTGCAGGCGAGGCGTTCATGGGTTCTTATACTCGACCGGAGCCTTGATGGCCCTGCCCGGCAGTTCGCGCAAGCAAACGCTCCCGGCCCCAGGCCGCATGTTCCCGGACGATGGGATCTTCATCCTCGAGCAGCGTATCGAGGAGCGCCAGCTGGTCTCTCGACCCCGCGTTGCCGATCGCAACCGCGACGTTGCGGAGCAGACCGCGGCGTTTGGTCCGCTTGATCGGGTTCTTGCGGAATCTCGCCTGAAAGCCCTCCGGCGTGAGTGTCGCCAGTTCTTCGAAGGAAGGAGCGACGTTCCCGGGCCGCGGTTCGAACTCCGATCCTCCCGAGACTCTTCTCTTTCGGTTCCACGGGCAAACGTCCTGGCAGATATCGCAACCGAAAACCTGTCGGCCCATCAAGCCGCGAAGTTCCGGGTCGATCGTGTCCTTCACTTCGATGGTCAGGTAGCTGATGCAGCGGCGGGCGTCGAGAACGTAGGGTTCGGGGAATGCCTCGGTCGGACAGGCATCGAGGCAGGCGCGGCACGTTCCGCAGATGTCGGTCACCGGCGCGTCGGGCGCGAGGTCGAGATCCGTGATGAGAACTCCGATGAAGAACCATGACCCGAGCGTCTGGTTGAGCACGCAGGTGTTCTTGCCGTAGCTCCCAAGGCCCGCGGCCACGGCGTACGCCTTTTCCGCGACCGGCCCCGTGTCCACATAGGCGCGCGATTCGAAAGCGCCGAGATTCATCCCGATAGAGGCGCGCAACGCCTCAAGTCGCTTGCGAACCACGTCGTGGTAGTCGTCGCCCCAGGCGTAGCGGGCGATCCACGCGGCGTCCTCCGGGCCATCGGTTGAGTAGGCGTGGGGGGTGTCGTACTGCAGGGCGGAGACGATCACGGTTTTCGCCCATGGAAAGGCCACGGTCAGATCCGACCGACGGTCGGTCTGATCGGTCAAATAGTCCATGATCCCGGCATGGCCTTGTTCCACCCACTTGGCGAAATGGGCGAGGACCGGGGGCGCCTCGGCGGCCGCGATGCGCGTCTGGTCGAAACCCGCCTCGTGCGCGAGCCCGCGGACCATCGCTGCGAGAGAGGAGGGCGGGTTCAATGGTTCGGGCAAGGGAGATGGGGGTTCAAAGTTAGAATTGCGGACTTCCCCACCCGCGAGCTTACTGAAGCGACGAAGGCTCGACGGGTCAGACTTAAGGACTGATCGATGAAACCCGCTTTCCACAATCCTGCCGGCCGGCTGTTCCTAGCCGTGACCCTCGCGTTGTGCGTCGTCTCGGAAACGCGGGCCCAGGACCCTCAGGCCTCGCCCACGCCCGTCGACGAAAAGGCGCGGCAGCGCGCCGAACGCGATGCGAAGAAGGCGGCGGAGCAGGAGGAGAAGGCCCTCCGTGCCGCGGCCGAGAAGGAGCGCAAGGAAGCCGAAGCCGCCGCCCGCGAACGGGAGAAAGCTACCGCGCGTCTCGCCGAGCAGGAGCGAAAGATGAGCGGCGCGGCCGCGGAGCCGGCGC
>CAYNHK010000088.1:0-19521 GCA_964396875.1 uncultured Acidobacteriota bacterium | reverse complement strand
GAAGGTGGGGTCACGGTGGTCCTGCCCGGGACCGAGAAGATGCCGATCTACGACGCGGCCATGCGGTACAAGGAGTCCGGCATTCCGCTCGTGATCTTCGCGGGCAAGGAGTACGGCTCGGGCTCGTCACGCGACTGGGCGGCCAAGGGAACACTCCTGCTCGGAGTGCGCGCGGTCATCGCGGAGAGCTTCGAGCGTATCCATCGCTCAAACCTCGTCGGCATGGGCGTTCTGCCGATTGTTTTCAAGAATGGTGAGAACGTGGAAAGCCTCGGTCTCAAGGGCGACGAGTCCATTTCGATCGGCGGCCTCGACGAGAAGAGCCTCACACCGCGGCAGACCCTGACCATCACCGCGAAACGCCCGGATGGTTCGAGTTTCTCCTTCGCGGCGACCTGCCGGCTCGACACCGCGGTGGAGATCAACTACTACAAGAACGGCGGCATCCTGCAGACGGTTCTCAGGAAGATGCTCTCTTAACGGACAAGCGACGCGTACTCGCGGCTCCCAAGCCACTCCTCCACCTCTCCGAGAACTGCTCCAAGACCCGGCGCAACGAAGAGCACATCCTGCATCCGGTCGTGCGCGTAGTCCTGTTCGATGACCTCTTCGAGGCGAAACGGCCGCCTCTCCACTTCGTCCGAGAAGGCGTGCGGCAGTTCTCCAAATGAGGAAAGAAGCCCCGCGCCATACGCGCGAAGTCCGTGGCGCTCCTCGACCACGCCGAACTCCAGCGTGAACCAGTACAACCGCAGCAGAGCCTGCAGCTGGCGCTCGGAAGCCGAAATCGCGGCCTGGCCGATAACTTCGTTCAGCCGCGCTGCATCCGTATCGGTGAGCATCGGGGCGTGACCGATCGCCTCGTGCACCAGATCAGGCTCGGGTGTGTAATCGGGGCGCGAACCGTGGCGCAAGTACACGGTGCAGGGCTGGCGGCGGCGACCGAGGTGACTCAGGAAGATCCGGGCATCGAGAAGGCCATCTGTGAGGACAAGACCAAATCCGGTCTCTTCCCGCAAACGCGTGGCGAGCGAACCCGGAAGCGGAGGCCGCGCCGCGGAGATGTGGAGCCGCCGAACACCCTCGAGGTACGGAGCACAGGCATGCACCTCGTGGAGGCCCGACAGGCGGTCCATCACCGCCCGCCAGACCGCGGTTTCCTCCTCCGTGTACTGAACCTCCGGGAGCCCGGCACCCGACTCCTCAATCGATGCCACGAGCGCCGAAAGGGCGTTCCGGCGATCGAGGTAAACGCGATCGCCCTCACCCGGGTGTCCGGCGGGCAGAACCACGGAAGACGTGTCGAGCATTGTGGTGTTCATGTTCCTGATCTCTTGAAATGGCTGTAAAAACAAAAGGCCCGCTCCTTATGAAGAGCGGGCCCATGAACGCGGACCGGAGCGAGGACGAAGCTCTTAGGCCACCCGGGTCCCTCCCGGGTAGTAATAGCGGCGCGCGATGGCAGCGGTGGTCACGACGCCGGGGAGACTATCAGACCGGGGCGGTTTTCAGGCGAGAGCGGCTATCCTGATCCCATGGCAACTTCGATCACTTTCCTTGGCGCCGCCCGGACCGTCACCGGATCCGCGTACCTCGTTGACTCCGGCCGATCCCAGGTCATGGTGGACTTTGGAATGTTCCAGGGGCGGAAAGAGGTTCGGCAGCGCAACTGGGTGGACCCCGAGTTTCCCGCGCCTCATGTCGAAGCGGTGGTCCTCACCCATACCCACATCGACCATATCGGACGCATTCCCCGTCTTGTCGCGAATGGCTTCAAAGGTCCGATCTTCTGCACGCCTCCCACGATCGAGCTGGCCGAGGTGCTCCTCAAAGACGCCGCGCACCTGCAGATGGAAGACGCGGAATATCTGAATCGGAAGGGTCTCACGAGTCACAAACCGGCCGTGCCGCTCTTCGACGACAAGGATGTCGAACGCGCACTGCGGCTTTTCGTCTCCGTCCCGCTCGGAAAGGTCCACAATGCGGCCCCGGGCATCTCGTTCAGCTTCCGCGAGGCCGGCCATCTTCTCGGAGCCAGCTCGGTCGACATGACGGTCGAGGAAGCGGGTCAATCGCGGCGCATCCTCTTCTCCGGCGACCTCGGCCGCTACAACGCCGTGCTCGCGAACGATCCCGCCCCCTGCCCTGACGCGGACTATGTGGTGGTGGAGAGCACCTATGGCAATCGCCAGCACCCGGTGATCTCGGTCCAGGAGCAGCTCCTGTCCGTTCTCACGCGCACCTTCGCGCGGGGTGGAGTTCTCCTGATCCCGGCATTCGCGGTGGGTCGGGCCCAGCAGATGATCTGGTTGATGGACCGGTTGGTCCACGAACAGAAGATGCGTCCTTTCCCGATCTATATCGACTCGCCGATGGCGGTCGACGCCACCCGCATCTACGCGCGCCACGGCGAGGCGCTCAAAGACGCGCTGAGCCTCGTGGGCGGCGCCAGCGTGTTGAACAGCAAGTGGGTCCGGCTGGCGAGATCGCGGCAGGAATCGGAAGCCCTCAACAAGCTGAAGGGACCCGCCGTCATCATCTCGTCGTCCGGCATGCTCTCGGGTGGCCGCATTCTTCACCACTGCCGGGTTCGTCTGCCGCACGCGGAGAACACGCTGCTCATCACCGGCTATCAGGGCGAAGGCACGTTGGGACGCCGCCTCATCGACAAGGCGACCACGGTGCGGATCCACAAAACGGAGATTCCCGTTCTCGCCGAGGTCACCGATCTCAAGGGACTCTCCGGCCATGCCGACGTGAACGAGCTGATGCGCTGGATGTCCGAGGTGAAGACTCCTCCTCGGAAAGTCTTCGTCACTCATGGCGAGGAAGACGCCGCCCTGGCGCTCTGCGCGCGCATTGCCGAAGAACGAGGTTTCGCGACGCACGCGCCCAGGCATGTCGAGCGCGTGATGCTCGACTGAGCTGGCGGCAGGCCCATCCACGACGATGAGCGAGGGGAGCGCCAACGCGACGCGCCGTTTCGTGATCGCGCGCGGAGCGGTGCGCGGCGAGCATGTTCGGCTGACCGAAGCCTGGCAACAGATGCTCGGCCGAAGGACCTACCCCGGGCCCGTGGCCTCCCTGCTCGGGGAGTGTCTCGCCGCCACTGCCCTCCTCACTTCCACAGTGAAGATGCTGCAGGATGACGGCCGCCTCAGCGTTCAGATTCAAGGCGGTTCTCCCGTCTCGCTGCTCGTGGCGGAGTGCCGCGCGGACTTCTCTTTCCGGGCGATGGCGCGAGTCCAACCCAACGCGGTCTTCGGCGAAGCGCAATCCCTGGGCGACCTCGCCCACGGCGCCACTTTCGCGGTGACCATCGACCCGGGCGGCGACTACGACTCGTATCAGAGCCTCGTACCCATCGAAAGCCCGTCGGTGGCGAGCGCGCTCAACGAGTACATGGCGCGGTCGGAGCAGATCGAATCGCACTTCGCTCTGACCGCGAACGGCTCGGTGTGCGCGGGCCTGCTGGTCCAGAAGGTGCCGACGCTTGGAGGTCACGAGACCGGCGACGACCCGGACGCCTGGAACCGGATTCGAACGCTGGCCCAAACCCTCACGTCGACAGAACTCGTTGAGCTGCCGGACGAGCAGGTGCTGCATCGTCTCTTCAATCAGGAAGAAGTTCGGCTGCTGCCTCCCCGCGAGATCAGTTTCGTGTGCCGATGTTCGAAGGAACGCGTAGGCTCGGTCCTGAAGGTTCTGGGCCGGAACGAAATCACCGGGCTCCTCGCGGATCGGCGAACCATCGAAGTCGACTGCGACTTCTGCGGGCTGCGCTACACGTTCACCGCTGAAGAGGCCTGGGCGGCGCTCGCGGCCTCGGCTTAGGGCCGCGTTTCCTTGAAGGTATCGCAGCGATTGGGATCGCCGGTGGTCAGACCCCGGCGCAACCAGAACTGACGCTGCTCCCCAGAGCCATGGGTCCAGGACTCCGGGCGGATCGACCCTGCGGTCATCTCCTGAATCGCGTCGTCGCCGATCGAGGCGGCGGCGCGCATCCCTTCCTCGAAGTCGCCGGGCTCAATCACCTGACGATCGCGGCTCGCCCGATGGCCCCAGACCCCCGCGAAACAGTCGGCCTGAAGCTCGAGCCTGACCGAGAGTGCGTTTGCCTGGGCCTCGCCGCCCTGCTGCTGAGCGGCGCTCACCTGGCTTGAAACTCCAAGGAGATTTTGAATGTGGTGCCCCACTTCGTGGGCGATCACGTAGGCCTGGGCAAAGTCGCCAGGCGCGCCGAAACGCTTCGACAACTGATCGAAGAAGACCGGGTCGAGATAGACCTTGTTGTCGGCCGGGCAGTAGAAGGGCCCCATGGCCGAAGACGCGGTGCCGCAGCCGGATCGAACGGCCTGAGAAAAGAGAACCAGCGGGGGCTCTCGGTAGGTCTGTCCGGTCTCCTGGAAGATGCCTCGCCAGGTTTCCTCGGTGTCGGCGAGGACCAGGGCGGCGAACTTGCCCAGTTGATCCTGGGGCCGCGCGGCATCGGCGGGAGCTTCCTCCACCGCGGTCTGCTGCTGCACCGCACCCAGGAGTTGAAGAAGTTTGCCGGGATCCTGCCCCGTGGCGTAGGAGATAACCAGAACAAGGAGCAGGCCGCCACAGCCCACCCCGGCCGGTCCGCCGCGCATTCTCTGGCCCCGTCGATCTTCGACGTTGGCGCTTTCCGTCCGTCCTTCGAGCCGCATGCGAAAGATGCTAGATCACAATGACGCTCCCCAAAGTGCGGAGGCGCACGTAGAGCCACTAGACTTCCCCGACGCATGAGCGACCTGTGTTCCGTTTGTCTGGCCGCACGGGCCACCCTCACACCCTCGCCTGAACTGGAATCGCTCATCCGCATCAACCTCCCCTGGCTCGAGGAACACACGGGCTGTTGTTCGGCCTGCGCGCGACGGTTCCGAAGGGCGCTCGCCTATTTCCGCGAGGTTCGCATGGCGGATGGCTCGTCGTCGCCCATCCTGCCCACGCCATTGCGCCTGGGCGCCTCCGATCGCTACCGGGGCCGGGGCGTCACCATCGCATTCCTCGACGCCGGCTTCTTCGCGCATCCCGATCTGGTGACCCCTCACGACCGCATCCGCGAATACGTCGACGTGACCCGGACGGATGCGCGCCGAAAGGACATCGACGATCCGAAGAACGCAGGCTGGCATGGGCTCATGACCTCGGTGGTGGCCTGCGGAAACGGCGCCCTCTCGGGCGGCCTTTACCGGGGCATCGCCTCCGAGGCCCAGCTCGTGCTCGTGCAATGCGGCACCGCGCGACGCGTGTTCCACAATGACATCCGACGCGGCTTCGACTGGATCCTCAAGAACCGCAAGAGGCACAACATCAAAGTGGTGAACGTCAGCGTGGGCGGCGACTACGAGGCGAGCTACCTCGACGATCCGATCTGCGAGGGCGTCGAGGAGGCGAACCGGGCGGGGATTCTCGTTTGCGCGGCGGTGGGAAACGCCGGCTACTCCAAAAAGCACGCGGTGATTCCTCCCGCTTCCTCACCCTCGGCCCTCTCGGTGGGCGGCTTCAACGACCGCAACCGACTGAGTCGATTCGGCGTGACTCCGTATCAGTCGAGCTACGGGCCGACGGTGGATGGTCTGCAGAAGCCCGAAATCGTGGCCCCGAGCATCTGGGTGGCGGCGCCCCTGCTGCCGGGAACCGAGACCGCGCAGCAGGCGGGGCTGTACTCACTGCTTCTCCAGACGGAGGACTCGCGGCTAAGGGAGGTGCTCGCGAACCATGAAGGCATCGACGAGTCTCTCGACAGTGCGGCCGCACTCGCCCCTCAGCTGATCCGGCAGCTCGTCTCCGTGAAGTTCCACGACCAGAATGTCATCTCGGAGTCCTACAAACACGTGGACGGGACGAGTTTCGCGTCCCCCATCGTGGCGTCCATTGCCGCGCAGATGATCGAGGCCCATCCGGGTCTGAAGCCGCTCGAGATCAAGGGCCTGCTCGCCGGAACCGCCCGTCGGGTCAGCGAGCTGCGGCCTGAGCAGCAGGGCTTCGGCGTCGTCGATCCGCGAGCTGCCCTGGCCGCCGCCCTGGTCCTCGGTCGCCAGGAGCGGCGCGCGCAAAAGAGGGGCCGAACGAGAGCGGTTACGGCAGCTGCACCTTGATGACTGCGGCCGCGTAAGCGAGATCCTCACCCTCGTCGCCCGGGCGCTTGTGTCTGGCCCGAAGGCAGAACTCGTTCTCGCCGGGAACCCACAGGTGGCGCGGGGCATTGAATGGAACCTCCGTCCACGCCGAGGGCAGGGGGGCTTCGATGAGGACACGTCCGTTCAGGACCAGAGTCAGGCGCTGATCGCGAATCCGCGCCGGCGAGCGGGCCAGCACGAAGCCACGCAGGTCAAATGGATCATCGAGGGGAATGACAATGCAACCCTCGGGATGGAGGAGGTAGCGGAAAAGGCTTCCGTCGTCCCAACCCGTTACCTCCGACCAGCCCCCGCGCACGAAGCGGGGCTCGAGCGTCGCGAGATCGAAATCGCCGCCGGGACGATAGTTGTGGTACGTGGCCAGACCGACGAAGGCACGGTACACGCCATCGCGCGCACGCGGGCCGAGCACGCCCTCGACAGCACGACGCACCTGCTGGACCTGCCGGACCGCGAGGTCGTCGAGGGGCATCGCCGAAGCGGGTTTGCCCCTGAGGATGTCGATGAGCGAAATGTTCCACAACACCGCCACGGCAAGCCCCGTCACCGGAAGGAACAGCGGCGTCTTCGCAAGGACCTGGCGAGAGCGCGCGAGCAGAGCGGCGAGGCCGAGGGCCAGCAGCGGCAGGACCACGTCGAAACGCCGGGCTCCGAAAGCCGCTGAGGCATTCCAGTCGATGACGCTGCCGTTGAGAAACGCGCTGAAGGCGAAGACGACAAGCGCCGCCGCTGCATGAGCCCCGAGGCCGCGGGTGCAGAAGACCAGACCGATGAGACCGAGCAGAAGCACGGGATGCCAGTTGAAGAGGCCGCGATCCGCGGAGATGAGGACGTCCAGCGCGTGTCGTCCGGTCCAGTCGATGAAACCGCCTCCCTGGGGAATGGTCACGAACGATCCGTAGAGCACTCTCCAGGCGACGAGTTGTGAACCGAAGGCCAGCAGCGCTGCGCTCGTGGCTGCAAGGCCGTCCTTCCAGCTGGCGCGAGATCGCCAAAGACCGGCCGCCAGCAGGAGACCAAGCGGGGCCGCCTGCGCGCGACAGAGCATGGCCAGGCCAAGACCCGCTCCGGCCAGGGCCCAGGCGCGTGACGTGCGCTCCTGCTCCGCGCGGAGTGTGAGTGCGAGCAGCGCACTCGAAAAGGCGAACGTCAAACCGTGGGACATCAGCGGCTGAACCGCGGCGTAGTAGAGGATCGGCGATGCGAGGATCACCGCGGCCACCGCGGTTCGGGACTCGGTGGGGCCGAATCGCGAGGACAGAGTCCGCGAGAGAAGGAGGGCGCTCCCGAGCAGGATCGCGATCGTCGTGCCGGCGGCCGCCGCGTAGTAGGGGCCCGCCAGAAGCAAGGAGTGCGAGGGGCCTCCGGTCATGCTCATCCAGAAATGCGTGAGCGCGACCGAGGGTAGCCAGATCAGCCCCGGGCCCACCGACATGGCGTTTGGAACCAGTCCCGTGGCCGTGCGGGAGGTCGCCTCGAGGCCGAGCGCCTCCCACTGATTAGCCAGATCAAGATCCCGGTCGGCCAGAATCGAGGAGGTGTAGGCGAAATAGTTCAGGGAATCGGCTCCCACCGAGAAGCCCAGGCCGACGGGAACGGCGAGGCCCAGAGCCAACAGGGGCAGGTAGACGCGTTCGCGGCTTCGGAACAGTGAGAGGAGAGCGAGACCCACTCCTGCGAGAACGAGGGAGCGCAGCCGCGGGTCCACGAGAGCGAGAGCACTCAGGGCCGCGGCGAAGGCCCCCATCACTTCACGCGGACGCCGCCCTTGACCACGATCGGCACGTTCTGAAGAAGCGTGACGTTTGAAAGCACATCGCCGCGGACGGCGATGACATCGGCCATACGTCCCGCCGCCAATGTGCCGAGATTCTTCTCCTGCTTCAGGAAGCGGGCGGGCCAGCGGGTGGCCGCGCCAATCGCCTGCATCGGGGTCATGCCGAACTTCACCCAGGTATCGAGTTCGCGCCAGGTGGAATCGGAGTGGAAGTTCGCGGGGATCCCGCTGTCCGTGCCCACCATCATGGTGACGCCGGTTTCGCGGAGCTGCTGGAACTTCCTCTGCAACGTCGGGATCCGCCTGAACGTGAGTGTGAAGTAGTCGAGGTGGGTGATGTTCTTGAGAGAGTCGCGGATGTCCTTGACGATGTCCTTCGGCAGGCCTTCCTGCCAGAGCGGGTCGTCGAGGCGCTCGGGGAAGACCTGCGCGGTGTAGTTGGTCAGGTAGAGCGGCGAAACCGTCGGGCACCAGAACAGCGTCTGGTTGCGCTTCTTGAGCCCGTCGATGATGTCCTGGGGATATTCGGGCTCGGTGGCGAGCCCCGTGTGCTCGAAACCGTCGACCTTGTGCTTGAGCCCGATCCGGATCTCGTCCTGGCGATGAGCGTGCGCCACGACCGGCTTGCCGGCCTTGTGCGCGGTCTGAACCACCGCCGCGACCTCGTCTTCGGTCATCTGGTCCTGATCGATGAGTTTGATGAAGTCGACCCCCGCGTCGACGAGCTTCTGCACCTTGGCCCGCGCGTCGTCCGGGCCATCGACGCCCCAGCGGACGAACTTCTCGTACTCGAAATAGGGAGCTTTCTGGATGAAGGGACCCGAGACGAAGAGGCGGGGGCCGGGAATCACGCCCTTCTCGATTCTGCGTTTCACCTCCAGGATGTCCTCGAGCGGCGCACCCAGTTCACGCACCGTGGTGACACCGGCCATCAGAAGCTGCTTCGCCGCGACCGGCATGATCTCGTCGCGGAAGCGGCTCATGTACGTCTTGTCCCAGTGCTCGTAGTCCGCGTGGCCGACGATCATCAGGTGGACGTGCATGTCCATGAGACCGGGAAGAACGCTCATGCCTTCGGTATTGATGACTGGCGTGCCCGGGGGCACGTTCACCTCCGAGCGTGGGCCGACCGCGACGATGCGCTCGCCCGCGATCAGAACCACGCCGTCACGAATCGGCGGGCCTTCATACCCATCGATCACCTGACCTCCGACGAGCGCGAGGGTCGGCTTCAACGCGGGGGAAGCGTTTGGCTGCGCGGCGGATGCTATCGACGCGAGGGCGAGGAGAGAGGCGAACGTGGATCGGGCGAGTGACATCATGGTTCCTTCTCCTCCTCGACCTCGCGCTTGAGCCAGGCCGCGCGCACCGGAGGAGGCATCTTCGAGTTGGGGCCGCGAACGGAGCGCCAGACAATCTCGTTCAGCAGGAGATCCGGAGCGCGATCGGCCTCGGCCAGATTCATTTCGGCCGACTCCTTCGCCCCGTAGGCACGCGGATCGTTCTTCTCATTGACGTCGATGCGTGGCGGCAGAGCTTTGAAGGGCGCAAGGGCCGGGGTCAGCGAGAAGGCGTTGTAAAGCGGTGTGGCCGCCGCGTCGTACTGAGACAACGGCTCGAGGCCGAGGATGAGTTCCATGGTTCGGAGGAAGCCCGAGGTCGTGTAAAGGGTGCTGTCGACCACACCCTTGCGCTGGGTGTAGGGACTGATCACGAACCCGATGGACCGATGCGCATCGACATGATCGGAGCCGTTCTGAGCGTCGTCCTCGAGGACGAAGATCGCGGTCTCTTTCCAGAAGCGGCTGGCCGAGATCGCCTCCACGAGACGCCCGAGGGCATGATCGTTCTCCGCTACCATCGCACGCGGGGTCCAGGCGCCGGGGCGGGCCCCTGCGGTGTGATCGTTTCCAAGCCTCAGAATGTTGAGGCGCGGCAGATTTCCGCTCTTCTCGAACTCGCGGAACTCCTCGAGCCACACATCGATGCGCTGGTTGTCGGGGATCGAGAGGTTGTAGGGCGGATAGGTCGGATGGACGTGGTCCTTGAGGCCGGGGACCGAACCTGAGTAGGGAGGCTTCATGGCTTCATCCCAGCGGATCTCCTGCCCCGGGATGGAGAACTCGCCATAGCTGCGGTAGGAAACACCCTTGCGCGCGGCGGCGTCCCATAGGTAGCCCCGAGGCCCGGCGGCGAGATTCCCGTACTGATTCCTCATCGTCCCGCCCCCTTCGGAGAGATAGCGAGCCTCGCGCCGGCCGTAGTTCATGGGCCAGATCTTCTCCACCGCGTCCGTCGCCCAGGCGCCGGTCGAAAACGCATGGCCGTCGTAGCTCACCTCGGCATCTACGAAGAAGTTGTCGAGAAGAACGAACTGGCGCGCCAGGGCGTGAGCGTTCGGCGTGATGTCTTCGCCGAAGATCGTGAGGGAAGGATCCCCGTTTCCCTGGGGCAGGTCGCCAAGGACCTGATCGTAGGTGCGGTTTTCGCGGATGACGTAGAAGACGTGCTTGATGGGCGAGGGGCCACCTACGCGTCTGGGCACCACTGAGCGAGCGGGGGCTTTGACCGGAGCGAGCTGGGACTTTCCGGTGTCGGGCGTCACGAAGAGAGCGGTTGCGGTGTACTCCTTGAGCTTGCCTGCGTCCGGCGTTTCGAGAGTGGTGAGGGTGCCCCAGAGCATGGCGCCGATGTACTGGCCCTCGGGACTCGTGGCCAGGCCCGCCTGGCGGCCGCGCGGGTTGGGTGAGGAGACAAGGCCCTTCCCTGAGAGAACGAAGATCTTCGAGCCGTCCTTCGAGTAGCGCACCCCCGTCGGGTACCAGCCGGTTGGGATGAATCCTTCCACTTCCCCTTTGCCGTCGTCCTCAATCTCGATCACCGCCACCGTGTTGTTGTCGGCGTTGGCGACGAGCAGTGTCTTTCCGTCCGGCGAGAGATCGAGCGCGTTCGGCGTGCTGCCCGGAGGCATGTTGGGAAAAGGCGCGATGCTGATCTGTTCCGTGGCGTAGCCCTCTCGCAGATCGATGTTCCACACCGCGTTCGTGTTGGCGCAGGCCACGAAGAGACGCGTGCCGTCTTTCGAGAAGGCCATCGCGTTTGGATGCTCGCCCACCTCGATCTCCTTCCGAAGCGACAGATCGGCGGCGTCAAAGACCAGGACCTTCGACCCGCCCCACAACGACAGGTAAACGGTGTTCGAGTCGTTCGAGACCAGGACCGTGTAGGGCTCGGCAGGAAGGTCGACGGTCTTGATCACGGCACGGGTCTCGAGGTCGACCGCGTGAAGCTTTTCGCCGAGCACATGGACGGCGAAGAGACGCTTGCCATCCGGAGACACCGCGAGGCCGCCCACGAAACTGTCGTTCCCCGGTTTCGGCAGGGGGAAATCGCCCGTCTTCTTGAGAGCGCCGCGGTCCCACGAGAACTCGTCAACCCGGTTCTTCGCGGAGCCCGAGGAATAGAGGCGCTTTCCGTCGGGATGGAAGGCGAGGCCGAGCCAGGCCGACTCCAGCATCACCCGATCGCGGGAGATCTGTTTCGTGTAGTCGTAGACCACAAGGTTCGGCTGGGTGTACCCGTTGTTGGTCACGATCACGTGGTCGCCGTCGGGCGTCATGACCATGTTCATCGGTAGATCGCCGATGTTGACGTGCTGGCCGACGGGCGAAATCCGCCAGCCGTTTGGCAGAAGGGTGACTTTCGGCGCGGCCATTCGAGGCGCCGCGGACTTCGGGGTCGGGGCTGAGGGTTGCGCGGCGGAAGAGACGGCAGACCACGCGCCCGCGAGGAGGATGACCGTAACCACGACCCTGGAGTGAAGCCGCATCAGTTCTTCTCCCCGCGCAGCAGGGCGGCGTTCTCGCGCAGGCTCGTGGCCACTCGCCTCAAGGTCAGCACCGATCCGGCGAGGGGAGGAGAGAGAGGCTTCACTTCCTTCATCCACTCCATCAGGGAAGGAGAAACCGTGGCGAGTTCGCGGAGCTGTTCGGCGACGCGGGCGTATTCAGGATCCTTGGGAATTTTCTCGAGCGCGCCGTCGATCTCGTTCGCGAGGGTGTCGAGGGCTTCCGCGACATGGCCCTGACGCGACGCGTCGGCGTTGTCCGTCTTCGTCTTCGCCTTGGCCGGAGCGTGCTCCGCGCTTTCCATCTGCTTGAGCGAACGCGTGATGCCCTCGAGCCGCTTGGTCACCTGGGAGACCGCCGAGAAGGAGACCACGGCCTCGCGCAACGTCTCGGTCAGCGCAGGAGAGATCTTGGTGAACTCGATGAGGGGAGCGGCGAGGGGCTCGTAGTCCTCGGCCGCGGGAAGCCTCATCAGCGATTCCGCCAGGCGCTGGTTCGTGTCCTGGAGAGTGGTGGCGGTCTCGCCGAGAGCCTGGGTGGCAGACTCGATCTGAGGGACCGCATCCTTGACCGATTCGAGCGACTCCATGAGGCGCGGGCCGCTTTGCGCGAAGGAATAGATGTGTTCGGCGAGAGGTTCGAACTGTTCGGCCTGCGGCACGTCGGCGATCAGGGCCTCGAGACGTTCGACGAGATCGGGCAGTTTCGCCAGGGACGCGGCCACGCGGTCGTCGATGGCCGGAGGGGCCGAACGGGCGGGACGTTTTCGCGGTGTTTTCGGAACCTCGGGCTCGGAGATGGTTTCGTCCGGACCAAAGAGGCCGGGTGCCTGGACTTTCTTCCGGGGAGCCATCGCCTGAGGAGCTTAGCGTCCGGCCGGCCTCAGATTCCCGCACATTGCCGGGTTCGCCTCAAAAAAGCGGGCCACGCTATAATCCCCGCCCCTCCGCCCATGGACGTCTCCGGTGCGGCTCGGGAAAGACGCAGCGTTCCTCAGTAGCTCAATGGTAGAGCGTTCGGCTGTTAACCGAAATGTTGTAGGTTCGAATCCTACCTGGGGAGCCAGCGGCCCCTTGTGATTTCAGGGGATGAGCTTGTCCCCGAGGTCTCCGCGCAGCGTCCGGGCCATCGACGGCCGCGCCAGGAAATCGTGGGGGAAGCCGAGTTCCACCTTCGAGACGGCGTCGAGCCGGGCCAGCATCTCGGGGGTGAAGACGATGTCGACCGCACCCATGGAATCCTCGAGTTGCGCCGCCGTCCTCGCTCCCACAATGGGAATCGTCCCGTGGGCGCCCCGCCCCATGGCCCACGCGATCGCGACCTGAGCCGAGGAGCGGCCCAGTTCATCGGCCACCGCCTTCACCTCGCCGGCGATCTTCATGTTGCGGTCGGAAAAACGGTGCCGGTTGGCGGCGACTCGTTTCGAGTCCGGGGTTTCCCAGCCGACCGAATACTTCCCGGAGAGAACACCTCCGCCGATGGGCCCCCAGGGCGTGACCGCGAGGCCGAGTGCGTCGGCCATGGGAAGCAGGTCTCGTTCGGGCGTACGTTCAATGAGGCTGTACTCGATCTGCAGTCCGACGAACCGGCTCCAGCCCCGAAGCTCCGCGAGGGTGTTCGCCTGAGCCACCTGCCAGGCCGGCGTGTCGGAGACGCCGATGTAGAGGACCTTCCCGGCGCGCACCACGTCGTCCAAGGCGCGCATCATTTCGTCGATCGGGGTGATGAAGTCCGCCACGTGCACCCAGTAGAGATCGATCCGATCGAGTTCGAGGCGCTTCAATGACGCCTCCACGGATTGAACGAGGTTCTTCCGCGAGTTTCCCCAGGCGTTGATGTCATCGAAGCGCGTGGCGATCGAGTATTTCGTCGCCACCACGAACCGGTCGCGATCCGTCCTCACGAATTCGCCCACGAAACGCTCGGAGGTTCCCTTCGTGTAGACGTTGGCGGTGTCGATGAAGTTGCCGCCCTTTGCGGCGAAGGCCTCGAACTGCTTGCGGCTCTCTTCCTTCGAGGCGCCAAACCCCCAGTCTTCTCCGAAGGTCATCGTGCCGAGACAGATCTCGGAGACCTTGAGGCCCGAACGGCCCAGCACCCGGTACTTCATCTTCAGTCCCTTTCGTGCACGCCTACATCATCACCGTCGCCGCTTCGGCCTTGATCGCCTCAAGTTCCTTCACGAGGTCCGCGAACCGTTCATAGGCATCCCGCCCCGGCAACTGATCGGCCTGGCCCAGCATCCGTGAGATCGAGGCGAACTGGTCGATGAGCATCGGTTGAGGATAGAAGCCGCCTGCGGTCTGGAGCTTCGCGATCACTCCTTCGATGGCCTTCAAGCGGGATGCGCCTTTGGGGGTGGCGTCGGCCCGGGCGGCGGTGCGAGCCTCGGTGAGCTTCTGCAACACACCGCGCGCCTCAATCACGCGATCCCGGATGTCGAGCAGGAGTTTGGTCTGCTCAGCGATCATCGCGTCGGTGACGTTGTCTTTCAGCAGACGGGGATCGGAGAGAACCTTGAGCGAACGCTCCTGGAAAAAGGCCCCCACGGTGAGGCGGACCTTGTAGTCGCCGGGCGCCACCATCGGTCCACCGCCGCGCGAACCGGGAACGCCCGCGTGCCGCAGGTCCCAGATGAAGCGATGGGCTCCCGCCTTCGAGGAAAGTGCGGCGGGACCCGCGGGACGAGTTTGAGGGGCGCGCATCCCCTGCGTCGTCTCGGTCCCGGGCGGCGGACCGCTCGTGAAGGTGCGCAGGAGCGAGCCAGCTCCATCCAGGACCTCGAGCCGGAGCGGCTCGGCGGCGTCCACGGAGAGCGCGTAGTCGAGAATCGCGCCGGGTGGAGGGAACCGGGGATCGGCAGGACCGGTCATCACGTCGTAACGAATGCGGTACGCCGTGCGCGGCTCGAGCAACACCGCCGGGGCCGTACCGATCTGCGCGAGCTGATGCAATGCCGACACGTTGTCGAGAATCCAAACGCCCCGTCCCATCGTGGATACAACCAGGTCGCCGCGGAAAACCTTGAGGTCGGTGATCGGCGTGGACGGGAGGTTCAGCCGGAAACTCTGCCAGCTCTTCCCGTCGTTGGTCGACACGAACATTCCGAACTCGGTGCCCGCATAGATGAAACCCTCATGGCCGGGATCGAAGCGGGCCACCCGGGTCGGATGGTCCCCGGGAATGCCGTTCTTCCCGTCGGTGAGGAGCGTCCACGTAGCGCCGTAGTCGTCGGTTCGATAGATGTAGGGCTTGAGTTCGCCGAGAAGCGTCCGGTAGTAAGACACGAGCGCCGAGCCCTTGCGGTGCGGTGAATCGTCGATCGACTGAACGCGGCCCATCTTTGGCATGCCCTTCGGGGTGACGTTGGTCCAGGTTTTTCCGCTGTCCCGTGTGACCTGAACGAAACCGTCGTTCGTCCCGACCCAGATGACGCCCTTCTCGAGCCGCGATTCCTCGATCGCATAGATCGTCGAGTAGATCTCCTCGCCGGTGATGTCACGGGTGATCGGCTCACCCGAGATTCCCTGGGTTCCCTCGGGTTTCGCGGTGAGGTCGGGAGAGATGGTCTCCCAGGTCTTCCCTTCGTCGGTGGTGCGGTGGAGGTATTGCGAGCCGTGGTAGATCACATTCGGATCGTGCGGGGAGATTTCGAATGGGGTGATCCGCTGCATGCGATAGCGGATGCCGCTTGCCGCCTGGCCATAGCGATTCTGCGGGTAGATCCAGTAGCTCTGCTCCTGCCCCGTCTGCATGTTCATCCGGTAGAACTCGCCCTTGCAGACGCCGTAGACGATGTGCGGGGCGCCTGGCTTCGGCTTCACCGGCCCGGTTTCGCAGCCCGGACCCGGCACCTGCATCATCATCGCGTCGTCATAGGCGTGGGCGAAAGGAGGCAGGCTCGGAAGGATCAGCGGCCAGCCCGTGTCCTGCTGCGCGCCGTAGAGGCGATAAGGAAACTGATCGTCGGTCTCGATTCCATAGATTTCCGCCGTCGGCTGGTTCATCTGGGTGGTCCAGGTGACTCCGCCGTTCATAGTCACGTTGGCGCCGCCGTCGTTGGTCTGGACCATCAGGTCGGGATTGTCGGGATTGATCCAAAGCGCGTGATTGTCGCCATGGGGCGTCGAGAGTGTCTTGAAAGTGCGACCGCCGTCCGTCGACTTGAAGAAGCCCTCATTGCTGACGAATACGGTATCCGGGTCGGTGGGATGCGCATGAACGTTGGTGTAGTAGAAGGGCCGGCGAAGCAGGCCCTGGTCGTTCGATTGTCGGGACCAGGTGGACCCCGAATCATCGGATCGGTACAGCGCGCGCTCCTCGCCCGGCGCTTCGATCAGCGCGTAGACCCGCTTCGGGTTCGAGGGCGAAACATCGAGGTCGATCTTTCCGATGAGGCCCGCGGGAAGACCGGACGAGAGCTTCGTCCAGGTGTCGCCGCCGTCGATGGTCTTGTAGACGCCGGCTCCGCCTTTCGCTTCGCTGCCGCTGATGATCGTCCAGGGCTTCCTCTGCCCGAACCACAGTGCGGCGTAAAGCTCCTTCGGATTCGCGGGATTCATCGCCACCGCGGAAGCGCCCAGTTTTTCGTCGACGTAGAGCACCTTCTTCCACGTGCCCCCGCCGTCGTTGGAACGGTAGACGCCGCGCTCGGGTCCGTCGGTCCAGGGAAGACCCTGGGCCGCCGCGTACACGGTTTGAGGGTCCTTTGGATGCACGCGCAGCTTGGCGATCTGACCGGCATCGCGAAGTCCGATATGAGCCCACGTCTTTCCGCCATCGTTCGAGCGATACATACCGCGGCCCGCGATCACGTTGCTGCGGATGCCGTCGCTTCCGGTGCCGACATAGACGATCTCCGGGTTCGACTCGGCGACTTCGATCGATCCTATCGATCCCGTCTCGAAGAAAGCATCGGAGACCGGGAGCCAGGTGAGACCGTAGTCGGTGGTCTTGAAGACGCCCCCGCCCGATGTGCCCTGGTAGAACGTCCCCGGCTGTTTACGGTGGCCCGCGGCCGCGGTCACGCGACCGCCTCGCGAGGGACCCACCATGCGGTAGGTGAGGCTGCCGAGCAGCTTCGGGTCGATTCCAGGGTTCAGGGGCGCCTGGGCGCCCACCGAGGTTTCCATTCCCGCCACCACGAGGAGGAGGAGGGGGAGGGGGAAGATGCGCCGGACGTTCATTGTCGTCTCCTGAATGCGGGCCTCACCGCTCCTTGATGGTCAGAGGAACGGAGGCGCCGGCGGAGAGGAGCAGGCTCACACCGTCCTCTACCGAAAGATCTGTTTCCACCACGTCCTCCACGGGGAGGATCACCACATCCCCGACGTAGAGATGGTTGGTCGGGACATAGACCGTGAGCACATCGTGCGTGACCCCGTCCCGGAGGGTGAGCTTGAAGGAGCCGGTGACGAAGCCGGGCGTGGTCCGGCCGGGCAGTCGGGCAAACACGAAACGCTGGAAGGCGTCTTTCGATTGCGGTCCGCCGAATCCCGAAAGCACCTTCTTGGTGGTCCCATAGACCGAACCCACGAGGGGCACGACATCGAGCACGGCGTCGGCGCCGTCCAGGACTTTCTTGAGCGGACCCGCGGAGAAGAGAAGGCCCGCGAGAAAGACGGTGGCGAGCGTGATCAGGAAGCCCAGCCCGGCGATGTCTCTGCCGAGGAGCAGATTCGCGAGGGGATGCGCGAGGCCGTCAAGATACGAGAAGAGCCACCACAGGGCCTTTATCGTGATGACGATCGGAACGAGGACAACGAGGCCCCCGATGAAGGTGTTCCGCAGCCTGGTGGCGACCCCCGGCATGGAACGTTCCCCGATCAGGGGCGCTTCATGGTTAGGCTGGAGCGGAATCGTTCGCCCTTCTTCGACAGCGCTTCCACGTCCATCACCCACGCGTTCGTCCCTGGCGCCCAGGTGTTCGCGATCTCCGCGATCAGCGGTCGCTGACCCACCTTGATGTCGTCTTCAAGGATCCTGGCCGGAGGCGCTTGCACCTGCCCGTTGACCGCGGTCTTGACCGTGAGGGTATCGAGCTTCGCGTCCTTCTGGCCCTCGTTCCGCAGGAAGATGCGCACTCTGAAGGGGCTGCCCGGAACCAGGGGACTGGGCGATACCTCGAACTCGTATCGGCCGCTGAACTCCTGCATGGCCACGCCGGACATGTCGAAGCCCTTGGGTTGATTCCCGCCCGTGGTGGGAGCGGCCGCGATCCGGGTGCGGGCGGTGACGAACTCCCGCAACTCCGGCGCGGGCGCCGCCACGGTGGGTGCTGTCACCGGGGTCTGCAAAACCGCGGCGGTGGGCGTGGGTACAGGCGGCGGAGTCGCGGTCTCGCCGGGGAGCGGCCTCAAGACGACGGTCGGGAGCGCCGCGGCTGTCGGTTGAGTCTGGGGGGTCGAAGCGGACGCCACCGTGGGCGCCAGGGCCGGGGTGGGCCGGGATGCGATACGCGCGGCTTCCCGTTCCTGGCCCTCGATCACCCGGCGAGCGCGGTCATACGCATCGCGCGCCTGCGAGAACGTCTGTGTGGCTGCGGTGAACTGTCTATCCTTCAAACTCTGCGCCGCCTGGGCAGCGAATCTCTCGCCCTCTGCGAATGCGGGATCCGAGGAGGCGCCCTGCTTCGCTTCGGCGGCGATTTTTGCCTTGTCCATCTCCGCCCTCGCCGCGGTGGCGCGGGCCGAGAAGTTGGCGTTGAGCTGGCTGGACAACTCGGCAACGAGCGGATTCTTGGGATCGAGGGCGATGACGCGCTCGAGCGCGGCGGAGGCCTGCGTGGAATCGCCGCGGCTGACCGCATCCCGCGCCGCGGCCACCGAGGTCTCGAGCTCCCGCGTGGCGCTTTGCGCCTGCTCGCGGATCCCGAGCGCCTCCGGATTGTTCGGGTCGAGCTTGAGGATTCGGGTCGTCTGCTCGACGGCGCCCTTGTAGTCCTTGTCGTCGAGGACGCGGCGAGCCAGATCGAGTTGAGTCTCCACGAGGTTCGCGGTCAGGGCGTTGATACTGGACTGGGCGGCGTTGTCCCCGCCCTGTCGCGTCAGCACGCCGTAGCCCAGGATGATGGCGACCACCACGATGCCCGCGATTCCCACCAGCACCAGAGGAGTGTTGGACCGGGGCGGAGGCGGAATCGATGCCGAGGCGGAGCGCGGATCCCCACTGCGGTTTGGAGGCTTCGAGCCCGATCTCGGGATTCGCCCGGTCGTGTAGGGAATCGCGGGGACGCCGGCAGAAGGGGGTACCGATCCAGACCCGCTGCGGCCGTAGCTGCGGAACTGGCCCGCCTTCTGCGTGCCGGTTGTGCTCGCCACGGGCGGAGACTGCGCCACGGCGGTCGCGTCGGCGGCGGGCGCCGGCGGCGCGTCGGTGGGGCTCTCCTCGTACTCCACAACTTCGGGATCTTCGCCGTAGCGGAAGGCCCGGATGGCGTCACGAAGCGCGGCGGCGTTCTTGTACCGGCCGTCGACCTGCTTGTTCATCGCGATCTCGATGATCGTGACGATGCCATCGGGAAGCCGCGGATCCCACTGGCGGGGTGGCGGGGCGTCGCGGTGAACCACCTGATAGAGCGTGGCGTGAACGGACTCGGCGTCGAAGGGCTTGCGGTTGGTCAGGAGCTCGTAGAACACCGCGCCCGCGGAGAAGACGTCGGAGCGGGCGTCCACCCGCTCGCCCATGACCTGCTCCGGCGACATGTAGTTGGGCGTGCCCATGACCACGC
>CAYNHK010000087.1:0-19561 GCA_964396875.1 uncultured Acidobacteriota bacterium | reverse complement strand
CGAGAACCGAGGTTTCCGCGAGGGCTTCGAGCATGAACGAGATGTAGGTGTTGCCGAGGAGCTTCACGAAGGACGCGGCGCCCATCGGCCCGCAGTAGATCGCTTTGTTGCCGATCACCTGCAGGAGCGGCAGCAGTTCGTCGTGGATCTCACGCGAACCGCCGGTCATGAGGAGGAGGGCGGCGTTTTGAGCGCCGTTTTTCGAGCCCGTCACCGGGGCTTCGAGCATCGCGGCGCCTTTGGCCTGGAGGGCCGCGTCGATACGCTTCGTGAGTTCCGGTGTGATCGTCGAGGTCTCGACGTAACGGAAGCCGGGACGAACCCCGTGGATGAGGCCATCGTCGGCGAAGACCAGGCGCTCCACCGCGGGAGGGTCGGAGATGCAGGCGAAGACGACATCGCTCGCCTCGGCGAGGGCTTTGGGCGTCGCGGCCACCGAGGCGCCCTTGGCGCGGAGCGGGTCGCATTTCGAGGCCGTGCGGTTCCACACCGTGAGGGCGAAGCCCTTTTCCGTGAAATGCGGAGCCATACGCTGGCCCATGAGGCCGAGGCCGGCGAAACCGATGCGGGGCGTGGCGTTCGAGGTCACGGCTGAGAGATTACCCTGATCCGGCCCTGCGTCACGGTCAGGAGGCGTGCTATGACTTCCTCCGGCGACATCTCGGTGGTGTCGACGTAAACCGCGTCGTTGGTTCGCACGAGCGGCGAGGTGGCGCGGCTCATGTCCTGGTGGTCGCGGGCTCGGATGTCTTCGAGGATCGCCTCGAAGGAGGCGTCCTGCCCCTGACTTTCGGCGAGCCGCCGTTTGGCGCGTTTTTCCGGGGCCGCGTCGAGATAGAACTTCACATGGGCGTTTGGGAAGACCACGCTGCCGATGTCGCGGCCGTCCAGCACCACTCCGCCGTCTCGACCCAGTTCCTGCTGCTGGCGCACGAGTTCGGTCCGGACCGACGAGATCTTCGCGATGGCCGAGGCCATCTTTGTGGCTTCACGCGTCCGGATCCGGTCGGTGACGTCGCGGCCGTCGAGAAGAACACGTTTGCCGGTTGCATCGAAGGTGATGCGGACCGATGAGGCGGCGTTTGCGAGGGCGGCCTCGTCATCGGTCGCGATGCCCTGCTCGAGCGCGCGCACCGCGACGGCTCGGTACATGGCGCCGGTGTCGAGGTAGGTGTAGGACAGGGCTTCGGCGAGGGCGCGTCCGATGGTCGACTTCCCTGCTCCTGAGGGGCCGTCGATGGCGACCACGAGGCCCTTCCTTCTCTCCGTCATTGCGCAGCGGTCATCTTCGTCGCGTCAACTTCGCGGCCGGAAACGGTTTGTCGCGCTAGGCCCCGGCTTGCGCCGGGGTGACGTGGGTATCTCCCGGGTGGATAGGGACTCCGGGCGCCGCGGGGGCATGCGGGTTGAGGAACTCGTGGTTTCGCCGAACGGACGCGGGCGGGCAGACGACGGGCGTTTCGGCGGCGCGGGCGGCGCGGTCGCAGCGGCGTCCTTGCGCGCGCCCTTGCGGGGGCGGAACGGGGGCTTCGGCTCCACATACTTGTCGGAGCGGGTGTTGCTGCGGCCGCGCATGAAAGAGGCGACTTCGCGCGGTGAGAGGCTGCGGAACTCGCCCACGTTGAGACCGACCGACGTCAGCATGCCGAGCCCGACGCGCTTCAGCTTCTCGACCGGATGGCCGAGGGCCTGAAGCAGCCGGCGGACCTCGTGGTGTTTGCCTTCATGCAGGCGCACTTCCACCCAGGAGTTCTCCGCCGCTTCGATGACGCGGGCGCCGTCGAGAGCCAACCGCTCGCCGTCGATGACCAGGCCGCGACGTGCCCGGGCCAGCGTCTCGATCGTGGGCGTGCCTTTGACCTTCGCGTGATACCGCCGCTCCACCTCGTAGCGCGGATGCGCCACACGCTCGGCGAAAGCGCCGTCATTGGTGAGAAGGATCAGGCCTTCGGTCGCGTAGTCGAGACGGCCAACCGGATAGAGGCCGGGAAACTTCGGGACGAGGTCCATCACCGTCGTGCGGCCTTCAGGATCAGAACGGGTCGAGACCACGCCCTTGGGCTTGTTGAGGAGGAGGTACACGTTCTCCACCGTGGGACGGATACGGCGGTCGTCCACCTTGATCGAATCGACGGTGATGTCGGCTTTCGTGCCGAGTTCCTGAACCGTCACGCCGTTGACGCTCACCCGGCCCTGGGCGATGAGTTCTTCGGCGGCCCGGCGCGACGCCACGCCCGCGCGGGAGAGGATCTTTTGCAGTCGTTCCATCATGACGATGAGCCCTCGGTTTCCTCGCCCTCGGCGGCGCTGTCCGCTTTGCCTTCGGCCTCCGCCTCCGCCTTCGCACGAGCTGCGGCTTCGGTGATGTCGGCGGCTTCGAGAGTCGAGTCGAAAGGAAGGTCGCGCTGCGCCGGATCCGGCGGGTCGGCGTCGAAGAGAGGCACCTCGATCGGCGCCGGCGTGTCGAGAGCGCGTTTCAGGCCGACGACGTCCACATCCTCGCCCAGGATCTCCGCGAAGTCCTCGATCTTCGGCAGGTCCTCGAGGTCCTTGAGGCCGAACTGAAGCAGAAACTCCTTGGTGGTCCCGTAGAGAAGAGGACGACCGACCACTTCCTTGCGGCCGACGATCTTGATGAGACGGCGTTCGAGGAGCGTTTTCACAACGCCGCCCGACTTGATCCCGCGCAGTTCGATGATCTCAGGCAACGTGGCCGGCTGCTTGTAGGCGATGACCGCGAGTGTCTCGAGCGCCTGGGTCGACAGGCGCGCGGGCGACTTCGGATCGAGCAGTTCGCGAACCCATTCGTTGTGCTCGGGCCGCGAGGTGATCTGGTAGCCGCCCGCCACCTCGATGAACTGAAGGCCGCGATTGTCCGCGGCGTACAGCGTCTTGAGCTCCTCGATCTGAGCCTCGATGACCGCCTTGTCGACGCCCTTGAAGACGCGGGCAAGCTCCTTCATGGTGACCGGTTCCTTCGAGACGAAGGTCAACGCTTCGACGATGGCGCGGATCTCTTCGGGCTTTGGATGCAGCTCGGCCGGGATGGCCTCGGCGTCATGCTCCTCGTGAGGTTGCGGTTCGGCCTCGGCCGCTTTGATTTCGTCTTCGGACATTGGGACTCTTCTCGGGTCTCTTTAAGAAACGGTCGTGGTGAAAACGGGAGCGTCTTCCACCGGGCCGATCGGCCGGAAGAGCCGTATCGCCTCGAAGGTGGAACGCTGGTAGACCTTCACCCGCTTGAGCCGGACCAGCTCAAGCAGGGCGATGAACATCAGGATCATCTCGGCCTTGGTGTTGAGGTTCTCGAAGATGGTCATGAACTCGAGCGACTCGCCCACCTTGATCATGGCAAGCAGGTCGGCGATCGCCTGGTCCAAAGACTTTCCTTCGCCTTCGATCTCATGCTGGACGAGGAGCTTCCGGCGGTCGAGCAGTTCCTTGAACGCGGACACCAGGTCGAAAAGGCCCGCTTCGAGCATCTCTTCGCCCGTGTCGTCCTTGAACTTCGGAACCACTTCGTCGGGCCGGATCCAGGTGGCGGTGCGTATCTCGTACTGCTGCCGCAGCACGCCCGCCGCCTGCTTGTACTTCTCGAACTCGAGGAGCCGCTGGATCAGCAGCTCGCGCGGATCCTCGCCGTCCTCCTCGACTTCGCTCGGCGACACGGGAACGAGCATCTTCGACTTGATGTGGATGAGCGTCGCCGCCATCACCATGAACTCCCCCGCCACCTCGAGGTTCAGGATTTCCATCAAGCGGATGTACTCGATGTAGGCCTTGGTGATCGGGGCGATGGCGATGTTCTTGATATCCATCCGGTCCTTGCGGATCAGGTGGAGAAGCAGATCGAGCGGCCCTTCGAAGTCCTCGATCTCGAACTTGAGCTGGATCTTCGGGGCGTCTTCGGGGAACGTGGGCTCCCAGCCCGCGGGGGCGACCAGCTTGTTCGCGTCCTCCGCCACCGCCGGGGCGACGGCGGCTTCGCCCCCTCCAGCGGGCGGCGCGGATGCAGGCTCGGCCGTGGCGGGGACCTTTTCGTCTTTAGGCTCGTCGGACATCGTGATCAATACGCGATCTTCATCGCCCGGTGGACTTCTTCCATCGTCGCCTGGGCGACCCTACGCGCGCGCGCGCTGCCGTCCTTGAGGATGTCCATCACGGTGTCGGGGCGGCGGCTCAATTCCTCGCGCTTCTGACGCATGGGCTCGATCCGCGCCACCACGTGGTCGGCGAGCCGGGTTTTGCACTCGATGCAGCCGATGGTCGCGGTGGTGCAGCCAAGGGTCGCCCAGTCGCGCGTCTCCTGGGTGGAGAAGGCCTTGTGAAGGTCGAACACCGGGCACTTCGCCGGATCGCCCTTGTCCGTCTTCCTCTGGCGCGCGGGATCGGTGACCATGGTCTTGAGCTTCGAGCGGATTTCCGCCTCGGTGTCCTTGAGCATGATCGAGTTGTTGTAGCTCTTCGACATCTTCCGGCCGTCGGTGCCGGGGGTGCGTGGGACCGGGGTCAACAGGGTCTGGGGCTCCGGGAAGATCGGCCCGTAGAAGTTGTTAAACCGGCGCACGATCTCGCGGGAGATCTCGATATGCGGGGCCTGATCCTCGCCCACGGGGACCGCGTTCGCCTTGTAGATAATGATGTCGGCGGTCTGGAGCAGCGGATAGCCGAGGAAGCCGTAGGTAGCGAGGTCGCGGTTCTGGAGGTTCGCCTGGACATCCTTGTAGGTGGGCACGCGCTCGAGCCATGACACCGGTGTCGTCATCGAGAGAAGCAGATGGAGTTCGGCGTGTTCGGGCACGAGGCTCTGGATGAACACGCAGGACTTTGCGGGATCGATACCCGCGGCCAGCCAGTCGAGCGTCACCTCGATCACGTTGGTGCGGATCGCGGAGGGGTCCTCGTATTCGGTGGTGAGGGCGTGATAGTCGACCACGCTGTAGAAGCAGTCGTAGCTGTCCTGCAGGCGCACCCAATTATCGAGCGCGCCGGTGAGGTGGCCCAGATGCAGGGCGCCGGTCGGACGCATGCCCGAGAGGATTCGCGGTTTCGGTTTCGTTTCCATCGCCTACCTGATGATGTCGAAGATGCCGAGGACAACAAAACGCTGGATCGGCCCGATGAGCCATCCGAGCAGACCGCTCAGGAAGAGGATCCAGAGAATGATCGTCCCGTAGTTCTCGGCGATGTGATCGAACTTCTCGCCGATCTCACGCGGCAGGGACCACGAGAGGATGTGGGAGCCATCGAGCGGAGGCACGGGGAGGATGTTGAACACCGCGAGGGCGACGTTCATCGCGATTCCCACGCTCATCAGGCTGTAGAGACCATCGCGCAGTCCCCCCGGCTCGAGATCGAGGCGAAGGACCACGAAGAAGAGGACGGAAAAGACGAGGGCGAGGATCAGATTGGAGATGGGGCCCACGCCGGCCACGGAGATGTGCCCCCAACGCAACGAGACCTCCCGGCGGAACCGGCCGGGATCGTAGGGGGTTGGCTTCGCCCAGCCGATGACCGGAAAGCCGCCGAAAATCTGGAGCAGCGGCATCAGAACCGTGCCGAAAATGTCGATATGGGGCACGGGGTTGAGCGTGATTCGCCCGAGCTTTTCCGCGGTGTCGTCACCGAGCCTCAGGGCCATCCAGGCATGCGCGGACTCGTGGAACGACAACGAGAAGAGCAAGACGAGGTAGTTCGTCAGGCCGAGTGCTAACTGTTGGGCGTCGATGTCGGGCATGGAGGGTTCGTTGAGGCAGCGGCAGTCCGTGTTTTCACGGTCCTTGAAGATGGGTTTCCCGTCGGACCCGTGCGTTTTGCGAACTCGGCGGCCCGCAGGACCGACGTCGAGGGCGGCCCCTCGGGGTGCGCGTCCATGGGCGCCCAATGCGAGGCCTTAAGAGCGGGGAGAATCCTAGCAGAGAGCGCCCACTCGCTGTCCGCAATATGAAAGGATAGCGCCCGCATGTTCTCTGAAATCAAGCTCGTCACAGTGGGGGTGAAGGATCTCGATCGCTCGATCGCCTTCTATGCCGATGCCTTCTCCCTGGAGGAGATCTCGAGGACCCGAGTGGACCACGAGGCCCTCAGCGAGGCGTGGCGGATTCCCGCGGGCATCGCCGGGCGCTACGCGGTCATGGGCATCCCCGGCGTCGACTCCGGAATGCTGCGCCTCGTCGAATGGACGCCCGCCGGCGAACACGTGTGGGCCCCTCCCGCGCGTTTTCAGGACCTTGGCGCCTACGCGGTCAACTTCCGGGTCAAGGAAATCAACGCGGCGTGGGATCTGCTAGGGCGATCCGGCGCGAAAGAGAAATCAAAGCCCACCTATTGGGAAGTGGAGCAGAACATCGCGGCCTGGGACTCTCAGTGCTACGACCCCGACGGAACCCTGCTCGACGTATTCCAGGTCGTGGGCGAGATCGAACGCACGCTCGGTCCCTTCGCGGACGGACGCGATGCCACGGAGATTCAAACCCTCGCGGTGCACTGCTTCGACGCCCGCAGATCGGAGGAGTTCTACGTGGGGATGGGCTTCGAGCCGCTCTACGACCGGGTGATCGAACACCTGTGGCACTTCCTCGGCCTGCCCCAGGGAACGAAGATCCACAACATCAACCTGGTCATGCGCGGCCAGCGGGCGACCGGCCGGGTCGAACTCGTCCAGTACATGGGCGTCCCGTCTCGCTCCTTGAAGGCCCGTTCGGCGGCCCCGGGCCGCGGTCCTCTGATGATGTCCCTGCTGGTCAACAACCTCGAGAAGGCGACGGCGCGCATCAAGGAACTCGGCGGAAAGCCGATCGGCGCCGCGCGCTACGACTCGCCTCCCTTTGGTCGGGTCGCTTCGGCCACTTTCTTCGGGCCGAGCGACGAGGTGATCGAGCTGTTCGAACCCTCGCTCAGCTGAAGCGGGGCCGGGTGATCGCGGGGCTGGTCTCGGGGGAGGGCTGGCCGAAGAGGTAGCCCTGGACGAGGTTGATGCCGGCGTGGCGCACCGCCTCGAGATCGCCCTCGGTCTCCACACCCTCGGCGACCACGCGCGCCGCGAAAGGCAGTGCGAGCTGGGCGACGGAGGCGAGGACGGCCTGCCGGTACATGTCGGTGCGCGCGCCATGAACGAAGTAGCGGTCGATCTTGAAGTAGTTCGGCCGGCACTCGAGGATCATCATGAAGTTCGAATGGCCGAGGCCCACGTCGTCGAGCGCAATCGCAGCCCCCAGGTCGCGCAGGGCCTCGAGCGCGCGGCGAAACGCTCCCACATCCCACGGCGGGGCGTGCTCTACGATCTCGATCACGAGGCGGTCCGCCTCGACCCCGATCCTCTTCGTCTCGTCGCCGAGAAACTCGACGAAGCCCGGGTCGAGGGCGAGGGTGGAAGCGTGGACGTTGATGCCCACGCGGATGTGCGGAGCGAGGGTGCGCGCGGATTCGAGGATCATGGAGAGACACCGCCGATCGACCTCCGCCTCCCGATTCTTCTTGCGCGCGTACTCGAAGAGGATGTCCGGGCTTTCCGCACTCGTGCCCTGAGGACCGCGGATGAGGCATTCGATGTAGTGCCCGACCATCACGTGCTCGTGAACCTCGTAGACCGGCTGAAAACGAACCGACAGGGCCCCCGGCTCCAGAATCCGGTCCATCAGGCAGATCTCGCTCACGCGCCCGCTCCCGCCCCCATCAAGGCAAGGGCGATCTGGGCCAGCTCGGGGAGGGGTTGCGGCTTTCGAAGAACCGCGTCGGCGCCCAGTCGCGCCGCCTCTTCCTCGACCGCCTGCGAAGCGTAGGCGCTGAGGATGATCACGCTCGTCTGGTGGTCGCGCTTCCTGATTTCCTGTAACACCGTGAGGCCGGCCGAGTCCGAAAACTTCGTGAGGCGCAGGTCGAGGATCGCGAGGTCGTAGCGCCGATGGGAAATGAGGGCTTCGGCCTCCTCCGCTTCGGAGGCCATGTCCACCGTGAACCCGAGCTTGGTGAAATACCGGGCCATTGGGATGAGGATCGGGGTCTCGTCGTCGAGCAGCAGGATCCTGTGGGTCGGCGGTCTTTTGGTCCCGTCCGGATTCGGGGTCTTCACGCAGGCGAGGTGTAGCAACCTTGTTGCCAATCCCTCTGGCCGCACTAAAGTGTTGATTATATGTAGCTTATAGATCCCACACCGAACGACCGTCCGCGGTGGATCTCGGATCCCGGACCGGGAATCTCAACCCTCAGGGACGCGCGGGGGGCAGGGTCAACCCGTGTTTCTTGATCTTCTCGTAGAGCGTGCTTCGGGACACGCCCAGGACCTTCGCCGCTGCTGGAACATCGAACGCATGCGTGCGGACGACGGCCTCGATGTGCCGTCGCTCCGCCTCGATCAGGCTGAGGCTCGCGTCGACGGACGCCGCGGCGGCCGAAGAAGAGGGGGCGCGCGACGACATGCCTTCGCCCAGGTCGTCGGCCTCGAGTTCCGCCCGCTCGCTGAGCAGGGCCGCGCGTTCGAGGACATTCCTCAGCTGACGCACGTTCCCGGGCCACGAATAGGTCACAAGAGCCTTCTCCGCGCTACCGGAGAGACGAAGTCCGGGCCGTCCGACTTCAGCCCCGACACGCGACGCAAGGTTGCGGGCGAGCAGGACCACGTCGCGCCCGCGTTCGCGGAGCGGCGGCACGGAGAGCGGCACCGCGTTGAGGCGATAGAGAAGATCCTCGCGGAACTTCCCCTCTTCGACGAGTTTGCCAAGATCGCGGTGGGTCGCGGCCACGAGCCGGACATCCACCTGCCTGTCCCTCACGTCGCCCAGCCTTCGGAACCGGAGTTCCTCGACCACCTTCAACAGCTTCGGTTGAACCTGTGGATCCACCTCGCCGATCTCATCGAGGAACACCGTTCCGCGGTGCGCCATGTCGAAAAGGCCCTGCTTCGCCGCGACCGCGCCGGTGAAAGCGCCCTTCTCGTCACCGAAGAGTTCGCTCTCGAGCAGGTCGCGCGAGAGCCCGGCGCAGTTGAGGTCGACAAACGCCTCGTCGCGCCGCGGACCGTTGTTGTGGAACCAGCGCGCGAGCACGCCCTTGCCGGTGCCGGTCTCGCCCTGGATGAGCAGGGGCACCGACGAGGCGACCACGCGGCGAGCCCGATCGGCGAGCTTTCGAATCGCCTCGCTCTCGCCCAGGAAAGGATCGACGACCTGTCGGGCTAGAGACGTTCGGCCCACCATCGAGACCTGACGCACTCGTTGATTGTCGAGCGCCCTTTCCACCACCACCTCGAGCGCGGGCAACTCCACTGGCTTCGTGAAGAACTGCTCGGCGCCCTCCTTGATCGCCTGCACCGCGAGGTCGATGGTGCCGTGGCCGGTCAGCATGATCACGGGCAGGGCGGGGTCGAGCGCTTTCAGGCTGCGAAGGAGATCGAGCCCATCTCCGTCGCCGAGGGAGAAATCGACGAGCGCCACGTCGGGCCTCGACATCTTGAAGGACTCGAGCGCCGACGCCACGCCCTCCGCTTCCCGCACGTCGAAACCGCGGCCCTGGAGATAGCGCTTCAGCGGGAAACGCACGTCCTTGTCGTCGTCCACGATCAGGATTCGTCTCTCAGCCATGCGCCTCCTCGGACCGCTCGATCACGTTCGCGGGCAGACGCACCGTGAACACCGCCCCGCCGCCCTCGCGGTTAGCCGCGCTCACCCGACCGCCGTGGGCCTCCACGATACGCTGGACCACGGACAGGCCGAGTCCGGTGCCGCCCTTGCGGCGGCTGAAGAAGGGCTCGAACAGGCGTGGCATCTCGTCGGGTGCTATGCCCGTGCCATGGTCCTCGACGAGGAACTCGGGAGCGCGATCTTCGGGACGCAACCGGGCCAGCGCCCGGACCTCCGCCCCGCGCGGCGAATGCTGGATCGCATTCGCGAGCAGATTCTGAAACACCTGCTCCAGGCGGCTGCCGTCGACCTGGATCGCGGGCATGTCGTCTTGAACCACGTCGATGAGCGAAACCTCGCGTTCGCGGGCGAGACCGGCGCACGCGCGCATCGCCCGCCGGAGGACTTCCCGTGGGTGAACGGGCGCGAGCCGAAGCACGGGAGGTTTTCCGTAATCGAGGAGGTCGCGCATGAGCTGCCTCAGGCGGTTGACCTGTGACCGCAGCAGGCCGGTGAGTTCGGCGTACTCCTTCTCCTTGCCCAGTTCGCTCTCGAGGGCATCCACGGTGGCCGAGATACTGAAGAGGGGATTGCGGACCTCGTGGGCCACGCCGGCCACCAAAGACCCCATCGCGGACATCGTCTCGCTGTGGCGAAGGGACTCTTGAAGCTCGACGAGCCGGGAGATGTCGCGGACCATCAGAATGATCCTTTCGTCGCCGCCCTTTCCCGCCTGGGCCAGGTAGGCGGTGAGTTCCCAGGTCCGGCCGGCCGCCGAGTCGACCGCGCGCGTGGTCGCGCGTTCGCGGGTCTGAACCACCGATTCCACCATGCGGGTGGCCGAGCGCCAGGGCTCGCGATCGGAAAGCTCGCGCACGGTGTTGCCGAGCACGTCGCCAAACTCCGGGCCGAGGAGGCTCAGGGCGTGGCGATTGATGCGGGTGAGTCGGCCGGCCCAGTCGAGGACGAGAATCGCCACGTCCACCGCGTCGAACGTGCGGTGCCATTCCTCGGCCGCGCGCTCCAGGGCCACGCCGAAGCGTTCGCGTTCCGCCTCCGCCGCCTTCCGGGCCGTGATGTCCTGGATGAACCCTTCGAAGAGGATCACCTTGTCCGATGCGTCTTTGATCGCGTGACCGCTCATCTCCGCCCAGAAGGGCGTTCCGTCGCGACGCATGAGACGCACTTCCAGCCGCGTGCTCTGGCCCGCGGCCACATGCCGGGAGATGATCCGTTCGCGCTCCTCGGGATCGAAGTACACGTCCCGGCCGAGGTTCAGTCCGATCACGTCCTCACTCCGCGAGTACCCCAGGAGCCGGGCGAACTCGAGGTTCGCCATGACCAGCGTCCCCTCGCGCGTGGCCTGGTAGATGCCGGCGGGCGCGTGGGCCACGATGTCGCGATGCTTGCGCTCCGAGGCGTGAACCGCTGCTTCGACCTGTTCCCGGAGGAGCGCCGCGCCTATGACGATGCCGGCGGTCTTGAGGGCTTCGACCTCGGCCGCCGGCCACGCGCGTTCGGTTTTGAAGTCTCCGAAGCCCAGCAGTCCCCACCACCGCTCCTCGACGAAGATCGGCACGATCAGCATCGACTTCAGTCCCAGTCGGCCGAACACCTCCCGGCCTAATTCGGGGAGGTCGCGCACCAGCACCGGCACGGTTTCGCCGCGCTCGAGACAGAGGCGCACCGGGCCCTCCGCCGGCCATTCGAACTCCCGCAGTTGGGGCTCATCGGAGAATCTCGGCGTGTCCGCGGTCGCCCATTCGTGCCTCAGCGTGCACATGAGCCGGCCATCGCGCGATCTCCCGTTCTGAGAAAGGTAGGCGCAACCGACGCCCACCGCCTCGCCGAGACGGGCCATGGCTTCCGCCACGTCCTCCTCCCAGGTTCCGCGGCCGAGCAGCCGGGCCGAGGAAAAGGCCACTGCTTCGAGAATGCGGCCGCGGGCGCGAAGATCCTCCTCGTTGGCCGACACTCCCTGCCCCAATGGCACGGCCCCGGCGAGCCTCAGACCATCTCGACGGCTTCGATGCGTTCCTTCTCGACCGCGATGAACTTGTCGAGGAACTCCGCGATCTCGGGGTCGGTGACGATGGTCTTGAGCAGAGTCGAGGCGCGCAGAAGCGCTTCGCTGCGCGCGACGAAGTACTTGGCGGGAACGAGACGGGCGCGCAGTTCGCCGATGGTGTCGCGCAGGGCGAAAAGATACGCGAAGTCAGGGGCGAAATCCTTCCAGCTCTTGACGTCCGCCACCATCTCCTTCGAGTCGGACAGGCTCGAGATGAGCGCGCTCATCGATTGCGTGACGAGCGGTACCTCCGGGTGGGCGGCGAGGACGAAACACGCGTTCGTGACGGTCTGGCCGATGAGAGTGCGCAGGACCTTGCGCGGAATACCCACACCCGCGCCTTCGCGGACGAAGCTCACCGGGTATTCGGTCACCGAGGACTCTTCGATCGCGATCACCGCCGCGCGGCGCTTCGGCACCACGCCGCCCTCCGCGAGGAGCGCGCTTTCGCCAATCACGCCGTCGGGACCAACCACACCGATCAGGCCGTCTTCGGTCTTGATGCCGAGGCGGCCCTTGTCGACGAAGGCGATGGTAGTGGCGAACTCACCGTGCCACCAAAGCACGTCGCCCTTGCTGAGTTTCTTGACTTGCATGCTCGAGTCTCCGATTTAGTGCGGAGAGTCTAGCCACAGTTCACTCGGGTTCGGTGGCCTGGTCCTGCGATTCCGGTCGCTTCTCAAAACGCCCCGCGGGTTGGAGCCGGGAGTAAAATGCCGGCGACAATCAACCGTGTAGAGGGGGACTCCCATGAACGCCCGACTCGCCTCCACCGCCCTCGCCTTCCTCCTCGTGGTGGCCTTGGCCGCCCCCGCGCTTGCCGTGAAGAGAGGCGGGGCGAAGTTCATCGGGGGCACGATCACCACAATCCGGGAGGATGCCGAGGGGCCGATCAGTCTGACCAACGAGAAGCGCCTCACGTTCCTTCCGAAGGACAGCGAGATGCTCGAGATTCCCTGGGACCGGGTATCCCAACTCGAGTATGGCCAGAAGGTTACGCGGCGCAAGAAGACCGCGCTCCTTTCGAAATCCAGACGGCACTACGTGACCATCACCTATCAGGACAAGGAAAAGGTGGAACAGGCCGTGGTCCTCGAATTCGACCATGATGACATCCGCATGGTGCTGGCCAGCCTGAAAGCCCGAACCCTGCAGACCATCGTCTTTCAAGACGAAGAGGCGCGGAGGGAGATGGGCGGGGTGGTCGAGAAGAAGTAAGTCTCAAGAAGCCGATCGTGGTCCGGCTTGCGATTCCGGTCGGATCGCCGCGAACACCTTCGCGGCGAGCGAAGGACCCACGACCGCGGCCATCTCGGCCTCCGTGGCCGCCTTGACCCCCTTGAGGGAGCCGAACGCGCGGAGCAGCTTCGACCGGGCGCTCGGACCCACGCCCTGGATCGCGTTGAGCTCGGAGGCGATCGTCCGTTTGGAGCGGCGCTGCCGATGGAACTTGACCGCGAAGCGGTGCGCCTCGTCGCGGACCGCCTGCATGAGCTGGAGTGTGGGCGTCGAATGGGCGAGGACCACCGGCTCGGCCCGTCCGCGCACGTAGAGGATCTCCTCCCGTTTGGCGAGGGAGGCAAGAGGCAACTCGCCAAGGCCCAGCTCATCGAGTGCCGCCGCCGCCGCTCCAAGTTGTCCTTCGCCGCCGTCGATGAGGACCAGATCAGGCAGGTCCGCGCCTTCTTCGAGTAGCCGCCGATAACGCCGCCCCACCACTTCGCGCATCGACGCGAAGTCGTCGGGGCCGTCCACCACCGTCTTGACCTTGAATGTGCGGTAGTCGGACTTCTTCGGCGCCGCCATCTCAAAGACCACCATCGAGGCCACGATGTCCGAACCCTGGAGATTTGAAATGTCGAAGCACTCGATCCGGCGCGGCTCGTCGGGCAGGCCCAGCGCCTCCATCAGGGCCACGAGGATCTCGCGCGACCGTTTCTTCGGATGACGCCACTCGAGATCGTGGGCGAGTTTCGCGTTGCCGGTGACGAGTTCGAGGAGCCGCACTTTCTCGCCCCGCTGGGGAACGCGAAAACGGACCTGCGAGCCGCGGCGCTCGCTGAGCCACACCGCAAGCGTCTCCATGCCCTCGAAGGCTTCGGGCACCAGGATCTCGCGCGGGACATAGCGGTCGTTCTCATAGAAACGCGCGACCGATTCCTCGAGGATGCGGGTCTCGTCGCCCACCCGGTCGAGGAGGAAGCCCTCACTCGAAGCGACGCGGCCGTCGCGGACGCAGAACACCTGAAGGGAAGCGCGACCCTCCTCGACATGAATACCGAACACGTCGCGCTCGTCGACCTCGGCGGTGGTGATCTTCTGCGGCATCTCTAGGCGCTCGAGGGCCTGGATGGAATCGCGAACCGTCGCGGCATGCTCGAACCGTTCCTCTTCGGCCGCCTTGTGCATCGCGGCGCGAAGGTCCTTGAGCACCTCGTCGGTGCGGCCTTCGAGGAACTTCGCGGCGTCGGCGCACGACTTCTTGTAGTCGTCGAGCGAACAGATCGACGCGACACAGGGCGCCAGGCACCGGTGGATCTGAAACTGAAGGCACGGCCTGCCGCGGTTGCCGTCGAGCTTCTCGCGGCACGAACGCACGCCGAAGACGCGATGGACGAGCGACGCGGTCTTGCGGCCGAGGTGGGCGGGGATGTAGGGCCCGCCGTAAGCGCTCTTGTCCTCGGCCACCTTGCGCACGATGTGAAGGCGCGGATAGACCTCGCCGAGGGTCAGCTTGAGGTAGGGGTGATTCTTGTCGTCGCGGAGGAGGACGTTGTAGGGCGGCTGATGCCGCTTGATGAGGTTGTTCTCGAGGGCCAGCGCCTCGCTTTCGCTGTCGGTGACCAGGATGTCGAGATCGGCGATCTCGGACACCATCGAGACCTTGAGATAGGCGCCTTCATGCCCGGCCTGGAAGTACGACCGAACGCGGTTCCTGAGGACGCGCGCCTTGCCGACATAGACGATCGCCCCCTCGGCGTTCTTGAACATGTACACGCCGGGCGAAGTCGGAAGCTGTTCTAGTTTCGCGTCGAGCTTGCTCAGAGGTGCATCGGACATCGCAGCGAGGGATGGTACCCGATGCCGTCCATTGCCCCGCTACCAAGGGAGTTGGACCTCTCGTCACCCCCGGCGAAGCCACTCCGTTCGACGCGCGAAGACCGGGGGCCTAGCGCGAACTCCCGTTCCGACCGCGAATGGACGCACCGAAGCGTGGTTGCTGAGCACAGACGAACAAGGTCCTGTCGAAGCGTGGTCGCTGAGCACAGGCGAAGAGGGTTCTGCCGAAGCGGGTCGCTGAGCACAGACGAACGCAGTCCTGTCGAAGCGACCCTCACCCGCGCGCCTTTCGCGGTATAGCTGCGTCCAAGGCACCCGGGCGTTCCCTTCGTCTCCGTGGACCGCATGGCGTCTCTTATGTGATGGAGCGAGGCTGACCGCCTCGCCAAGCCTTCAGGGGAGCCTCGCGGTCCACTGCGCTCAGGGAACGGTGCCTTGGCCTCCGCACGCAGACTCCCGCGCGCCCACCGCGCACCAACCCGCCGTCATTGCGAGGAGGCCGTAGTCTTCGCGGCCGACGAAGCAACCCCATGCCCCCACTACCAACTCACTGAAACCCACTCAATAGGCTGTGCCGTGACCGCTGATTCTCCCTTCCCAGTTCATTTCCGCATCCGCAATCTCAAGGACGGCGCGGCCCAGCGCCTCGCGAACCGAGCCATCCTCTACGCCGCTCGCCTGCTCGGCGTTACCGCCGGAACCCATCTGAGCGAATTCCGCGGACGTGATGGCGGATTTCAGGACCTCAAAGCCCGTCTCGATCGAGCAGAACTGCTTACCTCCATCGCGTGGCGTGTCGTCGGTCTCCTCCACGCTCGACTGGCCAAGGTGCCCGACCGCCACCGCCCGCACTACGCCCCGGCTGCCCGTTTCGAGATCCTCGAGATCCGCAATCTGCTCGGCTGGAATCAGCATCGCGCCGCGATTCAATTTCTCGTTTCCGACAACACCATCTCGAACTGGGAACGCGACCAATCGCCCGAGTCCAAAACCGTCGGCTCGCTTGCCAAGCCCGTTCCGCCGGTCACTCGACTGAACGACGCTACCCGACATCTCGTCCAGATGATGGCGCGGTTCGGGTTCGGGGGCTCCGAGTTGATCGCTTCGCATCTCGCGCTCGCGGGCTTCCGGATAGCAGAGAAGACCGTGCGCAACATCAAGCGCGAGACGAGCGTCGCGCCTGCCCTTGCGCAACCGGCCGAGCCACGGAGACCGACTAAACCCGTCGTCGCGAACTTCGTTCACCACGTGTGGATGATGGACGTGACCGAGTTCAAGACACTCTTCGGCGCGCGCACGCTCTACTTTGCAGCGGTCTTCGACGCGTTCTCGCGCCTTCCCCTCGTCGGCATGACGTTCGCGGCCAAACCCGGCGGCGCCGCGATGGCTCGACTGTTCAAGCATGCGGTGGCCACGTTTGGCCCGCCGAAGTACCTCATCACCGACCTCGGCGGCGAATTCATCGCCGGCGCTTTCAAGCGAACGGTGGCTCGACTCGGCGCCAAACAGCGATTCGCCGCGGCGGACAACATCCGTGCGACGGCTCGGCTGGAGCGATTCTGGAAGACTCTGAAGAAGATCGCTCGCGTTCGCCTGCTGCCACCGCTCGACCTGGCCGACCTGGAACAACGGCTCAGCCACGCCCTCGCCTACTACGCGATCCACCGCCCGCATTCGGGGCTTGAAAATCGAACGCTCCTGCAGGCGTTCCTCGATGCGGCTACGCAGTCGCTCGGAAGGCTGCCGCGCGGTCGCAGAGGCGAGTCCTCTTCCTCGCCCCCGCTTCGGATCGGCTTTATGCCATCTGCCTGCGGCGAGCTTGGCGTCTTGTTCCCAGCCGCCGCGTAGCGCGCCTCGACAAGGATCGACGACCTCTGCCGCCGTAGGTCTGCTCGCAAGCGCCGAGCGACCCTCGATCTGCGCGACAAGCCTCAAGATCCCCCGACCAAGGGAGACTCATTCGCCGCCAGGGGCGCTGGTGCTATCGCTCAAACTCCCATTTCCGGGCTACCCCACGCCGGCTGGCCATCCACCGTGGTCGACGCCGTACTGGCCCCATGCGGACCGCGCGGACTGGACAGCACCTAGTTCGGGTACGTCGGAGACCGCCGCGGTATCTCTGGATCGAGGAGCATCTCCAGTTCCGCTCGAGCCGGGGGAGCAAGACGCTCGATCAGGTCAGGGTCGCAGGTGCGACGACGGTTCCAGATGTCGGCTATGGATTCGCCACAGTATTCCAGGACCAGAGAGTCCTCAGCTACATCAAGTGCCACGCTCACAAGTGCCTCGAAGGCTCGGTCTTCGTCATATTGACCCAGGTCCATTGCGGCATCGCTGCGGTCCGCCGCCGAGTAGGTGCGATTCAGCAGGACGCTGATTAAGCCGTTCGGTTGATCGTTCTCGTTGCCCATGTTTCTCCTAGTTACGACAGCCACACGCCGCCGAGTTGTCCGCCGCTCGTGCGGCGGAATCAATGGAGCCCGTCGCTAGGCCAGCCAGGCCGTACGCGCCTCGCGGAAGGAGGGGCTCCAACGGAACGTGTGACAGGGCGCCCTTCGGGCCAACGGCTCCTGTAAATGGATCTTTAAACACGCCATTGGCGATGCGGTACTCGAAGCGTGGCACAAGGCTTCCAGCCTGTAATCCTGGAGACGTCCCAGCCACGTGCTTGATCACCAGTCTTTCGGCGCCTCCAGCCGCAGACTTGAAGGTCTCATAGCCACCCTTTACGGTCGCAGCCTCCAAATTGCGCGCCTTCGCAAGATTTCTGAGGCTCAAGACACGCCAAGCCTTGTTTGCCTTGCTAAGGATGCCGGCGAACGCTGCCCCCGTCGCAGCATCTACGGCCGCGTCCTTCCACGAGTAGCAGTCACCGGTCAGCTCGGCAAGCAGCCATCCAGTCGCGACGCTCGTGAGCGCACCAATGGCGAAGTTGAGGAAATGACCATCCGGGTCGCGGGCAATTGTCGGCCTGCTTGACACGTAGCCATAGAAATTGGCATCGCCAGCGGCGAAGCCGACGCTGTCTTCCGATGTAAATCTTCCATCGCGCGGGTCGTAGTACCGCGCCCGGTAGTAATAGAGCCCCGTCTCCGGGTCCCACTCCCTCCCCGTGAACGCAAACCCGTCCCGCGCTCCCGTCTCGATGTTCCCCCACGCGTCGTACCTCAGCGTGTTCGTCACCACCCCGGATCCGTCCGTCTCCTTCGCGATGCTCCCAAGACCGTCCGCGTGGTAGTACGTCAACACCCCGCCCGTCTCCTTCGACAGCGGCTCGTCGATGCCCGGACCGTGCACGTAGTACGACGTCACCGTGCTCCCCGAGATCGTCACGTTCTCGCGCAGGATGTCCGCCCCGTCGTACGTGTACGTCGTCACCTGCACCGGCGTCGCCTTCTCGATCCTCCGGCCGATGGGGTCGTACTTGAACCTCGCGACCCACACCGCGTTCAGGGCCGTGGTCCCCTTCTTCACTTCGATGAGCTGGTTCATCGCATTCCACCGAGGGTGTGGCTGGCTGACGAAGCCGAAGGCGAGGTCACCAGCCGCACCACCTCGGCCGTGAAACGTGCCCCGTGCCCCGATCCGTCCGGCCGAAGGCCGGATTGACAACACACGCGGTCGGCCAAAGCTGGACGCGAGCCGACCGCCACCTTCTTGAGAGACGAACGCAGTCCTGCCTCAGCCTGACGAACGCTGAAGCAGAACTGCGTGAGGCTCATGCAGCCTCCACTTCCGTTGACTTCGGCTGAAGAGACGCGCACAACTTCGTGAGCATCTGCACGACGCGAACCGCGAGAGTCCGGCCGCGCGCGCATTCGGACGCGGGCGCCAACTTGCGGATCTTCAGCGCGTCGAAAGATGCCGCTACCTCGGTCGCGCTGCCGCGGGCGTACGTATAGTGCCGCGACTTGTCTTTGCGGCTCCGACGGCCCCCGCCTTCTGCGATGTTCAAAACGACGCTGAGGCTGGCGCGCTCCATTTGGTCCCTGAGGACTCGACTGAGTGTCGGCACCTTCGATGCAGCGAATGCGTGAAGCTCCAAGGCCAGAGCGTAGACCTCCAGCTTCTCGGCGTCGAGAACGATCGCGTCCTCGCGAGCGGCTGCCTCGACCGCAAATGAACCGGCGAGGACTGCGGCAAGCTCGGCGCCAGGGCGAGAGGCCGAAACGGCCGGGGCGGAAGCCCCGGCCTGCTCGACTGTGTACTCCGCGCTCATCAGCGAGACCCTTCGACGGAGCTCAGGGCTGGCTCCTCGGCTTCTGCCCGGCGGCGGGCTTCCTGCTCTCGACGCTCTCGATCCCGGTACATCGCAGCATGTTCGGACCGAACCGAACGGCGATAGCTCTCCGCGACCAGACGCTCGTGACGAACCTTCCGCTCGCACTCCTCGCAGAGTTCCGCGATGCGTAGCGCGAGATTCGCTGCCTGGATGGCCAGATCCGACTGGACTACCCGACGCTTCGCTCCCGACGCGAGAGCCGAAGCCGCATCCAGCGCTGCTCGACGAGCGCAGGACCAGAAGCTCAAACGGACGTTCCGAAGAACGGCCGGAATCGTCCGCTCCAACTGCGAATGAATCCGAAAGTCTCGAACGACAATCCGTGCGACTTCGATGCAAAGCCGCTCCGCCAAGCGTGTCAGGACCGACGGACCATCGCCGCCGAACAGGCACTGCTGCGTAGAGTTGAGAGCCACGCGAACGCGAAGACCGAAGTACTCCGGAACCGAGGGCCGCGGTGTGGGCTCGGGGCTGGCTTTGCGGGGCTGTGTGGTGGACGTGAACATGAGAGGCCTTTCCGCAGGCCGAAAGTGG
>CAYNHK010000086.1:0-19661 GCA_964396875.1 uncultured Acidobacteriota bacterium | reverse complement strand
CCGATCAGAAGCACCAGCGCGGGCGCTGCGAACCAGAGGCTTCGCCCGATGTCGCCGCCGCCTGCGAACACCGTGGCCCGGGCCGCCCAGCCAAGCGGCGAGAGCAGCGCGATGGGCTCGACGAGCGGCGCCAGGAACTGGCGCGGTCCGCGGTAGTTGACCAGCGAGGGAAGGAAGAAGACCGAGAAGGCGAGGACACGCGCGATATCCGCGACCCAGGTGCGACGCGCGATCAGGACGGCGAAGAGCGACATCGCATGCGCGCCCGCGAGCAAGGTGAGGTGAGCGAGCAGGGCGAGGGGCAGGGTGACCAGGATGAGCGCGGGCGAGGAAGCGGCCCCCAGCGCCGCTCCGATGAGCACCGGCGATTCGAGGATCAGCGGCGTAACCACGCCGGTGAGGAGGGAGTAGGCGAGAAGTTCGCCCCGCTTGATGGGCAGATGAAGAAGATTCTGCAAAGAGGCCCCGGCGAGATTGGTGAGAACCAAAGGGCGCGTGAAGTAGAAGACGCCGAACATCGTCACGATCAGGGCCACGAGGTCCGCGAAGCGGTCCACGCGCGCGCCGCGGCTCTGCGACAAAGCGAAATAAGCGCCTATGCCGAGCGCGCAGGTGAACGCGAGATAGAAGAAGCCCGCCATGATGACGAAGATCGACGACGCGCCCGCGGAAACGAAGCCCCGGAATCGGGACCGCAGGGACATCCCGAGCAGCAGGAAGAGACGGTTCACAGGAATGACGGCGGGCTCTTCGGCTTCTCGGCGCCCACCACCTGGAGGAAAACGTCTTCGAGCCGGGCGTCCGCCCCCATCTGACGCAGGCTCTTGATCTCGTCGATCGTGCCGGAAGCCACCAGACGCCCCTCGTGGATCACGCCGATCTCGTCGCACAAACGTTCGGCGACGTCGAGGACGTGGGTGGTGAAGAAGATCGTGAGCCCCTTCGCGACGAGCGAGCGCAACAAGTCGGCGATGGTCTTCACCGACACCGGATCGACGCCGTTGAGCGCCTCGTCGAGGAAGAGCACGCGGGGCTTGTGGATCAACGCGGCCGCGAGCGCCAGCTTCTTCTTCATGCCGAGGGAGTACTCGAGCACGGCCTGGGCCCGCGCCTCGGTGAGGTCGAAGTAGTCGAGGAGTTCCTCGCTGCGCCGCCGCGCCTCGGCGGTTTGAAGTCCCTGGATCCGCCCGATGAAGATCAGCGTTTCCTCGCCGGTCAGTCGATCGAAGAGCGGCAGATCATCGGGCACGAGGCCGATGCTGCCCTTGACCGCCATCGGGTCGGCCTCGATCGACTGGCCCAGGATCAGGACCTCGCCGCTGGTGGGCTTGAGCAGGCCGGTGAGCATCCGAAGCGTCGTGCTCTTGCCCGCGCCGTTTGGGCCGAGGAACGCGTAGAGCACGCCGGGCCGCACCGACAGCGAAAGATCCCGCACCGCGGCTTTGTTCTTGTAGGCCTTGACCAGATGGCGGGCCTCGATGGCGAGAGAGTTCATCAGGACCCGATCAGACGCGCGTAGATGGCGCGGGCGCGGCCGAGGTCGGCGGTGCCCTTGATGAGCGCGCGGCCATCGCGGAAAAGCAGCATCTCGGAGTTCGCCTCCTTGAGCCTCACCACATGCTCGGAGAGGGTGACGTCGCCAAGCGCGCGCCAGGTTACGGCGAAGTCGTCGATGTCGAGCGACAGTCCCTTCGCGGGAGGGCGGATCTGCACCGCGTCGCGGCCGCACAAGAACGCTTCGCCCTCGGTCTGTTCGCGCGAGACGAACGTCCCGTTCACGCAGGCTTCGCACGAAGGCGGGGTTTGCGACAGGTCGATCCGGTCCAACTGCGAGGACCAGACGTCGATGCTCACGAGGCCGACATTCACGGCCTCGGCGTGCCCCGAGAGGATCTTGAGCGCCTCGGCCCCCTGCATCCCCGCGATGACCTGGACGATGGGTGCTATGACGCCCGCGGTGTCGCAGGTCGGCGAGGAGCCCGCGGGGGGAGCGTCGCCGAGCACGCAGCGCAGGCACGGGGTGTTTCGCGCGCCCCGCAGGACCGGAAGCACGAGGCCGTACGATCCGACGCACGCGCCGTAAATCCAGGGAATGGACGTCTCGATGCTGAGGTCGTTCAGGACGTACCTCGTGTCGAAGTTGTCGGTGCCGTCGAGGAAGAGATCGATCCCCGCCAGAAGTTCGCGCGCGTTCTCCCAGGTGAGGTCCTCGATCCGCGCGTCGAGGACAACGTCCGAATTGACGGTCGCGAGGCGGGCTTTGGCGGCGAGGGCCTTGGGGCGCAGCGCCGAGGCGTCCGCTTCCGTGAACAGCGTCTGCCGCTGCAGGTTCGACTCCTCCACGATGTCACGGTCGATCAGGCGAACGAAGCCCACACCCGCGCGCACCATGGTTTCCGAGAGCTGCGACCCGAGCGCGCCGCACCCGACGATGGCCACGCGGGATGCCCGCAGCCGTTCCTGGCCCTCCCGGCCGATGGGGGTGAAGATCTCCTGCCGGGAATACCGGAGGGATCTGGTCGCGGGTCGGGGCGCGCTCACGCGCGCTACGCGCTTCTGGTCTGGGCGAGGAGGAGGGCGGCCGAGCGCATGGCCTCGACCGGCGCTTCGGCCCCGGTCCACACCTCGAACTGCGCGGCGGCCTGGGCGAGAAGCATTTCGAACCCGCTGATCACGACGCAACCCTGCTGCGCGGCCTCGCGGAGCAGGCGGGTCTCGAGCGGGTCGTAGACCATGTCGAAAACCGTCGCGCCCTTCTTCAGCAGGGCTTTGGGAACCAGGGTCTGCTCGGCGAGCGAGCCGCCGCCCACCGGCGTGGCATTGACGAGGATGTCCCACTGCGTGTTCAGCAGGACATTGAGATCGCCCGCGGCGCACCCGACCTCGGCGCCCACCTGGGTCGCCCTCTCGCGATTCCGGGCGAGGATGCGGACGCGCGCCCCCCGCTCTTCGAGGGCGACGGCGGCGGCCCGCGCCGCGCCGCCCGCGCCGAGAATGATCACCTGCTTGCCCTTGATCTCGCCGCGTTTTCGCAGGGGCGTCACCACCCCCAGGCCATCGCTGCTCGTGCCGTGAAGCTGACCGGTGTCGTGAACCACCACGGTGTTGACGCTGCCGCACTGCGCGACCGTGGCGTCGACCGCGTGCATGCGCCCGACAATTTCGACCTTGTACGGCCGAGTCACCGAAAAGCCGGAGAGGCCGAGGTGCGGAAAGGCCTGGAAAAACGCGCCGAGCGAATCGGATTGCAGGGGCACGAAAACCGCGTCGGTGCCCGATTCCGCGAAACCCCGGTTGTGGATCGCGGGCGAGAGGCTGCGGACCACGTCCCCCCCGACGAGGCCATAGATCTTCGTCTGCGGATTGATCGACCGGACGTTGTAGAGGGTGTCCATCTCCTCCGCGGGAATCTGTCCGGCCGCGGCCTCGTGGCCCTTGCCGGTGGAGGCGTAGACGAACGGCGCCCCGTACTTCGGCCCGACGATCCGGGTGACCGCCCCGAGCGGACCAAGGGCGATCGCGATGAGCGGGGTTCCCGTGCCCGCGTGCCGGCGGACGAGTTCCATGAGACGACCCACGTCCGACATGGACCTCGGACTGACTGCGATCTTCACGATGTCCGCGCCGGTCTTGCTCATCCCGTCGTAGAGGGTCTCCAGATCGGCGGGGGTCCCCGTCATGTCGTGGAAGGACACGATGAGCCCCTTGCCCGCCTTCTCGGTCATGATGTCGAAGAAGCCGCTTCGATACTCGATGTCGACGTAGTCGTAACCTCGGCGCACCGCTTCGTGGAGCAGGGCGCGGCGTTTGGGATCCTCGTCCTTCATCTTTCCGCCCTCGGAGGCCGCCCGCGCGGTGAAAACGAGGGGTTTGGTGCGCACCCTGAGGATGGTCAGAAGGTCGAGGTCGCTCACGAGGTCGCCGCGAATCTCGAACATGTCGGCGAGCCCGGAGAGGTCGGACATGCGGTCGATGAGGTCGACCGTCAACCGTTCGGTCAACGAGATACAAAGGGAGGCCACGGGAACGGTAGTCTAACGCGGCCCTTCCATGCAGGATGTCCTCCTTCTCTCGCGTCTCGACCTCGAACGCGTCCTCGATCCGTCCTCCGTGATCGGCACGCTCGAGGGCGCTTTCCGGGCCGATCACCTCGGGGAATGGGACACGCCGCGGAGGATCGCGGCCCGCACCCGAAGGGGGAGTCTGCTCGCGATGCCGAGTGGCGGAGGGTCGCCTGAAACGCTTGGAGCGAAGCTCGCCACCTCGTTTCCAGGAAACGGCGCGCTCGGGCTGCCCAGCGTCTCCGGCCTCTACGCCCTTTTCGATCCGCAGACGGGGGTTCCCCTCGCGGTGATGGACGGTGGCTATCTGACTCTGATTCGAACCGCCGCCGTATCCGCCGTCGCGACGAAACTCCTTTCGCGCCCGGATGCGGCAACGCTCGGAGTCTTCGGCGCGGGCGCGCAGGCCGAATTCCATGTGCGTCTCCTGGCGGTGGTGCGGCCGATCCGGTCGGTGGTCATCTGGGCCCGGCGAAAGCACACCGCGGCGGCGCTCGTCGCATCGCTTCGCTCCCGCCCCGAACTCCGGCAGGTTTCGAAATGGAACGCGGCGGAGGCCCCGGAGGAGGCCGCGGGGTGCGACATCGTCGTCACCGCGACGGGGGCCACCGAGCCCGTGCTCGAGGGTCGTTGGCTGACCCCGGGGACCCACGTGAATCCGGTCGGCGTGCACACCAGGGACACCCGCGAAGTCGACACCCAGACCGTGGCTCGCGCCTCCGTGCTGGCCATAGAAACCGCGAATACGCTCGCGGAAGCCGGGGATCTGCAGATGGCTGAGGCCGAAGTCGGCGGCGTGGTGGATCGAGTGACCACACTCGGCGCCCTGCTCGATCCCGGCCGCCCTCGAGCCGCCCGCGATCCCGAGGCGATCACGCTCTTCAAGTCCTGTGGCGTCGCGTTCGAGGACCTGGCGGTCGCGGCCCTGGCGTTTGAAAGGGCTTCGCGAGACCGCTACCCGAGCCGGTTCAATTTTTCTCGAATAGACTGACCGCACACAAAAAGGAGACGTTATATGGCACGACACCTCCGCCTCATGGGCTTCTATTTCTGGTTGCTCGGTCTCTTCACCCTGGGTCGTTGGGGGCTGTCGCTCGGGGGCGCCGAGTACGCGAAGACCACGCACGTCTTCAGCCTCGTGACCCTGGCGCTGATCGCCTCCGCCCATCATGCCGCTTTCGCGCGCGCCTTCGAGGGCTACAAGATCAAGGATGCGCTCGTCCTGGGCGCGCTCATCGGCCTGACCTCGCAGATCGTGGTGTTCGGCTCGACGCTGATTTCGTACCTGCTCGGCATCACCACTTTCTGGAACACTCCCGCCGCCCTCAACCAGACCGCCGACGTGCCGTTCGCCGCCGCGATGATGGCCCGCACCGGCGGCCTCGTGGGCAACACGCTCTTCAACGTGATCGCCGCCGCCATCGGTTACGCGATGGGTGGAAGTCTCAAGTCAAGCAGGTAGAACGGCCCGCACTTGAACGAACGAGACATCCTTCCCGCCTTCACCGCGGGGGTTTTCACGGGCGAGGCCGACGAGAAGGCCTTTGTCGAGGCGGCGCGAGCTGTCAAGTCCGTCGAGGCGCTCAGACTTCTCGAGGTGGTTTCGAACCGCGTCCTTTCCCAGAAGGATCCGGGCCGCCACACCAAGCGCTTGAAGCTCTTCGCCGCGGTGACGGAAGGCTGGACCGACAAGTCCCTTTTCCTTCCCTTCGTGCGCGCGCTTCGAACCGCGGATGCGCCGCTCCGGAACGTGCTCGTGGAGGCGATCCCCAGGGTGAACAGCGTGGAGTCCCATGGCGAACTCGCCGGCCTCTTGCGCGCGCCCGAGCCTCTGTTGCGCGGGGCCGCGGCCAGGGCGCTCGGCAAGATCGGCGGACGCACGGTCTTCGACATGGTCGGGAAACTCATCGCCGAGCCGCCCTTTCCCGGCCGGATCGAAGCCATGGATGTCCTCATGGCCATGGCTCCGCAGCACGCCGCACCCCATCTCAAGACCGTTTTGAGCCTGGGGAATCCCGCCGAGAAACTCCGCGCCATCCAGCATCTCTCCTCGCCGGCCTGCGCGGAGAAGGACCCGCACGGCGCGGCCGCGGTCCTGGCTCCGCTCATGTCCGATTCGAACGAAGCCATAGCACTCGCCGCCGCCACCGGTTTCTGCGCGATTGCGAATGAGGACGAATACTTCGACCGGGCGGAGCCGATCCTCGATGACAACCGCATCGAACTGGCGCGGGTGGTGCTTCAGGCTCTTTCCCGGTTCAACAGCGTGCGCTCGACCCGCGTTCTCTCCCGCAAACTGCGGGAGGGTCCAAACTCCATTCGCCAGTCCGTCCTCGGAGTTCTGGAAATCCGGCGGGACGAGAGCGCCGTACCGCTGCTCGTCGAAGCCCTCGAACTCAAGAATCCGCTCCTCCGCAGCGCCGCCGCCAACCTGCTTTCTCAGCTCGGCCAGGAAGGCCGCGCCGACTTGTCCCGGACCGTCTTGTGGCTCCTCAAGAGCCGCGACGCGGATGTCCGACGCTTCGGCGTCGAACTCGCGCGGTCGGCCGGAAAACCCGAGGAACTCTGGCCGCAGCTCGTCGAATATCTTCGGGATGAAGACTGGTGGGTGAGAGAGCGCGTGGGCGACGTGCTCGTGGAGATCGCCGCCGATTCCATTCTGCGGCCGGTGGCCCAGCTTCTCTCCGAGCCCGATCCGCTCATCCGCCGTTTCGGCACGGACATGCTGAAGCGTCTCAAGAACCCCGCGGCGCTCGGGACGCTGGTGCGCGTGGCCGATTCGGACAACGACTGGTGGGTGAGAGAGGGCGCCGTGGAAGCGCTTGGAACCATCGGCGATCCCCGGGTCGTTCCCCATCTGGTCGACATGATGACCCGCTCGCCCGAGATCCAGGTCTCCTGCCTTCGCGCGCTCGGCGATCTCCGGGCGCTCAAAGTCGCGCCTCACGTGGCCGCCATGCTGGTTTCGCCCGACCCCGATGTGCGGGGCGCGGCCATCGAGTGTCTCACTCAGTGCGAGGCGGTCGAGGAGGTTCCAAGCGTCCAATCGGTCCTGGAAGACTCGCACCCCAGGAACCGGCTCCGCGCCCGCGAGTTCCTGCTCAGGTTCGCTTCGCAGAGCCGGACCGGGATTCAAACCGTGGCGGGCAGCGCGCTCGATCAGCTCCTCGTTCAGACCGTGGAAATGGAGGCGGACGATCTCGTCCTCCTCTCCGGCCGCAAACCGACGATCAAGCGGGCCGGGCGCATGGAGGAGCTTCCGGGCCCGCCCCTGCCCGGAGAGCAGTTGCGCGCGCTCATCCTGCCCCGTCTCTCTCTGCAGCAGCGGGAGGACATCGCATCGCTCAAAGATGTCGACTTCTCCTACGAGGTGCCGGGCCGCGAACTCCGTTTCCGCGCCCACGTCTTCACGGAGATGGGGGGGCTCGCCGCGGTGTTCCGGACCATCCGGAACACGCTGCTCGACATCGATAAGGCCGGCTTCCCCGAGATCGTGAAGTCGTTCCAGAACTTCAAGGACGGCCTGGTGCTGGTGGGCGGGCCCACCGGAGCGGGAAAGTCGACCACCCTGGCCGCGATCATCGACGCCATCAACCGCAGTTCCAGCCACCACATCCTGTCGATCGAAGACCCGGTCGAGGTGGTTCACGCCAACAAGAAGAGCCTCGTCAATCAGCGGGAGATCGGCGCGCACGTCTTCTCGTTCGCGAGCGGCCTCCGCGCGGCCCTGCGCCAGGACCCCGATGTGCTCCTCATTGGCGAGGTCCGGGATTTCGAGACCATCTCCGCGGCGGTGAGCGCCGCTGAGACCGGGCACCTGGTGTTCGGCTCGGTTCACACCACGTCCGCGGCCACCACGGTCGATCGCCTGGTGAGCGCCGCGCCCTCGGCTCAGCAGGACCACATGCGAAGCCTGCTCGCGGGCAGCCTGCGGGCGGTGATCTGCCAGTTCCTCCTGAGGCGGCTGTCCGGCGGCCGTTGTCTCGCCGTCGAAGTCATGATCAACAACGACGCGGTGGCGAGCCTGATCCGCAAGGGCAAGGGCTTCCAGATCCCCTCGGTCATCGCGACCGCGCGCGAACAGGGGATGCAGCTCATGGACTCGGAACTGATGCGGCTCTTCAAGGAAGGGCAGGTGAGCGCCGAAGAGGTGTACATGAAGGCCGCGAGCAAGAAAGAGTTCGAGAGCCTCGATGCGGCCCCCGCTCCAAACCCGGTCGCCGCCCCGGCGACGCCGCCCGTCCGTCCCGCGCTGCCCACGCGCCCGCCCGTCTGAGGAACCATGGCTCGCATCGATTCATTCCTGAGGCTTGTGGCGGACCAGAAGGCGAGCGATCTCCATTTTCATTCTGGAGCGCCGCCCACGATCCGTTTCGACGGCGACCTCCTCGCCCTGCCCTTCCGGACGCTTTCCGATGTGGAGACGAAACGTTTCCTTGAAGAGATCCTGACCTCCGAGCAGAAGGAGATCCTGAACACCCAGGGGCAGGTCGACATCCTCTACTCCCTGCCGCAGGTGGGCCGTTTTCGGGGCAGTGTCTTCAATCAGGCGCGGGGGTTGAGCGCCGTGTTCCGCGTGGTTCCAGGCTTCATCCCCAGTCTCGACGACCTCGGCCTGCCGCCCTCCATCGAGAAACTCTCGCGCATGCAGAACGGGCTGGTTCTGGTGACCGGGCCCACGGGCTCTGGGAAGTCCACCACCCTCGCGGCCCTGGTGCGCCAGATCAACCAGACCTCGTCCCGCCACATCATCACGGTCGAGGACCCCATCGAGTATGTGCACGAACCCATCCAGAGCCGGATCACTCAGCGCCAGGTCGGCAAACACGTGGAGAGTTTCAGCGCCGCCCTCCGCTCGGCTCTGCGCGAGGCCCCCGATGTCCTGGTCATCGGCGAGATGCGCGACTCCGAGACCATTCAGCTCGCCCTCTCCGCCGCGGAGACGGGGGTGCTGGTTTTCGGCACCCTGCACACGAACACCGCGGCCCGCGCGGTCGATCGCATCCTCGACACCCTGGCCGAGGAGGTGCGCGAACACGCCCGCGGCGTGTTGTCGGTGCTTCTGCGGGCGGTGATCGCCCAGCGCCTCCTGCGCCGGTCGACCGGCGAGGGCCGGGTGGCGAGTGTCGAGGTGCTCTTCGGCTCGGTGGCGGTCGGGAACATGATCCGCGAAGGCAAGACCCATCAGATCGAGGGCACGCTGCAGTCGTCGAGCGACATGCAGGGGACGCTCGGTTTCGACAACTGTCTCTTCCGTCTCGCCAAGGAGCGGCTGGTGACCTCGGATGAGGCGGTCGCGTTCGCGCGAATCCCCGACGCCCTGCGGCGTCGCCTCTCGGAAATGCCGCGCGACGACCAGTGAGTGACGCGCTGTGACCGAAGAAGGCAAGGCCGCCCGCGAAGACCAGTCGGATTCGAGGAGGATCAGCCTTCTCGCCCACGTTCAGGAACTTGAGGCTGAATCGCGGTTTCTCGACGCGGCCTCGCTCATCGCGATCACCCTTCCCACGGGAACCGACGAACTCCCGAAGGCGCACCTGACCCTGGCGCGCCGCGCCGTTGAGCTCTTCGCACGCGGCGGGGAGATTCGATCGGCGGCCCAGATCATGGTGCGTTTCCCGGTCGACCTCGCGCTCCTCGTCGCGGACGAGTGTGGGCAGGGTGTCGGTCTCGCCGCCGCCGCCCTCGCGGAGTTCGGCGGTCGGCCCGAGATGGCCCTGCGCCTGAGGTCGTGGCTCGGGCACTATTCCGAAGCGGCCCGGCTCGCCCGCCAGCTCGAGAAACACATCGATGCCGGTGAGTTGTTCCAGCGGGCCCACATGCCGATCGAGGCCTCGCGCTCCTTCGCCCATGGAGGAGATCGCCGCCGCGCGATCGAGGCCATCATCGGGATCGAGCCGACCCACTCCTCGTACCGCTCGGCCTGCGTGAGCGCGATCCGGCTCGCGAGCGAGGAGGGCGACATCCCTTTCTCTCTCGACCGCTTCGTCACGCCTTTCCTGGCCACCCGCGGGCACGACGCCGCCGAACTCGATGCCCTGACCTTGCTCGCGCATCTCTACTTGAAGAAGGGCCTGCGCGAGAATGCGCGGGAGGTTTCAAACGCGCTCCTCGCCGCGGATCCGTCCCACCCGATCGCGAGCCAGATCCGGCAGACCCTGAAGCTGGCGGTGCGTGACGATGGGGCGCTTCTCCCGGATCTGCCCGAAGCGCCGAGGCTTCCGGATCCGGAGGATCTGGTTTCCGCTCCCGGACGGATTCCCCTCGCCGGCGTGTTCGCGGTGGGAACCCTGGTCGAAGGCCGCTACAAACTGGTCGAGAGAATCGGCCGCGGCGGCACGTCGGCGATCTTCAAGGCCCTCGACACCGTTCTCGGCGATCACATCGCTCTCAAGGCCTTCCTTCAGGCGGTTCCGGACGAGACCGCGGACCGGCGCATCCGGCGCGAGCTCCGAATGGCCCGCGAACTGACGCATCAGAACATCGTCCGGGTCCATGAACTTGGGTCCCACCAGGGCTTCCGCTACATCACCATGGAGCTTCTGCAGGGAATCGACCTGCGCGACAAGATGATCGCGGGGCTCTCCCTCGCGAAGGGGCTGGACTACGTGATCCAGATCTGCGACGGTCTCGGAGCCGCTCACGAGAAGGGCATCGTCCACCGCGACATCAAGCCCGAGAACTGCTTCATCACCAGCACCGACATCGTCAAGCTCCTCGACTTCGGCATCGCCAAGGTGGTGAGCGCCCCCGGGGCCACGCAGAGCGGGGCCATCCTGGGGACTCCGGCCTACATCTCGCCGGAGCAGATCACCGACTACAGCGGGGTGACCCACCGGGCCGACCTCTATTCGCTCGGCATCGTCGCCTACGAGATGTTCGCGCAGAAGACGCCTTTCGGTCTACCGGATCTGATGACGCTCATCCGCATGCACATGGACGTGGTGCCTCCGGAGCCGCGCGTGCACAATCCCGCCATCCCCGAGGCCCTGTCTTTGGCGATCATGCACCTCATCGAGAAGGACCCCTCGAAAAGGTACCCCAACTGCGCCGCGCTCAAGGCCGACCTCATGGCGATCCGTCCCCTTCTCATTTAGAGGCGAGGTTTGCACTTTCGGGGTCTCGTTCTTAAGATCCCCCTTTCGTTCCCTCCTCAAAGACGCCCGCACCCATCCCACCTGTCTCTCGCCCGGCCTGCGTCCTGATCGCATCGATCCGCAGCCCGAAAGTAGCGAGTCCGAAAGAAAAATCGAATGTCCGACGAAGAGAAACCCGAAGGGTCAAAAGACCCCGGGCCGGCGGCGCCGTCCGATCCGCCCGAAAGCGGCCCGTCAGGGGAGGCTCGCCCGAAAGGAGGCCGCGGCCGGCGGGGCCGCCGAGGGCCCAAAGGCGCTCCCGAGTCGGCTTCGTCCGCATCGACCACGCAGGCTGAAACCACGGACGTCGTCGCAACCGTCCCCCCCGCGCCGGCCGCGGGAGCTCCGTCCCACCGCGATCGCAAACCTCATCCGGAGGGCTCGGGTTCGCGCCCCCCGAAGCCGGGCCGCGGAGACGGCCGCGGGAAGCCGCGCCGCGAAAAACCCGGCCCCCAGGCGGCCCGGCCGAAGACGCCTCCGCCCAAACACCGCGAGCCCAAGCGACACCACGACGTTCGCACCAAGGACGGCCGTCTCATCGACGTCGAGGACGATCCCGATACCGCGAAAGCCATAGCCGCGGCCGCGGCGGCCGCCGAAGGCGCGCGTCTCGATCTGGCTCAGCTCAAGGAGATGCCGATCGGCGAACTCGCCTCGGTGGCGAAAGATCTCGAGATCCCCGGCGCTCTCAACATGAAAAAGCAGGAGCTGGTCTTCCAGATCCTGCGCGCCCAGGCCGAGAAGCTCGGCCTCATCTTCTCGGAAGTCGTGCTCGAAATCCTTCCCGAGGGTTTTGGTTTCCTGCGCGCTCCCGAATACTGCTATCTGCCCGGCCCCGACGACATCTACGTCTCGCCCTCGCAGATCCGCAAGTTCAACCTGCGCACCGGCGACACGATCAGCGGACAGATCCGCGCGCCCAAGCCCGACGAGCGCTACTTCGCGCTGATCAAGGTCGACGCGATCAACTTCGAGCCGCCCGACCTCACCCGCGACAAACCGCATTTCGATTCCCTGACCCCGCTCTACCCCCAGGAGCGCCTCAAGATGGAGACCGGGCCCGAGCAGATCTCGAACCGCGTGCTCGATCTGGTGGCCCCGCTCGGCAAAGGCCAGCGCGCCCTGATCGTCGCCCCGCCCCGCACCGGCAAGACGGTTCTGCTCCAGCAGATCGCGAACGCGGTGACCCGCAACCATCCCGAGGTCGTGCTGATCGTCCTGCTCATCGACGAGCGGCCCGAAGAAGTCACGGACATGCAGCGTTCCGTCCAGGGCGAGGTCATCTCCTCGACCTTCGACGAAGCGGGCGAACGTCATGTTCAGGTCGCGCGCATGGTCCTCGAAAAGGCGAAGCGCCTCGTCGAACAGCGCAAGGACGTCCTCATCCTCCTCGACTCGATCACCCGCCTCGCCCGCGCCTACAACGCGGTGGCCCCGCAGTCCGGCCGGGTCCTTTCGGGCGGCGTCGACGCGAACGCCCTGCAGGAGCCGAAACGGTTCTTCGGCGCGGCGCGCGCGGTGGAGGAGGGAGGATCCCTCACCATCATCGCTTCGGCCCTCGTCGAAACCGGCTCGCGCATGGACGAGGTGATCTTCGAAGAGTTCAAGGGCACCGGCAACGCGGAGATCGTTCTTTCGCGCAAGCTCACCGAGAAGCGGATCTACCCGTCGATCGACATCGAGAAGACGGGCACGCGCAAGGAGGAGCTGCTCGTGCCGAAGGAAGAGCTGAACCGCGTCTGGGTGCTGCGCAAGGTGCTCTCCGCGATGTCGCCGGTCGAGGCGATGGAACTTCTCGTCGAACGTCTCTCGAAGAGCAAGTCGAACTCCGCCTTCCTTCAGAGCATGGGCAGCGGCGCCTAGAAGCTCGCCCGGGTTAGAAGGCGCCTCCAGGATGACCGCCGAGCCTCGAAGCGAAGAGCGCGGCGCGGGTTCGGCCTTCGTGGAGAGGCTTGCGAAGGCCGCGATTTCGCTCGTCCCCGACGCGTTTTCGATTGCGATCATCCTCACCTTCGCGACCCTGCTCGCGTCGGTGACGTGGGCGGGCGCTTCGCCGGGCCTGGCCCTGCGCGCCTGGGGTCAGGGCATGTGGACGCTCCTGCCCCTGTCCATGCAGATCGCCTTCGTGGTCTTCGCCGGATATCTGCTCGCCGTCTCGCCGCCCATGGCCCGGCTCATCGACGCGATCGCCGCCCTCCCGAAGACACCCACGCAGGCGGTCGCTCTTGCCGCGTTCACGTCCATGGGGATCTCATGGCTCAACTGGGGCGTTGGCCTTGTCGCCTCGGCCATCCTGGTGAAGTCCATCGCGGCGAGGCGGAGGGATGTCAACTATCCGCTGCTCGTGGCCGCGGGTTATCTCGGCATGGGCGTGACCTGGCACGCAGGACCGTCGGGCACGGTGCCCCTGCTCTTCGCGGGCCGTGATTCCTTCATGGTGCGCGACGGCCTGATCCCGGCCCCGGTTCCCCTCGGCGAGACCATCTTCGCGCCATTCAACCTGATCTTCACCGCGATCGCCGTCCTGTTGATCGGTCTTGCCGCGATCCTCCTGGCCCGCCGACCGGGATCGATGATGCCGCCTCCCGAGAAACTCGCGCCCGAGAAGGCCGCGGAAACCGCGCCTGCGTCCTTGAAGACGCCTGCCGAGCGTCTTTCCCACGCGCGGGCTCCGATGTTCGCGCTCGGCCTGCTCGGCCTCGGGTTCCTGTTCGTCGAAGGATGGGCGGGGAGATTCGCCCTCTCGCTCGACATGGTGAACCTGATCGTCCTGTTCCTCGCCCTGCTTCTCCACCGAAACGCGGCCTCGCTGCTCGCCCACGTCGAAGAAGCCTCAAGACCCCTCCACGGCGTCGTGCTCCAGTTTCCGCTCTACGCGGGGATCTACGGTCTCATCAAGGACACCGGCCTCGCCGACCGCCTGGCCGAGGTGTTCCTCTCCGTCGCGACCACGGACACACTCCCCAGCGTGGTTTTCGCCTATTCGGCTTTCCTCAACTACTGGGTGCCGTCGGGCGGAGCGAAGTGGGCGATGGAGGCTCCCTACCTGCTCAAGAGCGCCGCGGCTCTCGATGTCTCCTCCGCGAAGATCGCGATGGCCTACTCCTATGGCGACATGGCCACAAACCTGATCCAGCCCTTCTGGGCGATTCCACTTCTCGCCCTCGCCCGGCTGGAGTTCAAGCACATCCTGGGCTACGAGCTCTTGTTCTTCCTCATCTACTCGGGCCTCGCGCTGATCGCCCTGACGTTTATCTGAAGAGGCGCCGCCCGGCCCGATCGCCGGAAAAGTCGAGACAAAAAAAGAGGGCCCGAAGGCCCTCTTGGAGTACGGCGAAGGGGAACTTCAGCGCCGCGGCATGCCCGCGCGACGGCGTTCATCTTCAAGGCTCACGAGAGACTGCCGCAAATCGGCGAGGCGCTTCTTGTCGGCGTCGATCGCGTTCGCGAGATCCTGCCGGGCCGGAGTGATGTTGATGAGCGAGGCCAGGTTGCGTTCGTTCCTGGCGATCGTGGCTTCCAGGCTCGCGATCTCGTCCTGAGCCTTCTTGAGCCGGTCCGCCCACTCCTTCTGGCGCTCGGCGTCGAGCTCCTCGCGGGTCTTCTCCTTGGGCGCTCCCGGAGCAGCGGCGACCAGCGGGTCCGTACCGGTCGTGGCGGCGGGATCCGCGGCCGCAGGTTCGGACTGGGTGGTCCGGTTGTTCTCGGTGTACACGCGGGCCGGGGCGCCCGAAGTGCGGAGCTTGGCTCGTCGCTGCTTCTCCTGCTTGGCGAGTTCGGTCAGGCTTTGGGCCTGGGTGACGCCCACGGTGGCGAGTGACAGAGCGGAAACGAGGCACAAAAGATTCTTGACGTTCATCGAGATGTCTCCTCCAGAGTAGAGAACTGAACCCGGGCAGTATAGAACGCAACCCCCCTTTGCCTGCGTGATAATGTCCACACTTGACCGCCTTTAGCCAGCGTGGGCCAGAGAAGACCCGGTCCGCGGGCGCGTCATCGAGGGCCGGTCGGAACGCCGATGTCGCGGCGTTCATGACCTTTGCGGCGTTCCTGGGCCTTGGTTTCGCCCTTCCTTTCCTCCCCCTGTTCGTCCAGGAACTGGGTGTCCATGACGCGGCGGATGCGGCTCAGTGGGCGGGCGTCCTGATCGGCGTGGGGCCTCTCCTCGCCGGCCTTTTGGCACCTTTCTGGGGGGGGCAGGCCGACCGGCACGGCTACAAGCGGGTGGCCCTGGTCGCCCTGCTGGCCCTCGGTTTCAGCCAGATCGTGGCCTCGGTCGCGCAGAACCCCTGGCACGTTCTGGTATCGCGCATTCTTTCGGGGTTGTTTGGCGGCGTGGGCCCGCTCGGGCTCGCGATGGCTTCGGGCGGAGCGCGGGCGGGCGGGAGCGTGTCGAAGGCGATCGGGAAGATCCAGGCCGCGCAGATCCTCGCCGCGGGGTTTGGCCCTCTCCTCGGCGGCGTCTTTGCTGCCGCGCTTGGAATCCGGATGGCTTTCTGGGGCGCAGCGTTCTCCTGTTTCGCCGCGGCCCTGATCGTGGGCTGGCTCTACGAGGATGAACCGCGCGCGGCGCCGGGCGGTATCGAGACGCCGCCGCCGATGACCGTCCCTTTGCCCGCGGCCTTCTTCGTGGGTCTGGTCGGCACCGTCTTCTTCGTGAACTTCGCGTCCCGTTCCTTCACGCCCATCCTCCCCGCGCAGCTCGAGGCGCTGGGGCTCGATCGAAAGGGACTCGCCCTCTCCACCGGCATCCTAATCAGCGTCTATTCGATTGCCGCCGCGGCCTCGTCGTTCGCTTTCGGTCGCCTCGCCGCGAGGTTCGATCCGGTTCGACTCCTCGGCGTCTCCCTGCTGCTCTCCCTCGGGACCGCCCTCGCGATGGGTTACGCGCCGACCTTCCCGATCTTCCTCGCGATCGCCGCGGGTTTCGGCCTCGTCTCGGGAGGTTCGCTCACCCTGGGCTACAGCCTCGGTTCCAAGCGCTACGGGGAGGCTGCGCGAGGCGCCTTCTTCGGAAAACTGTCGGGCGCCGCCCTTCTCGGCGGCGCGGTGGCCCCGGCCATCGCGGCGTTCGTCGCGCGCTCCGCGCTGGTGAATGTCTACTGGATGAACGCGCTCATCTACGCGGTTCTGATCGCGGTTACGTTCGTCGCTCTTCGCGATAAGAGGTAGCCACTATCGGCCCCTTTTTCCTCACGTCATTGCGAGGAGGCCGTCGAGAAGCGACCGACGAAGCAACCCCGTCCCGCCACTATCAGGTTCTCGGCGCTCCCGCAAGCGAAGTGCGGTCGCGGCCGGTTTCCTTCGATGCGTAGAGCGCTTCATCGGCCGAGTGGATAAGCGATTCGGGCGTGGCGTAGCCGAGGTCGGTGGCCGACACACCGCAGCTCGCGGTCACGCGGATCTGCTGATCGGAGATCTTGATCACGCGGCTCGAGAGAGCCTTGCGCAGGCGCTCGGCCATGCGGAACGCGGCGGGGCCATCGGTGTCGGGGAGGATGATCGCGAATTCCTCGCCCCCGTACCGCGCGGCCTCGTCGCCGCCGCGTACCTGAAGGCGGATTTCCGCGGCCGCCGCCTGCAGTGCGATGTCGCCGACCGCGTGGCCGTAGGTGTCGTTGAGCTTCTTGAAGTGATCGAGGTCGAGCATGAGGAGCGAAAGAGGCTGGCCGGCGCGCCCGGCCTGGGACACCGCGCGTTCGAGCGCCTGGTCGAAGGCTCTGCGGTTGAGAAGGTTGGTGAGGCCGTCGTGCATCGCGAGGAGCTTGTTGGCTTCGAGCAACTCGATCATTTCGATGGCGGCCGCGGCCTGGTTAGCGATCAGCGAGACCACGCGCGCGACGCTGGCGTCGAAGGCCTGCCCGTCGCCGACGGCGACCAGTGCGCCTTTGAGGCGGTTGCGGAAGACGAGAGGATGAACGAGGAGCGACTCGCCCGGCATACCACCGCCGGTGCGGAAAAGCGGGAGGCCGCGATCCCGGGGCGTGCTGATGCGCACGGGCTCCGGGGTCGCGTTGCTCAGATACCACGCCATCCAGGTGCGGTCGGTGCGTTTTGTTCCCGCACCCATCCACTCCTCGAACTGCTCGGACATGCCGGGCAGGCCTTCGATCATCCCTTCGCTCAGCCGCACCAGGCCCGCGCCGATCGTGCGAGGCGCCATCTCCTGCACCGCACGGGCTACGAACTTGTGAATCTCCGTCACCTCCGTGATGAGGGCGAGGCTCTGCGAGGCCGCGGCGGCCGCTTCGAACTCCACTTCGCGCTCCGCGTGGGCCAGCGTCTCCCGCTCGTTCTCGACCACCTGGGCGATGAGATGCGCGAGTCGTTTGAGCGTGGGCTCCGCATTCGAGAGAGCCTGGCTCTCTTCGTGGTCGACCACGAGGACGCCGGCGATGACCCCGCGCACCAGCACCGGCATCGCGAGGAGCGTCCCGATCCTCACCTGGGTCTTGTAGTAAGGCAAGGACCACAACAAGGTCCGAAAATCCGTCGCGTAGAAGGCCTGCCGGCGATCGAGCACGAAACCCACCGGATCCGAGTTGAGGGGCAGAACCGCCTCATCCCAGATGTTGTCGGGGCCGTCCTTGGCTCGGAGGAATGCGCCCCCGCGACTGCGGTCGATGTCGAAGAAGAGCGCGGCATGAGCCTCGTTCATGCCGCGGGCGAGTTCGAGGAAGGGGGCCAGCGTTCGGGTGAGGTGGGCCGAGCGTTCGAGATCGCGGACGGTGCGCGCCTCTTCGCTGATCTTGCGAAGCGCGGGGCCGTCATTCCGGCGCGCGGTGCCCCGGAACGTCTTGTCGGGATCCACGTCGGTTTCGACGAAGTCGGCGCCCTGACGCATGCGAACGATGATCCGGTTGAGTTCGGCCGAGCGGGCTTTGATCCGCGCGAGGGCGAGCCCGGTGGCGAGGCCGATTCCGCAAAGACCCAGGACCGGAGAGATGAACTCGGTCGGCGTCTTCGCTCCCGAAGCCCCGGCCAGCAGCAGCCCCGACCCCAGGCCGAGTGCGGTCGCCCAGGCGAGCGACTCCGAACTTCCGATGTAGATCACGAAGATCGCGAGGGGCAGCCAGCCGGGGATCCCCGGAGGCAGGACGGAGAGGCCGAGGCTGATGAGGAGAGCGACGAGGGTGTGCTGCGCGGCGCGCGCGAACCAGGGCGTGCGGGGAAGGGGGACGATGAGGATGCTGGCGAGCAGGGCTCCCGCGGTGAAGAGAACGAACACCGCTCCAAGCGCCACGCCCACCCTGAGCCGGGGAACGAAAGGAGCGGCGAGGAAGAGCGCCGACAAGACCAGCGACAAGGCCCACAGGCCCCGTGCCACCACCGGAATTTTCGACCGCTTCCCGGCCCCTGTCTGCATCCGCCTCACGCTCCCGAGGCGGTTACTTTAGTTCGGGTCCGAGCACCAGGGCGTACGACACGAGATCGTCCTCGGTCAGACCGAGGTTGTTCAGGTTGGAGTAGTACTGGCGAATCGCCTCCGCGTGGTCGGCGTTTTCGGCCTTGCGTTCGCGGATGTCCTTGATGAGCTTCAGCAGGGTCTGCACCAGTTTTGGGGTGATGTCGACGCCGCCTCGGAGCAGCTTCGCCTCGTTACGCTTGAGCACGGCCTCGACCGCGACGGCGCCCGAGTGTTTGCCGAAGAGGAAGCGCAGCTGGCCTCCGACCATCTCCGGTTGCACCACCTGATAGATCGCGGGGTGGATGGTGATGCCCGCGGTGTGGATCCCGGTTTCGTGGGTGAAGACGTTGTGGCCGATGATGGGCTCGCCTCCCCCCACGGGCAGGCCGCTCATCTCTTCGACCTTGCGCTTCAGTTCCCACAACATGTCGTAACGAAAGCCCGGGATGGTGACCCCGTAAAGCTCCTTGAGGATCATCACCGTGGTGTGAAGCGGAGCGTTGCCCGCGCGTTCGCCGATTCCGTTCACGGTCACGGTCGGTATGGTGGCGCCGTGGTGCAGCGCGCGCACGGTGTTGTAGGCGGCGAGGCCGAAATCGTTGTGGAAGTGAATGACGAGGGGTTTGTCGGGGAAGGCCGCGACGATCTTCGGAATGTAGAAGTCGACGCCCTCGGGGGCGAAGTAGCCCACGGTGTCAGGGTACGCGTAGCGGGCTCCGCCCGCCTTGTAGCAGGCGCCCGCCAGTTCGATCAGGTAGTTGACGTCAGCGCGGGAGCCGTCCTCGCCCCCGAATTCGACCACCTCAACCCCGCGGCTGCGCGCGTATTCGATCGCTTTGGTCGACATCCGGACGTTCGCTTCGCGGTAGAAGGAGACGGGCAGGTCCAGCCATTCTTCGCTCTTGCGGCCCTCGAGGCCGAGGAGCGTCTTGCCGATCTTGTACTTGAGATGCAGGTCGGATCCCGAAGTGAAGACGAAGAAACTCGCGTCCTGAGGTTTCGCCCCGATTCCGGCGAGGAAGTCGAGGGTGACGTCGATGTCCTTGGCACTCGACC
>CAYNHK010000085.1:0-19666 GCA_964396875.1 uncultured Acidobacteriota bacterium | reverse complement strand
CTCCTGCTTGGGCGCGTTCGAGCGGTTGTTCTCCCAGGTGTTCGCGTCGAACTTCGAGTTTCGATAGAACTCGAAGACGCTGCCGGAGAACTTGTTGGTGCCCGACTTGATGACGCTGCTGACAATCGCTCCACCCACGTTGCCGACGTCGGCAGAATAGTTGTTCGTCTCCACGCTGATCTGAGCGATGGCGTCGGGACTTGGCTGGTAGGAAACGCGGTTGTCGATGGTCTCGTTCGCGTCGAGGCCGTCCACCGTGAAGTTGTTCGTCTGTTCACGATTTCCGTTCACGAAGGGCCGGTTCATGTTCACCGACCCGATGTTGTTGAAGCCTCGCGGGCTGGGGGTGAGCGCGCCCGGCAGGAGCAGGGCCAACTGACCGGTGTTGCGTCCGTTCAGCGGGAGGGATTGAACCGTCGTCCCGGAGATGACCTCGCCTACCGTCGCCGACTCGGTTTGAAGGACGGCCGCATCCGCCGTCACCTCAACGGTGTCTTCGATCGCACCGACCGACATCTTGAAGTCGATGCGCGCGGTCTGCTGGGCCTCGATTCCCACCGCCTTGGTAGCCGCGGTCTTGAAGCCGGCCAGTTCCGATTTCACAATGTACTCGCCCACCGGCAGGTTCGTGATCGTGTAATTGCCAACACTGTTGGACGTGGCGGTGTAGACCACGTTTGTGCCGAGGTTGGTGGCGGCCACCGTAGCGCCTGGAACCGCAGCGCCACTCTCATCCTTGATAAGTCCCGTGATCGATCCGCCAAGGCTCTGACCAAATGCCGCCGGGCTCAACGAGAGGAGAGCGACGACAGCGAACAGGGACAGGGTGCGCGAGCACCTCAGTGTGGAAAGCATGGACACTTCTCCTTGGAATAGACCCCTTGCGGATGCCCGCGAAGCGCGGGCTGTTGGGCGGAAATTAGCACAGCTGAGGTTGGCCAACCCGACCGCCCCGCGGCATCCCCGCCGACCGGAAACGCGCTATGTTCGGACCGAACCGTTCCTTCCATCCGAGGTGATTCATGGCTCTTCAGACTGTCAGCAGTATCGGCGTCTTGTCGCTCGCGAAGATGATGGCCGTTCTCTACGCATTCCTCGGACTCTTCTTCGGCGCGATCCTGTCGCTCTTCGCGATAATGGGCGCCGCGGTCGGCGGCGCCGCGGGCGGAGACTCGGGAGGAGGTCTCCTGGGCATGCTCTTCGGTGTGGGCGCGATCATCGTGCTTCCGATTTTCTACGGCTGTCTCGGTTTCGTGGGCGGCCTGATCGTGGCGCCGCTCTACAACCTCGTGGCGAAGATCGTCGGCGGGATCGAGCTCGAACTCAACTAGTCGGCCCACCAAGGGCATGACTCTTGCTGGATAACCCGGTGTCGTGACCGGGCCAGGCTGGTGTATCCGCCGGCGCGATGCGAAAGGTGGTCCGCATTGTCAAGCAAACCCCTCACGAAGCTCGGCTTCCCGAGCTATCCGAGGTATATCCGGTGGCTCTCGGTCTTTGGCGCGCTTTCACTCATCGCCCTGATCGTCGGCATCTTCTACGTGCCGGGACGGAGGTCGCCGGTGTTGCAGGCCACCAAAGCACCGGCGATTGGCACGAGGGAGTTCCTGGTGGGAGTCGCTGGCGCCGCGGGCGCGCCGCTGCTCACGGGGGCAGCGTTCGCCTGCTGAACAACGGTGTCGAATTCTTCCCGGCGCTGCTGGAGGCGATCGGCAAGGCCGAGCACACGATCAACTTCCTCGTGTTCATCTGGGAGCCGGGTGTCGCCAGCGACCAGGTGTTCGCGGCGCTTATCGACCGCGCCCGCGCCGGGGTGCAGGTGCGGGTCCTGCTCGACGGCGTCGGCAGCTACGGGGCTCCCGCCGACAGCATCGAGGCGCTGCGCGCCGTGGGGGGCAAGGTCGAGACCTTCCGCCCCCCCAGTCTCGGCAAGCTCAACCGCTTCCACCGCCGCACCCACCGCCGAGCGATCGTGATGGATGGCAAGACGGCGTTTACGGGTGGGATGGCGGTGGGCGACAAGTGGCTGGGGAACGCCGACACGCCCGAGCATTGGCGTGACAGCATGGTCGAGGTAACGGGGCCGATGGCGACCACCGTCCAGTCGGCGTTCGTGGCGCCGTGGGCCCATACCACCGGTGAGCTGTTGTCGGGCGACCTGTTTTTTTCCGGAGAATCCTTTGGCCGCTCCTGGCGCCAATGGAGGCGAGCCGGTGACGATGCACATGGGGATCGCGAGCTCGCCCGGCAGTGAGTCGCATCCACTGCGACTGTTCTTCGTCCAGACCTTCGTTTCAGCCCGGCGGACGCTCTATGTCAACACCCCCTATTTCGTACCCGACGAATCCATTCGGAGGACGGTGGCGGACGCGGCCCGTCGCGGTGTCGACGTCCGGCTGCTCCTGCCGAGCGAACACACCGACGCCACACCCGTCCGCCGGGCCAGCCACCACTTCTTCGAGGAGCTTTTGGAGGCAGGGGTGCGGATCTACGAGTACCAACCGACGATGCACCACTCGAAGGTCGTGGTGGCCGATGGCCAATGGTCGATGTCGGCTCTCCGAACATGGACATCCGTTCGAAGGAGCTGAACGAGGAGAACCTGCTGGGCATCCAGGACGTGGGTTTCGCCCGACAGTTGGAGGCGTCGTTCCTCGACGACCTGAAACACAGCAAGGAGTTTCATCTCGTCGACTGGCGCAAACGCGGAACCTGGGCGCGGTCCCTCGAGTGGATCGCCGGGAGTTTCGTCGAGTACTACTGACGCCAGCGCAGGGACAGACACGAGAAGCCCGCGTCGAGAAGGGCGATCTGCTCGTTCGGCAGGGTCACGACGCGATACCCGGCCGCGGTGAGCTGGTCCGCGGTTCGCGGGAAACCGCTTCCGACGAACACCCGGTCGTTCACGCGCAGTGAGTTCGCCGCCGCTTCCTCGCCTTCGGGCGTGAGGACCACGCGGTAGTCCTCGAACACTCCCGAGGCGGCGAGGCGCCCGGTCGCGAGGATCGTCTCCTCATCGAGGAGCGAACAGTCGGTCTTGAAGTGCAGGACGCCTCGAGGCGTGGTCACGATCCGGCCCGTTCGGCCGAGTTGTTCGAGCAAACCCAGGAGGGACCGGGCACCCTTCTCGTTCGTGCGCGCGGAAAGACCGATGAGAACTTCGCGAGTGGTGGTCAGCACGTCGCCGCCTTCCACGAAGCCCATTGGCAATTCGAGGACAACATCGAACCTGCGTCGCAGTTCCGGCGCCATCATCGCGGCCTCGCCAAGTCGTGACGGCGCGCCCGGCCGAAGCACGATCGCACCCTCGGGGAAGACGAGGGCTGGGTCCTCGACGAAGATCGAATCGGGGAACTCATCGAGTGCCGGCAGGGTCTCGACGAGAACGCCCTCCACCTCCAACGCCGTGACGTAGGCCTCGAACTCGCTCCGCACGCCCGCGAATGCGGGACTACCCCGATCCACTGCGCGCAGCCCCCGCACGACGGATGCGGCCGGCGCACGCACCAGGGCGCGGTTGAAATGAAGCCGCGACGGTGGCTCTTTGATCATGTCGTCAGGACATCATCGTTCGACGAAGACGCTGGTTCGGCTCTGGGTGACGACACCGTTCGCGGGGTCGCGGAACGTGAGTCGCAGACCGTAAGCGCCCGTGGGCGTTTCGGGAACGACGAGCGTGGCCACATAGCGGTCGAACCCATCCTTGTCCGCGACGACCCGCGGCGCCCCCTCGATCCGAACCGCGCGCGGCGGTCCATCCTGGCTCGTGAGTTCCGCGCCGACCTCGAACCGACGCATCGGCTCGGCGCGTCCAGGCCACACGAAGACGCACACCTCACGCGTGGTCCCTGCTTTGAGGACAACGCCGCTCTCGGGAATGAACGGCTCGCCGCCGAGCCGGAACGGTATCTCGATTCGCGCGCGTTCCTTCGGCTGGAATGGAAGGGCCACTCTGCCTGCGAGAGGCACGTTGAAAAGGGGAGTCGAAAGAACAGGTGGCCCCGAGGCAAAGGCAGGAGCGGTCAAGTTCTGCTGAATCGATCCGGTCGGGCCGGACTCTCCGGCGCGTACGAAGAAGCGGAGACTGACGGCATCGGTGGGCAAAGGAAAGGCGGTGAGTATCTGCAGGCCGTTGGTCCGGACCGCATTCCCGACCTTCGACAGATCGATCGACGTGCTGGCGGCCAACGAGTCGAGAACGCGACCCCCTTCCATGAGGTAGGCGTAGATCTCCACGCTCAGCGGACGATCTCCAGGGGCGCCTGAAAAACCCTGAGAACCGATGTCGAGAACGGCGTGAACGACCGACTGTCCCAGCCCATCGCGATAGGGCAGTGTCGTGAGATGAAGCGGTAGCGCTCCTCCCGTGAGTCCCTTCGCGATCGCCTCGGCCGGTTCGATCCAGTGCGAGCCTTTCCCTTCGGCCATTCGCGCCCCCGGGGCTCGGTACGTGGTCCGGTGTGACACCGAAAGCCCCGGGCGCCGCACTCGGACCTTCAACTCGCGCGCCTTCCCTGCCGGGGCAGTCTCCGCGGCTTCGAAGGCGATGACGTACGACTTCCGGCTCACCCGATCCACCTCGTGCAGAGCCCGGCCGAAGTCGTTGGTCGGCTGGATGAAACGGCCGCCGGTGTTCTTCGATATCGCTTCGAGCGTCACCCGGCCCGAGGCGAGGTCGATCGCGGTCCGTTGGTCGACCGACCCGTTGGCGCTCCTCTGGTCGATCAGCCCGGTGCGGGTCGAGAGATCGAGAGACCCCATGATTCCCGCGAGGCTGATCGTATGCACGACGACATCGCCGGCCGCCGCCTCTTCGAACACCCTCCGCATTCGCTTGAGATTCGAATCGGATTCCGGCCCCCCATTCCAGGCGGATTCGCGGAAGCCGCCCGAGAGCAGGACCAACTGCTTCCGCCCGCGCAGGGACGCGAGTTTGCGAACCAGCTCGATCGCGTCTTCGAGGAAGCCGCCGACTCGGGTTGCGTACTCCGCTCGCATGACCTGTTGCTGAACGGCGTCGATCTCGGCCGCCATCTCGTCCGACCGCCCCCCGCTCGGCGTCAGTGTCCCGAAGCCGCCGGCGAGACCAAGGGGGTCCAGGCCCGGCGTGTTCGCGACACCCTTCCCTTCCACGGCGAGTGCCGCCCTCTCGTGATCCGCGGTGAAATTGGTCAGGACCCGGAGGCCGTTGCGTCCCCACACTGCGACCGCCACCAGGTCGCCCGGCGCCAGTTGTTCTCGAATGAACGAGCTGGCGGCGGCGCGTCCGCGATGGGCCCCCGCGGCTGGTGAAAACTCGAGGTCGACGAGCAACAGGAACTGACGAGGTCCTTCGGCCTGGACGGAAATCGGCAGCGCCGAGAGTCCGGCTTGAGTTTCCACGGTCACCGGGGCATCCACATCGATCGCCTGAAAAGCGACGATGGGAACCCTCCTGCCCCCGTCCTCGACTTCGAAGTCATCAGCCGTCAGGCCGCCGACGGCCCTGCCGTTCTTGTCGGTGACGAAGACCGGGACGGCAACCACGGCGACATCCGCGCCGAAGACCGGCGGTTTCGGCGCCTGGGGCGCCTGCGCGCTGACGCCCTGGGGAGTGGAAAGCCAGGACACCAGAAGAACCAGACCTATCCGAAAACTGTTGAAGGGCGCGCCCAATTCAGTGCCTCCTGTTGAGTTCTGAGCGCGACTCTACCGCGCCGTCCCTGAGCGGCCCGGAGCGCTTTGCCGGTCTCGAGGTAGTGATTCATCTGCGTTTCCCACTCGCGCATGAACTTCTCGTAGAAGGCTTCCGTGAAGTTCGCGACGAAGACATCCCCCTGCGGTCCAAGGCTCGTGTGTGAATACATGACGACCGCGTCACAACCCGCGGCGGTGGCGCTGAGTTTTATGGAAAGCCGGCACACCGTCATCTCAGGTACGACCTTCAGCATCTCCACGAGGCCCCGTTCCGGCTCGTGACGAGTGACGAACCAGATCGCGGGATGCGGCACCCCGGGCATGACGAAGACGCAGTCGGTCTCGGCCACACCGGAATGGCTCCACACGGCAATCGGGTCCCAGTCGTGGATCCAGTCGGCCTCACGCACCGGGCACAGCAGCGGGAAGACCCGGTCGGGGCCGGCGATGAGTTTTTGGGTGTAGGTGCGGGTAGCGCGGTTGGGCTTCCTGATTTCCATTGGTTCAGGCTTTCTCTTTCAGTCGGTGGGAACTGGAGGCGTCGAGATCGAGCTGGAAGACCCGTTTCAAGTCGGCGATCTTCCGACGGGATTCTTCGGAGAACGGCGGTTTTCCTTCGAAGGAGTGAAGCACGATTCCTTCGATGAGGTCGCCCAGGGACAGGTCGTGATAGTCGGCGAGCGCCTTGAGCACCTTCAGGAGCCGTTTCTCGATCCGCACGCCGGTCTGCACGCGTTCGATGGTGAGGTTCGGGGCCGCGGCGAGGGCCGCGGTCCGGGGTTTCGATTTCATGGTGTGATGGTACATATGTACCAAGATTCTGTCAACCCGAGACCATGACACCTTCGGATAGGCTCATCAGTCGAATGTGGGGACGCCAGCAGACCGGGTCGGTGCTTTGTCGCTCCTGCGGGGGCCTGACCGGGGTTTCGGACGAAACCTGCTTTCACTGCGGCGCGCGCAACCCCGGTCTCTTCGGTTTCGCGGCGCGGTTGCGCAGCGTCGGCGCGGATCTTGGCTTCGGCCCCTTGATCCTCAGCATCTGCGTCCTGGCCTACGGCATGTCCCTGGCGCTGGACCCCGAGGGGATCGGATTTCAGGGCCTGAACCTGCTCTCCCCAAGCCTCGAGGCGGGTCAGCGGATGGGCTCGTCAGGCATCTACCCGGTCTGGGAGAACGGCCGGTGGTGGACGGTCCTGTCCGCGGGGTGGCTCCACGGCAGCCTCCTGCACATCTTCTTCAACATGTACTGGGTCCGCATCCTGGTTCCACAGGTGGCCGAACTCTACGGCCCCGGCCGGACCGTGATCGTCTACACCCTCGCGTCCATCGCCGGTTTTGTGATGAGTTCGGTGGCGCCCGTCGCCATCCTCACCGTGGCCCCGTTTCTTCAAGGACCGCTTCGCGTCTTCCCCGGTTTCGGTCTCTTCACCCTTGGCGCGTCCGCGGCGCTCATGGGTCTATGGGGCGCGCTTGTCCACTACGGTCGCCGGACCGGTTCGAGCAACCTTCGGAAATGGGCCTGGACGAATGTGTTGTACTTCATGGCCTTCGGTCTCGTCATGAGAGGCATCGACAACTGGGCGCACCTGGGCGGATTCCTCGGGGGCTGGCTCGTGGCCTGGCTGCTCGATCCGCTTAAATCCGAGCGCACCAACCACGTCGTGATGGCGATCGTGTGCCTGGTCGCGTCGGTCGCGGCCATCGCGGCGTCCCTGCTGATACCGGCGCCCGCCTTCGAATAGACACAGGGAACCCTTTTCCGGTTTCGCGTCACTCATCTGAATTGGAACCGATGAGCCGAGACGAAACCCCATCCGACCCCGAGCTCGTTCGCCGTTTTCTCGAGGACCGGGCGCAGGCATCCTTCGAGTCTCTTTACGATCGGCATTCGCCCTACCTCTTCCGAGTCGCTTTCCGGATGCTCCACGGAGACCGGAGCGCCGCTGAGGATGTCTTGCAGGAAGCGTGGATCCGCGCCGTCACATCTCTTGCGAGTTTCCGCGGCGACTCAAGCTTGAGAACCTGGCTCTGCGGCATCACCATGAACTGCTGCCGCGAGGTGTGGCGAAGGCGAACCTTCGTGCCGATCGAAGAACTTCCCGAGTCCGCGGCGCCCGCGCGCGCGGATCGATTCGATGCCGTGCGGCTCGAGCGAGCGCTGCGTCGACTGGATGATGGGAGCCGCGAAATCATCGAACTGTACGACGTGCTGGGCCACACCCACGACGAGATCGCGGCGATCCTCGACATCGCGCCCGGCACATCGAAGAGCCGTTTATTTCGGGCGCGCGCAACCCTGCGCGGGATTCTGGGCACAGACTGACGAGTCGCATCGAGAAGGAGCCGTGAGATGAGTGACCACGAAGGCGCTGACTGGAACGACGACGAAGCCCGCGCATTGCGCGGCCTGGCGGAGGAGGGCGGTTCGCCCGCGCCCGAGGTCAAGCCCAGAATCATCGGTCGGATGAGGGCCCTCGGTCTGCTGGCGTCCCGGCCGGGTGGCGTACGGGCCTGGGCGCCCTGGGCCGCGGCAGCTGTGTTCGCGGTCATCGGCTTTCTCGCCGGCCGGGCCGTACCCTCCGCGCCATCCGAAGAGGTGCGAGGCGGTACGAAATACGTGCTTCTCCTGACCGGCGCCGCCTCCGCTACCCCCGAGGAAAACGCGGCCCGTCGTCACGAGTACGGCGCCTGGCTCGGGGATCTTCAACAGCGCGGGGTATCCGCGGACGGCGCGGAACTGGTGGGAGCCCGACACGAGTTTCCGGAGGGACGTCCGAACGAACCGGTCGTCGGCTACTTTGTGGTTGCCGCCAGGGACGAGTCCGAAGCGGTCGCGATCGCCCGGGCGAATCCGCACCTCAGACACGGCGGCGGCGTCGTCCTCGCCGCGATCCGCTAGCTACGGGTCTGTTACTTGTCGTCTTTCGCGAGCCGCAGGCGGTAGCCGTCGGGATCCTTGAACTCGGCCAGCCGGACCTTGCCGGGGATCACCACGGTCGGACCGAGGAAGACGACGCCCCTCGTCTCGAGTTCCTTTCGCGCCGCCTCGATATCGCCGATGATGCCGAAGTTGAGGACGATGGATCCAGCCGCTGGCGGCTTGCTTCCGCCCGCGGAGAGACCGAGCTGAAGCCCGGTGAGACCGCAATCGACATGGGCGAACTGAAGGTCGTCGCGCCGCTCGGCGACCTTGAAGCCGAGGGTTTGTTCGTAGAAGCGGATCGAGCGGTCCAGATCTGAGACGTGGAGCTGGATCAGGAGCGAGGGCTCCCACTTGAGCGACGACGACTTTGCGGCGGCCGGGGCCTCGAACAGGGCGGGCGGGATTGAGAGCAGGACGGCAAGCAACTGATACGCGGGCATGAATCCTCCAGGATTTCGTCATGAGTGGCGCTCATGGTCCAAAGGGTTCGCCTTGTCCACGAATTTGTTGGGAACGTTGGCCGCGGGTTTCTCGTCTACGAAGCATGATCCCGCGTAAGGTACGCCCGTGACTTTGGCGCCCGGATCCAGGCTCGGCCCCTACGAGATCGTTTCGTCGCTGGGTGCGGGCGGAATGGGCGAGGTGTTTCGCGCGAGGGACACGCGCCTCGGCCGGGATGTCGCGATCAAGGTCCTGCCCAAAGAGCTTGCCGCCGACGCCGACCGCCTGGCCCGTTTCGAGCGCGAGGCACGGGCGGTCGCGGCCCTTTCGCATCCAAACATCCTGGCCATCCACGACTTTGGAACCGAAGGCGATACCACCTACGCCGCCCTCGAACTGATCGAGGGCGAAACGCTGCGGGCCAAACTGAAAGGCGGGGTCCTCCCGCTCCGAAAGGCGATGGACTACGGCGCGCAGCTCGCAAACGGTCTCGCCGCGGCTCACGACAAGGACATCGTTCACCGCGACCTCAAGCCCGAGAACATCATGGTGACGCCGGACGGGCGCATCAAGGTTCTCGACTTCGGCCTCGCGCGCACCGATGCCGAAGGGGATGTCTCCGCAGGCAACACAAAGACGCACGCGACCGAGGCCGGGCTGGTCATGGGCACACTCGGCTACATGTCGCCCGAACAGGCGAAGGGCAAACGCGCGGATCGGCGGTCCGATGTCTTCGCGCTGGGCTGCGTGCTCTACGAGATGGTCACGGGTAAACGCGCTTTCCCGGGTGACTCGCAGGCCGAGAGTCTCTCCGCCATTCTTCGCGACGACCCGCCTGCGATGTCGCTCTCCGGCCGTCAAGTCCCTGCGGTTCTCGAAAGTGTGGTCAGCCGGTGTCTCGAAAAGGACCCCGACCAGCGTTTTCAGTCGGCGCGCGATCTCGCCTTCACGCTTCAAAACGTCACCCTCGACGGTTCGGCGATTTCTGGCTTCATCACCCCCGCCCGGACCTTCCGCCTGCCGCCCCTGCGGACGATCCTCGGCGTCGCCGCGGTGATTGCCCTGGCCGTCCTCGCTGGAATGTTCGCAGGCCGGCGTCCCGCTTCGACTCCGAGCGTTCGTCAGATTACGTTTGACCGCGGCACGGTGAGGGCTGCGCGCTTCACAGGTGACATGACGTCCATCGTCTACAGCGCCACCTGGGGCGGTCGGCCGATCCGGACGTTCATGACCCGCACCGACTCCGAGAATCGCGAGTCCACCGACCTCGGCCTGCCCGACGCGGGCCTTCTTTCGATCTCCGAGAAGGGGCAGATGGCTCTCTCCCTGGATCAGAAATACGAGGCGTGGCTGGCCGACGGCAAACTGGCCGAAGTCGAACTGCTCGGCAAGAACCCGCGTCCGCTGCTGGAATCCGTTCGCGAAGCGGACTGGATCCCAGGCTCGAGCGAACTCGCGGTGGTGCGGCGTGTGGAAGGCCGCGATCGCGTCGAGTTTCCCCTCGGCAAGGTGGTTCACGAGTCGACGGGATACGTCTCCCACGCGCGCGTCTCACCGCAGGGCGACCGCGTCGCATTTCTCGACCACGCCCGCTACGGCGACAACCGCGGCCGGGTCACCGTTGCCACCAAGGACGGCCAGGTCACACCGATCGGCGATGAGTGGATCTCCTCGGAAGGACTCGACTGGTCCGCGGATGGGAAGGAGATCTGGTTCACCGCGGTCCTGCCCGGTGAACCTTCCTCTCTGCGCGCGTTTCCCGCGACCGGCGGCGAGCCGCGTCTGGTCTGGCAGACGCCACAGCACCTCGTCCTGATGGATGTGGCCGCCGATGGCCGTGTGCTGCTCGCGAGCGGGTCGATCACGTCCTTCATCGCCAGCAAGGCGCCCGACGAGAACCGCGAACGCGACCTCGCGTGGCTGGGTTGGTCGGACCTGTTCGACATATCGAGCGACGGCAAGACACTGCTCGTCACCGGCTTCGAACTCTCGGACGAATACACGTCCTTTTCGCGTGGGACGGACGGCACGCCGGCGCTCAAGCTCGGCGGCGGTCTCTCCCTCGCCTTCTCGGCGGACGGGAAACACGCCCTCTCGATGTCGGCGAAGGAACCCACTCGACTCTCTCTGCTGAGCGTAGGGGCGGGCGAACCCCGCGCCATCACCGGCCCGCCCGGCATCGAGAACGCCCTCTTCACACCCGACGGCGCATCGGTTCTGCTCCAGGTGCGTGAGGCGGACAGGAGGTCGGTTCACCGGATCGACACGAGAAGCGCACAGTCGCAACGTCTCTTCGAGGTCGATGGGCCGGTGATCACATCGCGCCGCGGCGCACCCTGGGCCATCTCACCCGATGGTTCGAGGCTCGCGATCCAGGACCTTGACGGTTCGGTGCGCGAGTGGCCGGTGGGCGGGGGCGTTCCCAAGCCGCTCCTACGGATCGCCGCGCACGAAAAGCTCCTTCGCTGGGACACGACGGGATCGCTTCTGGTCGGCGCTCTCGATCGTCGCACCGGCCACGTCGATCGGATGAAGATCAGCGGCGGCGCGCGCACGCGCCTCCATCAGATCGAGATGCTCGACGAGGCGGGTGTTCTCTTTGACCCCTTCCTCACGGTCTCCCAGGACGGGCGTGCGTATGCCTACAGTTCGAGCCGCTTCTTGAACTCGCTCTACCTCGTGAGCGGTCTTCGGTAGCCGACCAGGGGCTAAGCTCGCGGAGCTGGCGTCGCATCACCACCGGAGGAGAGACCATGGGCCGTTTCGTCATCGTCGCCTACAAACCCAAACCGCAGATGGAAGCGCAACTCCACGCCGCGGTGAAGAAACACATACAGGTTCTGCGAGCGGAGAACCTGGTCAGCGACAAGGCCGCATACGTCATGCGGGCCGCGGACGGAACCCTGGTCGAAGTGTTCGAATGGCGCGACGCCGCGGCCATCGAAGCCGCTCACAAGAGCCCCGCGGTCCTCGCCCTGTGGGGCGAGTTTGGCGCGGCGTGCGACTTCGTCCCTCTCACCAGCCTGCCCGAGGCGCAGCAGATGTTCGCCGAGTTCGACGCGGTCGCTTCCTGACCTTCGGGAGAACGTGTGGTCACGATCGGAAACACCCCTCTCTTCAGACTCGAGCGGCTGAAGGAGCCCGGAAGCGCCGACATCTTCGTGAAGTTCGAGGGAGCCAATCCCACCGGCAGCATGAAGGACCGGATGGCGCTTTCGATGATCGAAGGTGCTGTAGCACGCGGCCAGCTCAAACCCGGGGCGAGGGTGGTGGATTTCACCGGCGGAAGCACCGGCAGCTCACTCGCGATGGTCTGCGCGTCCCGCGGCTACCGGGCCCACTTCGTGTCGTCCGACGCCTTCGCGGAAGAGAAACTCCAGACCATGCGCGCCTTCGGGGCCACACTCGAGATGATCCCGAGCGACAACGGGCGAGCCTCACCCGAACTCGTGCGGAATGGCATCGCCAGAGCGAAGGAGTTGGCGCTCGAGCCCGACACCTTCTGGACCGACCAGTTCAACAACCCCGACAACCGCGCCGGGTACGCCGCGATGGCCCGCGAAGTGATCGAGGCGCTCGGCGGAGCGTTCGACGAGTTCGTCATGGGTGTGGGAACCGGCGGTTGCTTCTCCGGGAACGCGATGGTCTACAAGGAGAAAGTCCCGGGCGTGCGATGCGTCGCCATCGAACCCGAGAAGTCGCGGGTGTTGTCAGGTCACGCTCCCACCGGGAGTCATCGTCTCGAAGGCATGGGCGCCGGCTTCATCACCTCGATCACGCGTGTGGACCTCATCGACGAGATCGTGGCGGTGAGCGACGACGATGCTTTCGCCGCCGCGCGACGTCTGGCCCGCGAGGAAGGCATCTTCGGCGGCATCTCCTCGGGCAGCAACGTCTTCGCAGCACTTCAGCGCGCCCGGGCTTTGGGCCCCGGCCGGAAGATCGTGACTGTGATCTGCGACTCCGGTCTCAAGTACCTCCAGGGCGACCTCTACAAGTAGCCCAAGCCTCCTATTCGCAGCGTCAACCTCGGGTTTGTGCGTAGCCGCGGTTACCGGTTTCGCACGAACAGGCGATCGACGGAGGCGGCCCCGCTGCCGCGCAGCATCACGACGAGGGCGAGACCGATGGCCAGGAGGTGGTATTCAAACCCTTCTCCGGGCTGGCTGCCGCCCCAGTTCATGAAGAAGCCGTTTGCGTAGTGCACGGTCGCGATGGCGCCGACCATGATGGCCGCGACGCCGGCCGCCATCGCGCGTCCGGCGATTCCCAGGACGAGGGCGAGGGCGCCGAGCGACTCGATCAGGATGATCAGCGCCGCCAGGGGCGCGGGCAGGCCCATGGGCCCGGTCAGGAAGCCCATGGCGTCGCCGAAGCCCGGGCCGCCGAACCATCCGAGCAGTTTCTGCGCGCCGTGCGGCAGCATGACTGCGCCGAGAGTCACGCGGGCCGCAGTAGCGGACCAGTCGGGGTCGGTAGCGAGGAACGCACGCAACCCGCGCAGGGCGAGGCTGCGACCGGGCAGCGATGTCGTCGTGGTTGAGGGATAGGGGGAGGTCAGGGTGGTCATGGTTTGTCTCCTTATATGTGTTGAAACACGAAAATGGTCAAAAAAAGGGGTCGTCACTCCACGTCGGGACCGAACAAGGCTTCACACAGGCGCGAAAGCTCTCTTTGCTCGGGTGTGGTGAGGCGCTTCGCCAACTCGGCGTCCACCGCCCCGAGGGCCGCGGTGGCGCGGTGAAGCACGTCGACGCCCGCGGGAGTGATCCTGGCTCGCGACCGGCGCGCGTCCTGCGCGTCGCGCTCGCGGGCGACGAGGCCCCGGCTCTCCAGCCGGTCGAGGAGGCGGGTGACATCAGGAGCGCGATCGATCATGCGCCGGGCCACCTCGCAGCGCGGGTGGCCGTGGGGCTGAGCGCCTCCGAGAATGCGAAGGACGTTGTACTGCGCCATGCTGACTTCCAGCCCCTGGAGGGCGCGTTCGAGGCGCTCGCTGAGCCAAGAACTCGCGACCATGAGGCTCACGAGCGCCTCATCGACCGGGCTCTCCAGAGGCTTCGTCTGCTGCAGACGTTGAATCAGTTTCTGTCCCACGGCGGAACCATACCGCGAAGGAATATGTGTGTCAACACATATTTTGAGTATCTACCCGTTCTGCCTCCCCGTGGTCCAGGCTCGCCCGCGTGCGATCGGATGAGTGCTTCGGGCGCCTGCCCGCGTCGCGGCCTGCCCGGTGCCCGGGCTCTGCACGTGGAGACGCCGTCCTTCTAGCGGCGTCCGGTGCGGCCCGCGCCGTCCGGCTTGTGGCGCTAAGTAGCCCGGCCTCCTATTCGCAGCGCAGGGCCGCCATGGGCGCGACACCGGACGCGCGCCGCGCCGGCAAAACGCCGGCGAGGGAGCCGATCAGAACCATCACCAGTGTCGCGGCGCCAAGGCTCAAAGCATCGGTCGGCTGAAGCCCGAAGAGCAGGCTTGCCACGACGCCGGCCGCGAAGTGGCCCGCGGCAAACGCGATCGGTAGTCCTATCGCGACCCCTTTGGAGACGAGAGAAGCCGTTTCGCGAAGAACCATGCGGACGATGTCCTCGGAGCGCGCGCCCAGCGCCATGCGAACACCGATCTCGGTGGTCCGCATCGCCACCCCGTACGAAATGATCCCGTAGAGGCCGACGCAGACCAGGGCCAGCGCCAGCGCTCCGAAGAACGTGGTCAGCGTAGCGAACATCCGCTCCGGCAGAAGAAGTTGATCGATCTGCTGGGTCTGGGTCTTGACCTCGAAGAGCGGCAACGAGGGATTCACCGCGGCCACCGCCTTGCGGACATCGGGGACGATCGAAAGCGGTTCGCGGGTTGTCTTGACTTCGAAGAAGGCGGTGCTGAGCGCCCGCAGGTTCTGGCGCATGGGGATGTAGAGGGTCGGTTGGATATCGCCGCGGATCCGGTCGTATTTCGCGTCGTTCGCGATGCCCACGATCTCGACCTGCTTGTCACCGGACTGGCCGAAGCTGAACGTGCGGCCGAGGCCGGTTGTTCCTTCGAGATACTTCTTGACGAACGCGTGATTCGCCACGGCCACCAGCGGCGCGTCTTCCCGATCCCTCGCCTCGAGCGCCCGGCCAAGGGCGAGCCGGAGTCCCATCGTTTCGAAGAAGTGGTTGCCGACGTGCAGGACGCGCGCGCCGACCCTTTCATCGGGCTTTGGAACGTACCCGGGAATGGTGAGCGAATAATTGCTCGACGAACTGGCGAGAAGGGGAAAGGGAGTCATGGTCGCCGATTGGACGCCCGGGACGGCCTCGAGATTCGCCTGGATTCGTTCGTAGAGATCGGCGAGGGTCGCGTCCTTGAAACCGCCTTGAAGCCCATTGACGCCGAATAGCAGCAGACCGGATTCCTCGAAGCCGAGGTCGACGTTTCGGAGATTGTGGAGAGTGCGCACGAAAAGGCCGGCGCCCGCGAGGAGAACGAGAGAGAGCGCGACCTGACCGACCACGAGCGCACGAGCGAGGCCGATGGTCTTTCCGCCACCTGCCCCGGCGCTGCTTTCGCGAAGGGTGGCGAAGGGCTCGATCGCGGTGGCGCGGAGCGCGGGGGCGAGGCCGAACACGAGTGTCGTGAGAGCGCCCGCAGCCGCGGTGAAGGCCAGGATCGTGAGATCGGGTGAGAGGTCGAGGGTCATCGGCCGGTCACCCCGGCCCATCATGCCGACCATGAAGCGGCTGCCCGCGAAAGCGAGCGCGAAACCAAGAGCCGTCCCGAGGCTCGCGAGGAGCGCGCTCTCGGTCAGGAGCTGTCGGATCAGACGCGATCGATTTGTGCCAAGCGAAAGGCGGATCGCGATCTCCTTCTGACGAACCGCGGCGCGGGCGAGGAGGAGATTCGCGACGTTCGCGCAGGCGATGAGCGCCACCACGAACACCACCGCCATCATGATGGTGAGCGGTGTGTCCAGCTCACGGCGGATCTGGTCGATGCCCTGGCCGCCAGGCGTGAGTTCGACCGAGGGAATCACCGGAGGCGTTCCCGTGACCGTGATTCCGTCCATCACCATCTGTTTGAAGACGGTCTCGACATTCGCCTGCGCCGCGCCCGCCTCGAGCCCAGGTTTGAGGCGGCCCATGATCGGTACCCACCAGAAGTCGTTCTGGGCGAAGGCCGCGCCCTCGCGAACGCGCTCCGGCGCGATCAGGCGGATGGTCTCGAGCGGCATCCACATGTCATCCGCGTTGCCGGGATTGACTCCGGTGAAGCGTGCGGGGGTGACACCCACGACGGAAACCGGTTTTCCGTTGACGAACATCGACTTCCCGAGAATCGCGGGGTCGCCGCCGAAGCGGCGCTGCCAGTATCCGTGGCTGATGACGGCCACCGCCGCCGCGTTGGGTTTGTCGTCCTCCATTCCGATACCGCGACCCATCGCGAGAGGAAGGCCGAGGGTGTCGAATGCGCCGCCGGTGACGAGCAGCAGTTGTGCGAGGCCCGGTTGAGCGTCCGCGGCGACACTCACCCGACCCATGTTGACGAAGCCGAACACCGAGGAGAAGACCTGATTGCGGTCGCGGATCGCCTGGAACGCGGGGTAAGAGAAGGATGTGCCGGTCTGCCTTCCCCCTTCGCTCCTCGTCGACCCCCAGGTCGATCGCGCGGGAGTTGGAATCCGGTCGGGCGCCGACCACCGCAGGATGACGAGCTGCGTCGGATCGGCCACCGGCAGCATCTTCAATCGGACCGCGTTGATCAGGGTGAAGATGGTGGTGTTGGCCCCGATCCCGAGAGCCAGGGACAGTGCGGCGACCGCCGTGAAACCGGGGCTCTTCGCGAGCATGCGTCCGCCAAATTGAACATCCCGCGCGAGACCGTCGAACATGCAGACCTCCAGTTAGCCGAATAGACGATTTCCGGCGGGTGCAGGTTCTCCAGAAATGTCCCCGGCGTCAAATCCCCGGGTGTAGATTGCCGGTCCATTCAAAACCGGAGGCGGCGCGATGACACAGACCACCATTCAAAGACCGGCGGACGACGAGTACCTCGCTTACTACGGCCGTTACATCTCGCTCGTGCCCGAGGGAGACATCCGCTCGATCCTGGCGAAGCAGAGTGAGTCGACGGTCACTCTTCTGCGCGGTCTTTCCGAGTCGCAGGGGGGCTACCGCTATGCGCCGGGAAAGTGGAGCATCAAGGAGCTGGTGGCGCATCTGAGCGACGCCGAAAGAATCTTCGCCGACCGGGCTTTGCGTTTCGCGCGCGCGGATGAAACACCGCTGCCCGGGTTCGAGGAGAACGACTACGTGGCGAACGGATCGTTCGACGATTTTTCCCTTGCGGACATCGTGACGGGTTTCGAAAACGTGCGTCGGTCCACCGTCTCGCTGTTCAAGCTGATGTCCACCGAAGCGTCGAAGCGCCGCGGCAAGGCGAACAACGCGGAGATCAGCGTTCGCGCGCTCGCGTACGTCATCGCCGGCCACGAACTCCACCATCTGAACGTTCTGCGAACACGGTACCTCGAGGGCATCCAGGCCAGCTGACGGCCCGCAGCGGAGCTGACGCGACCCGAATCCCAGCGCTTCTGGCGAAGCGATCTCGTGTATTTACAGTAATTTGCGCGGTTCTTGACCAATCTTCACTCAGATTGCGTCTAAAATTGACAGCGCAAGACTGAGATATGGCTGATTTCTACTCGATACTCGGGATTGATCGTCGGTTCTCGCCCGCGAAACTCCGACGTGCTTATCAGCGGCGTGCGCGTGAGTTCCATCCGGATCTCCATCCGGGAAGCGCCGAAGCCGCTTCGATGTTCGCCCTCGTCGCCCAGGCTTTCGAAGTTCTCTCGGACCCGGAGCGGCGGAGTGCTTACGACCGCGGCGTCGTCGAAGGCAAGACGCTTCGCGAAAAGCCGCCTCTCGCTTTCGAAGGATTCGACTTCGCGGGCGGCGGCTCGGGCCGTCAGGGCTTCCGCGAGCTTTTCGAATCCGCGATCGAACCCGAAGGCGAATCACCGCAGCGCGGCGAAGACCTCGAGGTCACTCTGCGCATCTCCTTCGACGAAGCATTCCGGGGCGCGCATCGACGTCTTTCCGTCACGCGTCTCTCGACGTGTCGAACCTGCGACGGTTCCGGCCATGTGGCGAGGGCGGCCGAAGCCTGCGCGGCCTGCAATGGTGAGGGCTCGATTCGCGTGCGTCGGGGACACCTCGTCTTCCGCGCGCGTTGCCGCGACTGCGACGGCGCCGGTCAGCGCGTCCACGGCCCGTGCCCCGTCTGCGCCGGAGAGTCGCGCGTGCATGAGACCGAGTGGATGGACATCGACGTGCCGCCCGGCATCGAGCACGGTACCAGGCTTCGCCTGCCCTCGGCCGGCAACGCGGGCCGTCGGGGCGGAGCGCCCGGCGACTTCGTTGTGCACGTGGAGGTCGAGCCGCATCCCCTCTATCGTCGCGCCGGCCACGATCTGTACGTCGACGCCCCGGTTTCGATCTTCGACGCCGCGGTGGGCGGCCATGTTTCCGTGAAGACACCGGATGGCGATGTGCCCATAGAGATTCCCGCGGGCACTCACGGGGCGCAGCGTTTTCGGCTTCGCAAAAGGGGCATGCCGCATTTTGGCGACCCGGGTTCGCGCGGCGACCTCTGGGCCGAGGTGAAGCTCGTGGTCCCCGCCGTCACCGATGCCCGCTCGAGGGCCCTTCTCGCGGAAGTGGCGCAGCGCGTGGCCGACGCCGACTCCGCCGAGAACAAAGATCAGTAGATCGAAAAGGAAACCACCATGCCCCGAGGACGACGTCCCACCAGGCCGCCGGGCGCTTCACCCGGACAGCGGTTCTACATGATCAGCACGCTGGCCCAGAGCTACGGCATCCACCAGCAGACCCTGCGGATGTACGAGCGCGAAGGCCTCCTCAAGCCCTCGCGCAGCGAAGGCAACACGCGCCTTTATACCGACGAAGACATGAAGCGTCTGGAGATGATCCTCTCCCTCTCCCGCGATCTCGGGGTGAACCTCGCCGGCATCGACGTCATCTTGAAGCTGCGCGGGCAGATCGAGCAGATGCAGAAGGAGATGAACGAGTTCGTGTCCTGGGTGCGCGAGGAGATGAAGCAGGGCGCGCGGGAAGGCTTCGCGGAAAGACTCGAACAGGCGCTCGTCCGCCTGCCCCCGCAGGCGATCGTCCGCGTCGAGAAGCAGCAGACTGCCTCCACCGCGGCTCCTGCCTCCGGGGATTGATAACCTCGCCCTCATGTCCGATTGCGCCATCTGCGGCGGGAGTGGTTTCGAGATCGTGGTTCGGGACGACCACGACTTCGCGAAGACCTGCGCCTGCCGCGCCCTTGGCTCCAAAGGACCCGACATCTTCGAACGCCTCAGGGTCCCCGCGCGTTATCGCACCTGCACTCTCGCGAACTTCGAGAGCGCCTCGTCGCCCCAGATGCGCGCGGCCTGGGAGAAGGCCGCGAGTTTCGCCGCGGGTTACCCGCACACCGGCGTCTCCGCGGGTCTCGGCCTTCTCTTCACCGGGTCAAATGGAATCGGCAAGACCCACCTCGCGGTGGCCGTCCTGCGCGAGTTGGCGGAGTCCAAGAAGGTGCGCGGTCAGTTCTGGGACTTCCACGAGCTGATGC
>CAYNHK010000084.1:0-19774 GCA_964396875.1 uncultured Acidobacteriota bacterium | reverse complement strand
CATCCTGCGTCACGATCCCGACAAGATCATGGTCGGGGAAATCCGCGACCACGAAACCGCGGACATCGCCATCCAGTCGGCGCTCACCGGCCACCTCGTCTTCACCACGGTGCACGCCAACAACGTCATCGACGTGCTTGGCCGGTTCCTCAACATGAAGATCGAGCCCTACAACTTCGTCTCCGCGCTCAACTGCGTGATGGCGCAGCGCCTGGTGCGGACGATCTGCGAGCACTGCAAACGCGAGGTCAAGGCCTCCGAGGAACTGCTCGTCGAATCGGGCCTCGATACGCGGCAGTACGCGCAGCACACGTTCTACGAGGGTGCGGGGTGCCTCGAGTGCGGCGGCACCGGATTCAAGGGCCGGACCGCCATCTGCGAACTCCTCGACGTCACCGACAACATCCGCGAGTTGATCCTCTCTCGCCGTCCGGCATCGGAGATCAAGCGCGCGGCGAGGGACGAGGGCATGACGTTCCTGCGCGATTCCGCGCTGCACCGGGTTTTCGCGGGCACCACCACGCTCCAGGAAATCAACAAGGTCACTTTCGTGGAGGTGGTTTGATCCCTGGCTCCCTCCGGCGCTTTTTTCTCGAGCCCGCGGGCGCCGAGGTGGCGCTCGAGTTCTCCTCGCTCGCCGTGGTGGGCGCCCGCGTTGAGTCGAGGCGCGGGAAGGTGGAACTGCGCTCGCTCGTGAGCGAGCCGTTGAGCGAGGGCGCCTTCGCGCCTACGCTCGAGGACCCGGGTTTTGTCGGCCGGGAAGAAATCCGCGACGCGGTCAAGCGTGTCCTCTCGAAAGTGGGCGCGATGCCCATGGCGCGCGCCGCGATCGTTGTTCCCGATGCGGTGGCCCGGTTCCGCCTCTTCGCTCAGGACGAGGTCCAGGCCGAGCCCAAGAAGCGGGACGAACTCGTGGCCTTCAGGATGCAGAAGCTGCTGCCGTTTGCGGCAGGGGATCTGCGGGTGATTTCGGCCTGGCCCCGATCCTCGGCGGAGCCGGTGCTCGCGATCGGTTTCTCCGCGGCGGTGCTCGCGGCCTACGAGCAGGTGGGCGAGGCCTTTGGCCTCGACGTCGGTTCAGTGGAGACCTCCACGATGGCCTTGCTCCGTGGCCTCGGAACGACGGGGCCCTCAACCTCGGGCGATGTCCTGCTCGTCCGGCACGACCCGCGATGGATGACCCTCACCCTCACCCGGGACGCCTGGCCGGTTTCGATTCGTTCCTTTGACGAGCAAGTCGCGGGGAATCCCGACGAGGTGCGGAAGGAAATCGCGTCCACCGCAGTTTTCTGGCGCGACCGTCTAGCGGGAAACGCACTCACCGCGGCGTACCTCCACTGCTCCGATCCCTCGTTCGATCGCGTCGGTCAGGACGTGCTCAGCGTATTCGGGCGAACTCCCGAACGCGTAAAGACGCCGGCAAATCTCCTGGTGGCGGGCATCCCCGGGGCAATCGAGCGGCAGGCCGCGCCGGCCCTCGCCCTGCTGGGAATGGGTCACTGACACCGTGAACGCATCCACCAACCTTGCGAGGCGCCCATTCCGCAACGAGCGACTGCCCTGGCTCATGGCAGGCACACTGACCCTGGTGGCCGTGCTGATCACTGTCGCCCACGGGCGCTTCGTCAGCCGGCTTCTCTCAGGCGACGAGGCCAAAACGGTTCTTGCGGTTCGGAGCGACGAAGCGCGCATTGCGGAGCTCGAGCGAGACATCGCCCTCGAGCCGCCGCTCAAGATCGAGACCGCCGAGCTGGCTCGGCTGCGCGCCTACAAAGAGCTTGTCGATCTTCGCGTCTTTCCCTGGCGGCGTTTTCTCGCCGAACTCGAAGAGATTCTCTCGGGCGATGTCCGGCTGACCAAGATCTCGCCCGGAGCGCCCAAAGGCGGTCAGGGGATGATCATCGAACTTTCCGGAGAAGCGAGGAACAAGAACGCGGCCTTCTCCCTGGCCGAAGATCTCGACGCGTCGCCCATGTTCTCGAACGCCGTCTTGAAGTCGCTTGTCGAGAACGACGACCTGACGGAGTTCAACCTGGAACTGGTCTTTGATCCACCCCCGACCTCGATGCCCGTGGGGAAGAAGCCATGACGCGAAGACGCTCGAAGGCCCGGCTCTGGCTCGCCGTCACGGGTCTGGTTCTCCTCGCGATCAACGTGGCGGTTCTTGCCGCGTTCACCTGGCCCCGCCTGACCCGGGTGCGCCGGGCGGAAAGCCGTGCCGCGGAAGTGGCCACCCAGCGCGCTTCGCTCGAAAGACTGTGGGCGCAGGTGATCGCACGCAAGGAACTGGTGGCGCAGAACCGGAAGGACATCGAGAGCCTGAGCCGCGACTACCTCAAGCCGCGCGCCGTGGATCTTTTCGCGGCCCAGCGCGAGATCGAGAAGCTGGCCGTCGATGCCGGCCTCCAGCCGAAGAAGAGCGGCTACGATGTCGATCAGATCAAGGGCACCAACCTCGTGCGGGTCGAAGTGACGCTTCCCCTCGACGGCACTTACGCGAACCTCACCGGTTTTCTCGCCCGCATCGCCGCCGCGAAGCGCTTCATCGTGGTCGATCAGATGTCCCTTTCTCAGGACCAGGAAGCGGCGAAGATGAGCCTCAAGCTCAGGGCGGTCTTTACCGACGGAGAAACCCCTTGAAGCGCGGTGAACGCGGGACGACGTTCCTCGAGGTGCTGGCCGTGGCCACCATCATCGCCATCCTCGCCGCGGTGGCGCTTCCCCTCTCGCGGGTGACTCGTCAGAGACAGAAGGAGATCGAGCTTCGGCGCGCGTTGCGCGAGATCCGCACCGCCGTCGATCGCTTCAAAGATGGCGTCGACCGCGGCCAGATCGGGGGCACCGACGTCAAACTTGGAAGCGAGGGGTATCCCGAGTCGCTCGAGACCCTGGTCGAAGGAGTCAACCAGGTGGGGCGCCCCGGATTCAAGCTCAAGTTCATGCGCCGGATTCCCGAAGACCCCTTCAGCGGCAAGGCCGAATGGGGGATGCGTTGTTACCAGGACGACAAGGACTCCTTCTCGTGGTGCGGCGATAATGTCTTCGATGTCTACACCCTCGCCGAGGGAACGGCGCTTGACGGCACGAAGCTGAAGGATTGGTGATGGTGCTACTTCAAACCGCGTTCCGTGGAACCGGACTCCGGCCCGACCGGCGCTCCGGGTTCACCCTGCTCGAACTGATCGTCGTGATCAGCATTCTGGGGATCCTCGTCTCGATCGCCCTGCCCAACTACAAGAACTCCGTCCTCCAGGCCCGCGAGGCCGTGCTCCGGGAGAATCTCTACCGGCTGCGGGATCTCATCGACCAGTACCAGTCCGACAAGGGCCGTTACCCCGAATCGCTCGAAGCCCTGGTCACCGATGGATACCTTCGCAAGGTTCCCCAGGACCCGATCTCGGCTTCGCCCTGGGTCGAGATACCGCCGGAGTTCGACGAAGCGACGGGGGAAGCCCCCACCGGCGTCTACGACGTGAAGAGTTCGGCGACGCAAGTCGGAATGAACGGGATCCCGTACAGCGAATGGTGATTGGACCGAAGCAGGCGGGCGCGGCATTGCTTTTTGGCGTCGCGCTGTTCGCGGCGTGGAAGACCTTCTGGCCGGCCCAGGACCTGGCCCAGAAGGCTGCGTTGCGCCTGGAGGTGGGATCCGAAGTCCCGGCCATCGGCCTTGACCGCCTCCGTCGCGCAGACCCCACAAACCCCGCGCCCTCGCGCGATCTATTCAAGTTCGGACGCGATTCGAGGGCCGACCTCGCCCCGGTTCCGGCTCCCGTGATCAAGCTCGATCCGATCCCGGTGGCCACTCCTTTCCCCACCCCGGAGCAGCCGCCCACCCCCACCCCGTGGCCCGCCCTCAACATCTCTCTCATCGGGATCGTCGATAATGGGGCAGGCCGGAAGATTGGATCCTTCGTCAAAGATGGTGACGTTCTTCTCGTCGGTCAGCCCGGTCAGGTGCTGGGGAACGCCTTCCGCGTGGTCCGTATCGGCACGGAGTCGGCGGAAATCGAGGAACTGGGGTCGGGTCGGACACGCCGCCTGCCGCTGAAGACTAACTAGACCAAGAAAGTTGAAGATCAGATTGATCCACCGAGTCTCATCGCGCAGGGGCGCATCGTCGTTCATCGTCGCGCTGGTCGTGGTCGCGTTGACGGTTGGCTGCGGCGCCAGCCGCGCCCACCGCAGCGGCCAGAAACTCTCCGAAAAGGGTGATTGGGATCTCGCGGTAGCGCGCTTCACCAGGGCGCTCCAAGCGTCGCCCAAGAACATCAAGTACAAGATCTCCCTCGAGAACGCCAAGATCCAGGCGAGCCGGATGCACACGGACAAGGCCCGGCAGCATGTCCAGACGGGAAGTCTCGCCAAGGCTCTCGAGGAGTACGGGATCGCCGCGAACTACGACCCATCCAACAAGGCGGCCACCGACGACATGGCGGTCCTCAAGGCCCGCATCGCGAAGCTGGAGGCGGAGAAGCGTCAGGCGAAGGAATTGAGCGCCCGGCGACCCCAGGATGCGAGCCTTCCCGTTCCTCTTCTCTCCCCCAGGTCTCCCGTGCCCATTACCCTGAGGATGACCGCCTCGATAGAAAAGGTGTACCAGACCCTTGGCACTCTGGCCGGCGTCAACGTTGTCTTCGACCCGGACATGCAGAACAAGGACAAATCGATTACGTCGAACATCAGTGGCGTCACATTCCAGGAGGCGTTGGATCAGGTCGGCCTGATCAACAAGAAGGCCTACCGCGTTCTCGATCAGAACACCATCCTCATCTTCGACGACACCAACGCCCAGACTCGACAGCGTTGGGACGATCAGGTCATGCGGACTTTCTATCTCGAGAACGTGGAAGCGAAGGATCTGGAGGCGCCGCTTCGGACCGCTCTCGGCGCGCAAACCAAAGTATCGAAGAACGACACCACCAACGCCATCACTGTGATCTCCACCCTGGACGAGATGGCCCTGGCCGACCGCTTCATCCGCTCCAACGACAAGCCGAAGGGCGAAATCCTGGTGGAGGTGGAGATCCTCGAGATCAATCGGACCAAGGCCAAGGAATATGGCCTTCAGCTCTCCAACTACCAGGCGAGTGTGGAACTGCGGCCGACGGGGTTGGATGGAGAGGTGTCAGACGGCCTGACGAACCTGCGCGCTCATCTGCTTTCCTCTCTGAACGCAGCGGACTGGATCGTGCAGATCCCCTCGAAACTCTTCGCGAAGTTCCTCCACGACGAATCGATCGTGAAAATACTCTCGTCGCCCAAGGTACGCGCGTTCGAGGGCAAGAAGGCAACCTTCAACGTCGGCACCGACGTGCCCATTCCACAGTTCTATCCAGGCTACGCACAGGCGGGCCAGGGGGGCCAGGTCGGTGGTGGTTTCGGGGGCACGACCAGCGCCCAGTACAAGACGGTCGGCGTGAACCTGGAGATCGACAAGGCCAAGGTCACGGCGAATGATGAAGTCACCATGGAGTTCAAGGCGGAGTTCTCTCTGATCGGTGAGGACAAGGTGTTCGGGACTGGAGACAACGCCGTCAACTATCCCCAGTTTCTGACCCGCAAGCTGGAGAACACGCTCCGGTTGTCCGACGGGGTCACCGCGGTGATCGGTGGGCTCCTTCAGGGCCGCGATGCCCGAACGCTCAAGGGTCTTCTCGGTCTCGAGTCGATCCCGCTGGTGAACAAGCTCCTCGGTGGTCAGACGCGGCGCGATGAGGAGATCGAGATTCTCATCTCGCTTACGCCTCACATTCTCCGGGCGCCGAACGTCCTGCCCGAAGACGTGGAACCGCTCTATCTTGGTTTGCGCAACAACCTGAAGATTCCGGGCGTGCGTCCCCTCTTCGGCCCTGAGTTGGTGGAACCTGAGGCGGAGCCCGCCGCTACGCCAGCGGCCACGACTTCGCCTGCGCCAACGCCTGTGGCCACGCCGAACCCAACACCTTCCCGCAGTGCGGCAGTCGAGAAGGAGGAGGTTAGCGACGAGAAACCGGATGCGTCTCCGGCCCCAACGCCGCCGTCGGCTCCACCCGTCTCTGAAACCCCTGCGGGAGGGCCCCTCGCCTCCCGTTCGGCGTGGGACCGTACCGAAGTCCAGATGAAGGTGGGCGAGATCCAACGCGTGGCCGTGAACCTCTTCAACGCGCGATCGGTCAAGGACGTTTCAATCGCGGTGAGAACGGATTCGCCCTCTATCGAGTTCGTCGAGATCGGCCCTGGACAACTTCTCTCGGTCGACGGAGTTCAGGTCCTGGCCGAGCGACAGCTGGAAGGTCAGCGGGCCGCGGCCCAGTTGAGGCGGGCGACGCCGCTCGCCGGCGGGACCGGCACCGTAGTCATCGTTGGCTTCCGTGCCAACCGTCCCGGCGAAGCGACGATTTTCGTCGAGAACCTTTCCCTGAGCTCTGGAACCACGCAGAGCCCGGTTCCGCTCGCGGGAGCCGTTCGTGTTACGGTGAACCCATGATTCACGCCAGCGCTGTTCCCAAGCCCTTGGGACGCCTGGGCGCCCTCGCTCTGGCAGGCCTCGTCTCTGCTTCCTGCGGCCAGGCCCTTCTGACCGCTCCGGCGGAATCCACGATGTTCATGTCCGTGAATCCTCCGTTCATCGCCGCGAACGGTGACACTGCGATTGTCAGCGTGTTCATCATCGAACCCGCGGGCACGCCCGTTCCCGACGGCACGGTCGTTCAGTTCTTCGCGAGCCTCGGGCAGATTCCCGAACAGGGAAAGACGAACGACGGTGTGGCCAGGGTGACGTTCAGGTCCGACGCGCGTTCCGGAGTGGCCAGGATCACGGCGTTCTCGGGCGTAACCACCGTCGACCCCATCGAAGTCACGATCGGAGCGAAGAGGCCGGCTAGAGTGCTTGAAGGTCTGCTCGACCCCCGCATCGATCTCAAGACCGGCCAGTCAACCGCTCGCTTCAAGGTGACGGTTCTCGATGTGGACGGAAACCCGGTATCGGGAGTTCCGGTTCGCTTCTCCGTGGCCGACAATCCGGCGACGGACACCGTTCTCGACCGGGCGGACCAGACGACCGACAACAACGGTGAAGCTTCGGCGCGGGTCCAGACCAGGAGGACGGCCGCGGGCACGATCAAGGTCCGGTACGAGATACTCTCGGCGACCGAGCTGAACGGCGATATCGAGATATCGGTGATTGAGTAGCGTCTCCGATGACGACGAAGGCGAGAGGATGGGTCGGGCTGGGATTGGCATGCGCCGTCAGCGCCGCCACGGCGTCCGCCGACACTCTGTTCCTCAGCACCGGGAAGACGCTCAAGATCGACGCGCTCTCCTGCGACTCGAGTCTGTGTACGGCGACACTTGCGGGTGGCGACGTGCAGCTCCGAGCGATCGATGTTGTCCGGGTCGAGCCGGACGAGCAGGTGGATATCGAACCCGCCCCGCCGGCGTCGATTGAGGGAAGCGCGGGAAGCGAATCGAAGACGCCGCGCACCATCGAGCAGATCGTCGCCGACGCCGCCCACAAATACTCCTTGCCGCGTTCGCTCGTCCGGGCGGTGGCCCGTGCCGAGTCGGCGCTGAACCCAGCCGCCGTTTCCCCCAAAGGCGCCCAGGGCGTGATGCAACTCATGCCGGGCACCGCGAAGGAACTCGGGGTTCGGGACGCTTTCGACGCGGCCGAGAACATCGACGCCGGTGTCCGCCTCCTCCGGCAGCTCCTCGAGAAATACGACGGCCGTGTGGCCGAGGCTCTTGCGGCCTACAACGCCGGTCCCGGCGCGGTGGCCCGGCACAAAGGTGTGCCGCCCTATCGCGAGACTCGTGGCTACATCCGGAAAATCGTCAAGGACTTCGAGAAGGCGGAGAAGAAGGGCGAGGGCGAGACCGCCACGTCCGGGAAGAAGCAGTGATTCCGCGTCGTCGAATCAGCGAGGCCGGTTACTCCATGGTCGCCCTGATCGCGATGCTCGCGATCATGTCCTTTGCACTCATGCTCGCCCTCCCGTCCTGGCGCTACCTCGCGCAAGACGACAAAGAGCAGGAACTCATCTTCAGGGGCCGGCAGATCTCGAATGCCGTGGCCAGATTCCAGAGGAAGAACGGAAACGCCCTTCCCGCGTCCTTCGAGCAGCTCGTTCAGGGAAAGTACCTGCGCAAGGCCTACAAGGATCCGTTCACCCCGGATGGCAAATGGCGCATTCTGCGTCCCGGCGAGGGTCTGGCACCGAGGCCGGGTGTTCCCGGCGCTCCGGGCGGCCCCCCCGGCCGTCCGACACCATCACCCTCACCGACCGCCACACCGATCTTCGGCGGAAACTCCGGTGCTCAGACCGGCCCGATCGCGGGGGTTGCGAGCCTCTCCCCGGAAGCCGGCATCCGTTCGGTCAATGGCACGAACATCTACAGCCGATGGATCTTCGCGCCGAACGTACCCTTCGTGATCGGCGCCCCCATCATGGGCGGAAGGCCACCCGCGGGCGGTCCGAACCAGGCTCCGCCCCAACAGGGCGTGCGTGCGCCCGACGCGGAACTGCCGCGCATCTCACGATAGAGGCGAGGGCGTAGGGGCGGCGGGCGGTGGGGTAGGCGGCGGAACCAGGGGCCGACCGAAGGGCCTGGGCGCGAACGGAGAGGGCATGTTCGGCGTGGCCCCCTGCTGCGGCGCCACGGGCGAAGGCGTGGGTGTGGGCGTCGGTTCGGGCGTCGTGTCAGCTTGAACCTCTTCAACCGGGTCGTCGTCCACCGGCGGCAGCGTGGCGCGCGGGTTTCTTGGGGTCGCGAAGGGTTGAGGCCGTGCCGTTGTGGACCCTCCCCCGGCCGACCCGGATGTCTTGGACGCCGTACCGAAGATCATGAGGGCCGTTACTTTTGTGCCTGTCAGGTCGAACACGATTCCATAGTTCAGGTTCTGTCCTTCGAGCAGACGGTTGAGGGTGTGCGCGACCGTGGGGGTATCGACTTCGGCGTTGAACAACATGGCCGAGGGCCGGGCGCCGTCGTACGTGACCTTGAAGCCAGCCACGCGCGCCAGGGCGTCGATCGTTTCCGCGAGGGTCGCGGACGACACCTGAACCCTGGCTCCCGTCGGGGTGATCGTCACCACCGGTGCGGCCGCACGAACGGTTCCGGTGAGGGGAACGAGGCCGGCCGCGGTGACGAAGGCGACGGCCATCCTCAATTGTCGCCGGACTCGAGGAGCGGGCCTCATCCGAGCACTCTAGCGCGTGGAGTTGTTTGCCGTTCGGTTGGAGACTGGGACGGGAGGCAGCAGAGCGACATACTGACTTGCAGCCTGAAGGAAGGCCGGACGATCTTCAGCCCGCAGGGGCTCGGCGGGCGGGCTCTGAATACGCATGGGGTCAGCCCACGCGCCGTTCTTCATCATGCCGTAGTGAAGGTGCGGACCCGTCGCGAGACCCGTGGCGCCGACCAGCCCCATGAGGTCGTTCTGCGAAACCCGCTGGCCGCCGCGCACGAGGATCTTCGAAAGATGGCCGTAGTAGCTGGTGTAACCGTTGGTGTGCCGCACCACGACGAGTTTTCCATAGCCGCCCTGGACTCCCGCGGTCAGCACCGTTCCGTGGCCGATGGCTCGCACGGGCGTGCCGTGAGGAGCGGCGAGGTCGGTGCCGTTGTGCGCGCGTGTCCGGTGCAGGACGGGATGGAACCGGCCCCTTGAAAAACTCGAACTCACGCGCGTGAAACGCAGGGGTGACTTCAGGAACGCCTTCTTGAGCGGTTCGCCGTTAGGGGCATAGTAGGCGGAGCTTCCGTCTTCGCCCTCGAACCGGACCGCACGGAGGGTGCGGCCGGAACTCACGAACTCGGCAGCGAGGACCTTGCCATAGCGGCGGAGTTCACCGTCGAGGTAGAGCTTCTCGACCGCGACCCGGAACGTGTCGCCCCTCTGGATCGCGGTGTTGAAGTCGATGTCCCAGGCGAAGATCTCGGAGAGTTCCATCGCGAGTTCGTCGCGTTCGCCGATCTCATCGATGGTCTCGAAAAGGCTGGAGTTGATGACCCCGGCCGCGGTGCCCACGCGCACCTCGTAGCGTCGCGAGGAGACGTCCGAGTGCAGACCGTTCTCGCGCCGGGACACGCGAAGCGTCCGAAGTTCATCGATCGCGTAAGAGAATGTCCGCAGTTTGCCCTCGGGCGTCACGGAGACGCGGAAGGGCTGGCCCGGCCGCACGTCCTTGAGGTCATAGTTGGTCCGGGCCGAGGTGACGAGTTCGTGGATCTCTCGCGGGCTGATGACGCTCGACAGCGCGGCGGCGAGCGTTTTGCCGCGCTCGATCTGCCCCCGCACCACCGAAAAGCCTGGCTCCATAGCCGCCATCGCGAGCGACTCCGTCCTTCGGGCAAGGAAGGAGTGATCGATGGGCAGGACGGCCAGGCCCAGGGCGATGACGAGCGAAAACAGGAGCTTCTTCAGGGGTTTACGTCCTTGGGCGGAGTATAGGCCCGGCCCCATGGTCTCGCGCAAGGCGCAAACGGCCCGGATCCAATAAAATGCGCCGCACATGAACGCCCAAGCCGTGGCTGTCCCTTCGGTACTTGAAACCTTCTCGATGGGCGACACCTCGCTCGAATCGATTCGCGAGAAGGTCCTCGCGGGCAAGCGGCTCTCTTTCGACGACGGTGTCGCTCTCTACCGGACGAATGATCTGCTCGGCCTCGGTCGCCTCGCCAATCACGTCCGCGAGGCCAGGCACGGCGACGTCGCGTACTTCGTCTGCAACACGCACATCAATCACACCAACGTGTGCGCCGCCACCTGCGACTTCTGCGCTTTCGCGGCGAAGACGGGGGAGGCCCGCGCCTACACGATGTCCCTCGACCAGGTCTTCGCGGATGTCGCCAAGCAGCCGAAACAGTGCCGCGAGGTCCACATCGTGGGCGGCCTCCATCCCGACCTGCCATTCCAGTACTTCATCGACATGCTCAAGGGCATCAAGAAGATCCGGCCCGATATGCACGTCAAGGCCTTCACCGCGGTCGAGATCTTCTTCTTCCACAAGCTCTACAAGAAGTCGGTCGTGGAGGTCCTCGAGACCCTGAAGGCCGCGGGCATGGATTCAATGCCGGGCGGCGGGGCCGAGATCTTCAACAAGGAAACCCGCAACAAGATCATCAAGGGCAAGGCGACCGGCGAGCAGTGGCTCGACGTAGCGCGGCAGGCTCATAAGCTCGGCATCCCCAGCAACGCAACGATGCTCTACGGTCATATCGAGACCATCGAGGACCGCGTGGATCACCTGATCCGGCTTCGCGAACTCCAGGATGAAACGAACGGTTTCGTCACTTTCATTCCCCTCGCTTTCCAGCCCTGGGAAGCGCCGGCGATGAAGCTGCCCGAGACCACGGGGTTCGAGGATCTGAAGGCGATCGCGGTAGCGCGTTTGATGCTCGACAACATCCCGCACATCAAGTCGTACTGGATCATGATCGGCCCGCGGGTGGCGCAAATCGGTCTGTCGTTCGGCGCCGACGATCTCGACGGGACGGTGACCGAGGAGAAAGTGGCCCACGACGCGGGCGCGCCCACGTCTCAGTCGCTCTCGGTCGACGAGCTCTGCCGCCTGATCCGCGAGGCCGGCCGTCGCCCGGTCGAGCGCGACACCGTCTTCAACACCATCAAGGAGTGGTAGCTCCGGGCCCTCAGGGCACGGGCTTGAGCGCTATCCAGGGCGGAAGACCGGTTTCGAGGATGCGCGTCATGTACTTCGTCTGGTCGATGGCGAGCGAGACGAAGAAGGCCTGAGGCGCCGAGCGTTCGGTGGCCTTCAAGCGTTTCTGCGCCTCGTCCGACCACTGGGTGAGGGCGGCCTTGTCCTTGCGCACGCCCGCATCGATCATTCGGGCGTAGGCGTCCGTGTATCCGAAGCCGGTGCGCGCGAACGCCACCCGCTTGCGCACCAGGTCGGTGTCGCCTTTGGCCAGCGCCTCGGCCTCCTTGAGGATTCCATCGGCCTCGGCGACCAGAGGCAGGCTGAACATCGACAGCCACCAGTATCCTCGGTGCTCAGGCGTCTCTCCGGTCTTCTTGATCGCGGCCTCCCACAGGTCGGAGTATCGCCGCATGGCGCCTCCCGCTTTCCCGTAGAAGCGCGTGAAGTACTCGGCGAGTAGAGCATCGACATCCACCGTCGGATCCGCCACCAGTTTCGCGGCGACGTAGAAGTTGAGTCCCTGATTCGCCCAGTTCTGCTGGGTCTCGCTGATGAAACGCTCGATCTTCATGTCCCGGTAGAGCGGAATGTCCCGCCGCATCGAATGGACGATCGGCCAGGGTGTGAACGCGAAGAAGTGACCGTAGTACTCGTAGATGCCGACGTGCCGGGTGAGATTCGACCAGCCCTTGAGGTAGTCGAGGTAGCGCTGATTCGAGGGGCAGGCGGGGTCGTCGATGGCGTGGATGTGGCAGAACTCCCAGGGCATGTGGGTGAGGGCGGTGACGTAGCCCTCCTTCGGCCGCGCTCGTTTGGGCGGCGAGGTGTGCTCCGAGTACGCGTAGATGCCCACCTGTTTCCCCGGGTTCGTCTTCTCGAGCTCCTCGAGGACCCGGTTCGCGTAGTGAACAAAGCGGTCGGCCAGGCTGAAGTCCGTGATTCCGTACAGCGCGTCGACGTTCTTGCACCGTTCACATTCGCACCACCCGGCGCCGTCGTTCGGACTGATCGAGAAGAGGGGCGAGTCGGGATTGGCCTTGAAGTATCGGCGCGCCGCATCGACGCTCGCCTGGATCACTTTCGGGTGGCTCGAACACAACTGCGTGCTGAGGCCGCGTTGCCCGCCCACCAGGGCGAACATCTCCGGGTCCTTCTCGAGGGCCTCCTTGGAGAAGCGATGGATGTTGTACCAGTTGTGTCCGAAGCTCACCGGCTTGCCGACCTTCACCCGCATCCTCAGTTCCCAGTCCGCGGCGCCGGGGCTCCCCGCCCAGGTGAAGCCGCTCACCGATGGGAAGGCCGGGTTTCGGACCACCGTGAGTTCGGGCACGGCGATCGACTTGGCCCTCAGGATGTCTTCGCCGAGTTCGGTCGGCATGAACCAGCGCACACCCAGCGCGCGTTCGATGAAATCGTAGACACCGTAAAGGGTGCCCCGGGGCGACCCGCCCATGATGGTGACCATCCGGCCGCCGCTCTGGATCGCGTAGCCGTCCTCGTGCACGATCTGAGTCGCGGGATCGCCGCCGCGAACGATGCCCAGCGGATTGACTGCGATGCGGATCTCGACCCGGTCGCCTCCACCCGCGCCTTCGTTGCGGATCGGAAGTTCGGCCCCGGAAGTCTTCTTGAGGTAGGTCTGAAGTTCCTTTGCGGCGCGAACGACTTCGACCGGCGCATCTTTGGGAACGATGATGGTGGCACGCGTTTTTCCATCGTGCACGATCATCTCGGTGCAGCCCTGCAAGAGGACGATGCTCAGCAGAGCGACCAGAAGGGCGCTGCTCCGATTCATTGTTCGGAGCCGTGGGTGTGACGCCTGGGCACGCGCGGGCCCACGGAAGTGAGGATCTGCCACGCGTTCGTCCCCGCCCACTCCGCGAGGTCCCATGCCGTGGGCGCCTCCCCGAAGACCGTGACCTCATCGCCCGGTTTGAGCCCCGGCGCGCCGGTGGCGTCAAGCATCGTGAGGTCCATGCAGACCGTGCCCGCCACGGGCAGAGTCGTGGGTCCATGACGCAAGGCGCCCTTCTCGCGCATGAGATTCGTCCGCGGGATGCCATCCGCGTATCCGGCGTTGATCGTGGCGATCCTCGTCTCCGTTGCAGCCACGAAGCGGCCCCCATAGCTCACGGGTGTGCCCGCGGCGACCGTTTTCACCAGAGCTACGCGCGCGCGAAGCGACATCGCGGGCCTGACCGCGATCTGGGGCGAGATCGGTCGCGGCGCCAGGCCGTAGAGAAGCAGGCCGGGGCGGACCGCGGTGTGGGTTTCGCGAACGCAGGCCATCCCTGCGCTGTTGGCGGCATGGATCAGGCGCGGACGCACCCCCAGCGTTTCGAGACGGATGATCGCTTCGTCGAAGAGGTCGAGTTGTTTCGCGGTCGCAATTTCGTCCTCGTCCGCCGAGGCCAGATGGGTCATGAGGCCGTCGATGCGAACGCCCTCGACATCCTCGAGGCGGTGGATCGCAGGTTCGAGTTCATGGATCCTGACGCCGAGGCGGGACATTCCCGTGTCGACCTTGATGTGCACGTGGAGCCGGCTGCGATCCTCGTCGAGGGGAAGCGCTTCGAGTGCTATCAACTGTTCCCGCGTCGAGATCACGGGGGTGAGGCGATGGGCGAAGACGTCGTCGAGTTGATCCGGCGCGAAACCGGTGAGGACGAGGATCGGCGTGGCGATGCCAGCCTTCCGGAGGACGATCGCCTCGTCGACATACGCGACCGCGAACATCGCGACGCCCATGGGCTCGAGGGTGCGGGCCACCTCGACGGCTCCGTGCCCGTAGGCGTCCGCCTTGATGACCGGGATGACCCCGCGGGAGCCCGCGTGATTCCGCAGCGCGCGGAAGTTGTCCCGGATGGCGCCGAGGTCCACCCATGCGGTCGCGGGGTGATGCGACCTGGCCGCGTCGCGCTCGCTCATCCTGGAAGCTCGGCCGATCAGTAGCCGGAGTCGCCGCCGAAGCCGGAGGAGTAATCCTCGGGAGCGCGGTTCTCGAAACGTGTGAACTCGCGCAGGAAGACGAGGTTGACGGTATCGGTGGGGCCGTTGCGCTGCTTCGCGATGATCAGCTCGGCGGAACCGCGGTTCTCTTCGGTCGGCTTGTACACGTGGTCCCGGTAAATGAACATGACCACGTCGGCGTCCTGCTCAATGGCGCCGGATTCGCGCAGGTCCGAGAGCTGGGGACGCCGATCCGTGCGGGCCTCCGGGGCGCGGGAGAGCTGCGAGAGGGCGAGGACGGGAACCTCGAGTTCCTTGGCGAGTCCCTTGAGCGAACGGCTGATCGACGAGATCTCCTGCTGCCGGTTTTCGACCCGGCCGCCCGAGCCCATGAGCTGGAGGTAGTCGACCACGATGAGACCGAGGCCGTGTTCGGCCTTGAGCCGCCGGCACTTCGCGCGGAGTTCGAGGGGAGTGAGGAAGGAGGCGTCGTCGATGAAGAGGGGGAGCTTGTGCAGGTCGGCCCAGGCGGTGGTGAGCTTGCCCCAGTCGGAGTCTCGGAGCTGGCCGCGGGTCACGAGGCCCGATTCGATCCGCGCCTCCGCGAAGATGAGACGCTTGACCAGCTGCTCCTTGGACATTTCGAGGGAGAAAATGGCCACCGGCTCGGCGGTCGCCTGGGCCGCGGTGCGCGCGATGTTGAGCGCGAAGGACGTCTTTCCCATCGCGGGGCGCGCGGCGAGGATGATGAGATCGCCCTTCTGAAAACCGCTCGTCATCCGGTCGAGGTCGATGAAGCCGGTGGGAACGCCGGTGATGGCGTCTTTCGACTGTGAGAGCTTCTCGATCGACTCGAACGTCGTCTTGATGAAGTCCTTGACCGGCACGAGGCCGGCGCGGATCTTCCGCTCTGCGATAGCGAAGATCGCCTGCTCGGCCCGGTCGAGGATGGCATCGGCTGAATCCTCGGCGCTCGTCGCTTCCTGCGCGATTCGGGCCGAGGCGTGGATGAGGTTCCGCAGCACCGAGGCTTCGCGGATGATCCGGCTCCACGTGAGCACGTTCTCGAGCCGCGGCACGCCCTCGACCAGGCCCGCCAGATAGGCAATGCCGCCCGCGGCGTCGAGGCTCTGGGTGCGGCTGAGCTCGTTCTTGAGGGTGACGAGGTCGATCGGCTCGCTTTTCTCCGCGAGGGTGGCCATCCCTTCGAAGATACGCCGGTGGGCGTCGCGATAGAAGTCGTCCCGGGTCAGGACCTCGGCGGCCGAGTTGAAGGCCTGGTTGTCGACGAGGATGGCGCCCAGGACCGTGCGCTCGGCCTCGGCGTTGTGGGGAAGCGAGCGTTCGCCCATGGCCCCCTGGGGCGCGCTCGCATTCGAAAACGCCGTGGTTGCCATGGCGGCCAAAGGCCCCCCTTGAGGTTCTTACGCCTCTTTCGTCACAAGCAGGCGGATGGTGGTCTCGACCTCGGGATGCAGGCGGACCTTCACCGTGTGCTCACCCAGCTTCTTGATGGGCTCTTCGAGAGAGACCTTGCGCTTTTCGACCTCGAAGCCCTTGGCTTTGAGGAGATCCGCGATGTCGTTCGACGTCACGGAACCGTAGAGGTTGTCGCCTTCTGCCACGCGGCGCGGCACCACGAAGCGCATGCCGTCGATCTTCTTGCCAAGCTCCTCGAAAACCGCCTTCTCCTTGGCGAGCTTGATCGCGTTTTCCTTGCGCTCTTTTTCGATGCGCGCCTTGTTCTGGGGGGTGACCGCGAGGGCCTTGCCCTTGGGGAGAAGGAAATTCCGGGCATACCCTTCGGTCACATTCACGACATCGCCGCGACGGCCGAGGGACTGCCAATCCTCACGAAGAATGACTTCCATTGCTGTTGTTACCTCAAAAGAGAATTTAGCGAAGGTTAGCTCGCGGGCGGAGCCGCGGGATCTGGATTTGTGAAACGGGCCCGGAAGTCGAACCACTGGTCGAACAGGCCGAGGAGCGAAAGCATGATGGCCCAGGGACCGAGCAGCGAAGCCATGATGAACAGGGTCCGCATCAAGGCACTCGGAAAGACCCGGGCGAGGGCGAAGGCCAGGACCGAGAGGCCCTGGAGGAGAAACAGGAAAAGCGTCACCACGAGGCCGTTCCAGGCCAGGGTCTGGAGGTCGGGGAAGAGGAGCAGAGCGCCCGAGGCCACGAAGGCCACCACGATGGGGAAGGGCCATCGAAACATCAGGAGTTCGTTCGGCGGAAAGCCCGCAGCGCCGCTCTTCGACACCATGCGTCCGAGGGCCACGGCGTTCAATGAGACGATGGTGGCTGCGGAGACCACGGAAAGAGACGGGTAGAGGGACACGATTCCGGTGCGCACGCGCTCGATCGCCGCCTTCGCCTCCGAAGGCTCGAGGGCGGACTGAGTGGCCCACTGGTCGAACGCGGTCTGGACCTGGGGTGAACGCAACGTGGCTTCGATGGGGCCGGTCCCCTGGACGAAACCCGCGAAGAGCGCCTCGCTCGCCAGAACGAGGAAGCCGGCGGCGCAGCCCGCGATGACACTGCGGCGGCGGGAAAGAACCTCGCCGGCGACCAGAGCCCAAAGACCGAAGAGCACCACGAAGGCCATCGCGGATTGTCCCGAGTCGAGGAGAGCCAGCGCCAGAACCGCCGACAGCAATGCCATTCCGCCGTGGCTGAAATTTCCGGAGGTTCGCACCACGAGCAGGGGAAGCGCCGAGAAGAGACCCGCGATGCTCAACGGGAGAGAAAGAAGGGGAACGCTCGCGGCGAGCCGTGGCAGGAGGAAGAGAACTCCGGCCATCACGCCCGCGAGCACGGCGAAGGCGGTTGCCGAGGGCATGGGAACCGAGGGCTTGGGCGCGGACACAGGGACGCTCATGCTCGATGTTTCGGCCTGAAACGTCCCTGGTCCTTGATGCGCCGCGCTTCGGCCGGCTTACTCGGTCGAGTACGGAATGAGCGCCATCTGGCGCGCGCGCAGGATGGCGGTGCGGACCTTGCGCTGGCACGGCGCGCAGGTTCCGAACATGCGGCGGGGAAGGATCTTCGCGCGCTCGGGAATGAACGCGAGAAGAAGCTTCGTGTTCTTGTAGTCGACGTAGTCGACCTTCTCTGAACACAGCTTGCAGGTCTTGCGCCGGCGGAAGAAGCCGCCCTTGCCCCCGCCCTTCTCCTTGTCCTTGCGCTCGCCGCGTTCGCCGCGCTCGCCGCCGGGACCACGGCCTTCGCCGCTTCGGCCTCTGAATTCAGGCGTTTCCATGTCGCTCATTGCGCACCTCCTTCGAAGGCCCGGTCTTTCTCACGAACGCTCGCGCGCCGCGTCGACTCCTTCTTTCCACGGATCGTCTTCTTGCGATCGGCCTTCTTCATCTCGGCGTCGATGCGGATGGCCAGAAAGCGCAGGATTCCGTCGGTCACGCGCATGCGGCGCTCGACTTCGGCCATTGCGCTGCCGGGGGCATTCGCGATCATCAGCACGTAGCTGCCTTCGCGGTTCTTGCCGATCGTGTAAGCGAGGCGCTTCTTGCCCCACTTCTCGACCTTCTCGACCGTGCCGTTTTCCTTTTCGATGAAGCCCTTGACCGTGGCGGTCAGGGTATCGACTTCGGGTTCACCGAGATTCTGTTCGGCGATGAACAAAATCTCATACTGTCTTTGACTCACGTGTTTCTGATCTCCTTATGGATCAAGTGAAAAGAGCTGCTTTTGCGGTTTGCTACTTGCAGCAAGGAGTGTCTGTTTTTGGTGCGGCCGGCAATTCTACAGGGCTTTGGCCTATTCGGGTTGGGCCGCGGGGGCATTGAACGTGTTCATGGCCCGTTCGATGCCGTGTTCGACGAGCACTGCGACCGCGTCGGCGGCCCTCGAGACCATTTCCTGGACCCTCAGGACCTCGGCGTCGGTGTAGTCGGAGAGGACGAAGCCGGCCAGATCCAGGACGGGTTCGGATGCGCCGATCCCGAACCGCAATCTCGTGAACTCCTCGGTGCCGATCGAATCGATGATGGAGCGGAGTCCATTCTGGCCGCCATGGGAGCCGCGCGCACGGATCCGGAGGGCGCCCAAGGGAAGGGCGACATCGTCCGAAATGACCACGAGAGAGTCGGGCTCGACATTGAACCAGCGCAACGCCGCCTCGACCACCGGGCCCGAGCGGTTCATGAAGCTTTGCGGCTTCAGCAGAACTACCCGTTCGCCCGCGATCTCGGTTTTCACCGCCCACGCGTCGTCGATGCGCTCCCGGGCGCCGAGCGGAAGCCTCTGGGCCAGCTCGTCGATCACCATGAACCCGGCATTGTGCCGGGTTCGACGGTATTTCTCGCCCGGATTGCCGAGGCCGACGATCAGCCGCATCGGCCGCTACTTCTTGTCTTTCTTGACGTCCTTTCCTGCGGGGGCGGCAGCAACCTTCGCGGCTTCGCCCTCGACCGGAGCCTTGCCCTTCTTCGCGACTTCCGGCTCGGCAGCGACCACCGCACCCTCGACCGGGGCGGCAACCGCCTCTTCGGCGTGCTTGGTGACCACGTGGGCCAGGAGCAGGTCGCCGTCGGTCAGAACCTTGACCTTGTCGGGCATGGGAATGGAGGAGACGCGAACCTCACCGCCGATTTCGAGGGGAGCGATGTCCACCACGAACTTCTTCGGGATGTCGAGGGGCAGGCAGGAGACCATGATCTCGCGGGTCACGAACTCGAGCAGGCCGCCATCCCTCTTGACGCCGATGGGAATGCCCTGGAGTTCGATGTGGACCTTGACGTGGATCGCCTTGTCGAGAGCCACTTCGTAGAAGTCGGCGTGCAGGAATTCGGGGCGCACCGGATGGACCTGATAGTCCTTCAGGATCACCTTGCGCTTCTTGCCGTCGAGTTCGAGGTCGACGAGCGTGTTCTCGGCGGCGCCGGTCTTGAAGACCACGGCGAGTTCTCGCGGGGAGACGCTCACCGCGACGTTTTCCTTGCCGGGCGCGTAGACGATGGCGGGGATGCGGCCCCGGGCACGGAGGCGCTTGGCTTCATTCTTGCCGCGCTGTTCGCGGGCTTCTGCAGCAACAACGATGTCTGACATGGCTTCTCGTCTTCAACTCTTAGCGACGCTTTCCCGAAAAACCCGCTTGGTGTAAGGGGTTACGGGGCGGCATCAAATGAAGAGGCTCGTGATCGACGCCTCTTCGTGAA
>CAYNHK010000083.1:0-19903 GCA_964396875.1 uncultured Acidobacteriota bacterium | reverse complement strand
CGCGTCGTTGGCCGCGAGTCGCACCACCGGCGCCACCGAGTTCGTGGTGTTGCTGCCGCCCGAACCGGGACCCTCAGGCCAGCGTGTGTCGCCCACATGCATCGTGATGTCCTTCGGTTGCAGGCCGAGTTCTTCAGCCGCCACCCCGGCCATGGCCGTCCGGAAGCCGCTGCCGATGTCCTGGGCGCCCGAGAAGCATTCGACCGAACCGTCGCGATGGATGCGCACTTCGCAGCCGACGCCGCTGCCGCGCGCGATGACGTTCCACTCGCCATTCGCCATGCCGATGCCGCGTTTGCGGGGTCCTGGCACGTCGCCCGCCTTCTTGTTCCTCCGCTCCCAGCCGATCGCCTTCGCCCCGATGTCGTATTGCATCTGACGCACGGGTGAAGGATCGTTCTTCTTGCGAAGTTCGAGCGGATCCATGTGGAGCTTCTCCGCCAGCTCGTCGACCGCCGACTCGAGGGCGAAAGCGCCCTGGGGATGGCCCGGAGCGCGCAGGGGAGCCGACGGACCCGCGTTCGTGAAAACGCTGTGGTCTTCACCGAGGATGTTCGCGGTGTTCTGGTAGAGGTTTCCAAGCGGCGCCGCGGTGCCGGCGCCGGGGGCGATGCCTGCCGAGCCGTACGAGCGGTGGTGGATCGCGGTGAATGTGCCGTCCTTCTTCGCACCGATGTTCACGGTGATCAAGGCCGAGGGCGCATTGCCGGTGCACAGGTGCTCCTGTCGCCGATCCAGCATGAGCTTCACCGGCGCCTGCGCTTTCTGGGCGAGGATGCAGGCGACCACGGCAAACTGACTTCCGGTGGCCGACGGCGCCAGCTTGCTGCCGAAACCACCGCCCATGTGCTCGCAGATGACGCGGACCTTGGTCCTTGGAATCTTGAGCGCCTCGGAGACGCCTTCCTTCACGGTGAAGACACCCTGCGTGGAGGCGTAGATCGTGAGTTCGTCGCCATCCCACTGCGCGATGACACCGTGGGTTTCGAGCGGCGCGTGGGTGTGAACGGAAACACGGTACGTCCCCTCGACGCTGACCTCGGCCTCGGAGAGTCCTGCGGCGACATCACCTCGCTTCAGGCCGCGGCCGGTCTGGGGCCCGAGGATGTTGCCGTTTCTCGGGATCGCGGGATTCCCTGGAACCTGTTCGAGCGAGTAGACGGGAGGCGCGCCCGCCTCCATCGCTTTCTCGAGGTCGGTGATGAAGGGCTTCTCGTTGTACGTGATCTCGATGAGACGGGCGGCGTCCTCGGCGATATCGGGCGTGGTCGCGGCGACCGCAGCCACGTCCTGGCCGGCGAATCGGACGGTTCGCGATTCCGTGGTCCAGACCGCCTTGACGCCCGGAAGCGCTTCGGCTTTCGACGTGTCGATCTTCACCACCTCGGCGTGCGGAACCGTGGCGCCAACCATGCGGCCCCAGAGCATGCCCGGAAGCTTGATGTCGTACGTGTACTTCGCGCGGCCGGTGACTTTGAGCGGGCCTTCGAGCCGCGGATAGCGACCCTTCATCACGTCGAACTGAGTGTCGAGGTCCCAGGGCTTGAGGTCGCCCACCGCGGGATTGATTTCCATTTCGACCGGCTTGCCGGGAAAGCCCGCCTTCGCCTTCATTTTCATGGTCGGGATGGGAGGCGGGGTCGGGGTGGGTTGCTGAGCCATGACCTACTCACCCTTCTTCGCGGGGCGGGCCGCGGGTTTGGCCGAAGCCATGGTTTTCGCGGCCTGGTCCACCGCTTCAAAGATGCGCCCGTAGGTTCCGCATCGGCACAGGTTTCCCGCGAGGGCCGCTTTGGTCTCATCGAGCGAGGGCTTGGGATTCGACTTCAGGAGCGCGGTGCAGCTGACGATCATCCCCGGCGTGCAGAAACCACACTGGTAACCGTCGCACTCGAGGAACGCGGCCTGGATGGGCGAGAGTTTTTCCGGGGTTCCGAAGGATTCGACGGTGGTGATCTCATGGCCCACCGCGTCCCAGGCCATCAGCATGCACGCGTTCACGATACGGCCGTCCATCAAGACGGTGCAGGCGCCACAGCCGCCGCGGTCGCAGACTTCCTTGGCGCCCGTGATCTCGAGTTCGTTGCGAAGCGCCCTCAGCAGGGTGACCCGCGGCTCAACGGTCACCTGTCTCGCGACCCCGTTCACCTTGAGGGTGATCGTCGATGCGTCCGGTCCGAGGACCTCGGGCTTCTTTTCCTGAGCCTCGGCCGAGACGCCCGCCACGGCGGCGCCCGCCCCCGCGGTTTTGATGAAGGAGCGTCTCGAGAATCTCGACGCGGGTTTATCCGGCTCGGCCATGCTTTTTCTCCAAACTTCGCCTGTGGTGGCCTTCGCCCGGAGGCCCTTCCCTGTGATTCAACGTTACCGGAACAGGCAAGGTCAAGGGGCAGGGAAGAGCTAGAACTGGCGCGAGGGCACCCAAGCGGTGGTTCGTCCGCCCACGGTGTCGTGCACGATCGCCTCGCCGTCGGACGTGAGGGACCCCGCGACCCGGCCCCAGCGGTGGTGGAACAACCAGCCTGGAGGGAAGCGGTCCGAGTCGGCGTTCACAGCCACGGCGCGGCGGATGACACGCAAGAGCGTGGTTCGCAGCCGCGCCACTTCGATTCTCGACAGATCGGCGGCCCTGCGCTGCGGCCGAATCGCGGCCTGATACAAAACCTCGTCGGCGATCCAATTCCCCACACCCGCGAACACCGACTGGTCGAGGAGCAGGGCCTTGATGGGCGTCTTCCGCGCAGCGATCAGGGTGGTGAGATCGGCGGTCGCGGGAAGGCCGAACAGCGGATCGTGGCCGAGGCCGCTCAAGGGAGGCTCGTGCCTCGGATCAAAAGCGAGCCGCAGTCGCCCGAAACGCCGCGGGTCGGTGAAGGCGAACCGGCGGCCGTCGTCGAGCGTCATTTCGAGTTTAAGGAAGCGCGGCGTCTCCGCCTTCGATGGCAGGTAGTGGAAGGCGCCCGTCATCCCGAAGTGAAAAACCGGCCAGGGTTTGCGGTCGAGCTCGAACCACAGGTGTTTGCCGAAGCGACCCGCGTCCTTGACGGTAGCGCCCCGGAGGGCGTTCTCAATCCGGCGGGGCGATGACCCCTGCAAAACGATCGAATCAGGCGGGCAGCGAGCCTCGATGATCCGCCTTCCTTTGAGACGGCGGAGCGCGACCTTTCGGGCGGCTTCGACTTCGGGCAGTTCGGGCAATGGGACGGCTATTCGGCGCGCAGGCTCTTGAAGAACGCCTGGACGCTCGCGTCCCACTTCGCGATCGTCTTCGCGGGCCCCACGAGACGCACGAAGAAGGGGCCCTTGCCCTCGATCACCGCGGCGCGCAGATGGAAGCCGGGCTTGTTGTGGCGTTCGCTCGAACCCGGAGCGACCTCGGCAACGAAGGTGCCGGGCAGATCCATGATCGTGAGGGCCAGGCCGTTCGTGTTCATCGTGGAGGTCTTCGCCACGTCTTTCGACGCGCGGCCATCCGGCTGCGTCATCTGGGTGAGCCAGCGATCGAAATTCGCCTGGACCGTTCCACCCTGACCGCCGAAGTAGGTGATGACGAGTGTCGCATCCTCGGTGTCGCCCGCGGCTTTCGGAAGAACGAACTCGGCCACACGCATCCTCGAGGATGGCGCCTTGCTCGTCCATCCCTCGGGCATGTCGTACTTGAGGGTGGGTGCCGGCGGGCCCTGCAGGAGAAGGGCGAAGGTCAGAATCACAAGACTGGGCATCTGGGGAGTTTAGGCGGAAAGGCTCATTGGTTCGGCGGCGGCCTCCGCTTCGTAACTTCTGAACAAGCACGTCGCCGCGACCGCGCCGAGGCCGTGCCAGAGCGCGTGGCCCTGAATGAGACTTGACGGATCGCAGATCAGGCGTTCGCGATCGAGCGCCCAGATGACGAAGGCGAACGTCATGAGAAGGGCGCCACGAGCGAGCCAGGGTCGGCCGCGCCGTGACGAGCCCCATTCGAGCGCGAGAGCCAGGACGAGCAGGACGCCGAATGCGACCCGCCGCAGGGAAGGCGTGGTGACCTGCGCGGCCATGAGGGCGGCGTTTGCGGCCACGAACACCAGGACGCTGCCGATCGGCGGAAGGTTGAAGCGCGGGCCGAGGCGGTGGAGAAGGATGAACGTGGCGACGAGGTACATCCCCGCGACGTCCACGACCTGACCCACAAAGGTGAGGGTCGCGTGGTAGAAGGCGCTGCCGAAACCCACGAGAGCCAGGGCCGCGAGAAACAGTCCCGCTTCGGCCTCTGGGAGAGCGGACCGCGCCCGAGCTGAGGAGCGAAGACGCAGAGCGACCCACGCTGCGGCGATGACGAAGGCCAGCGAACTCCAGGTGTTGGCCGGTTGTCGCACCAGCGAATCACGAACCGCCTCGCAGAAGCAGTCGCCGGGGAGGCAGGTGGCCGGCCGCCAACCTTCAAAGAGCCCGGCCACGGCGACAAGAGGCGACACCATTCGGGGAACCTTACCGGGTCTGGCGCAGCCCCCGCCCGACGCGCCGCAATCGATTTCCTGAACCAGGCCGAAAGTGTCGGATCAATGTCATTGGAGACATGAAGGGCGACGCCTATCTTGTGGTCTGGCTGCTCCTCGATGGAGCAGGGCCATGGAGGCGACATGGACGAACTCGGCAAGGACATCCGCTACGGACTCCGCACCCTGATGAAGGCCCCAGGGTTCGCCGTGATCACGATTCTCACGCTCGGCCTCGGCATCGGCGCGAACACCGCGATCTTCAGCCTCATCAGCGGCGTGCTCCTCAAGCCCCTGCCGTGGGCCAATGCGGACCGGCTGGTCCTCCTGCGACAGTCAGCACCCCTCGCGGGACGGACCAACACTGGTGTTTCGGTGAAGGAGTACTACGACTATCGCGAACAGGCGAAGGAGTTCGACCAGCTCGTCGAGTACCACACCATGTCCTTCGACCTCCTCAAGCGGGGCGAGCCCGACCGGGTGAGCACGGGTGTGGTCTCACACAATTTTTTCGACGTCCTCGGCATCCGGCCGATCCTCGGACGCACGTTCGTCCCCGAGGACGATTCCGCGGGGGCTGAGGCCGTGCTGGTGTTGAGCTACTCCTACTGGAAATCGAAGTTTTCAGGCGACCCCGAGATCGTCGATCAGATCTTCCAGATGAACAACCGGCCCCACCGCGTGATCGGCGTCCTGCCGAACGTGCCACACTATCCGAACCAGAACGACATCTACATGTCGGTTTCGGCCTGTCCCTTCCGCGCCGCCGCAGAGACGCAGATTCAGCAGAACCGCCGCGCTTTCGCCGGCCTCAATGTCTTCGGCCGGCTCAAACCCGGCGTGTCGCGAGAGGCGGCCGCGGCCTCTGTGACCACGATCTGCAGCCGGTTCACCAAGGACAATCCGGGGGTCTACAGCCCGACCTCGGGCTTCACCGCGCAACTCTTCGACGTTCGCGAGCAACTCACGCAGAACGCGCGGCCCATGTTGCTCATTCTCCTCGGCACGACGGGTCTCGTCCTCCTGATCGCTTGCGCGAATGTCGCGAACCTCACCCTGGCCCGCGTCCTCAGGCGCGATCGCGAGCTGGCCTTGCGGGGAGCCCTGGGCGCCGACCGCGGCCGACTCATCCGCCAGTTGTTGACCGAGAGTTCGCTGATCGCGATCGCGGGCGGAGCGGTTGGCCTCGTCTTCGCGGTGTCGACTCTCGGCATGCTGACCCGCTTCGTTTCGAGGTTCACCGCGCGCACCACGGAGATCGGCGTCGACTTCGGCGTGCTCGCCTTCACGATGGTCGTGTCCATCCTCACCGGCCTCTTCTTCGGCATCCTTCCCGCACTCGCCTCGAAGGTCGATCTGGCGACGGCCATGAAACAGGGCGGCAAAGGGGCGAGCGAGGGCGGCGGCCGGAGGCGTCTCACCGGCGGCCTGATCGTGGCCCAGGTCGCGGTCTCCGTGGTCCTTCTGACGGGGGCGGGCCTGCTCCTCACGAGCTTCTACCGCCTCCAGAAGGTGGATCCCGGGTACCGCGCCGATCAGGTGATGTCGGCCGAGGTCTTCACGAACTTCACGCGCTATCCCGATACTCCGGCACAGCTTCGTCTCTACCTCCCGCTCATCGAGAACCTCCAGGGAGCGCCCGGTGTCGTCTCCGCGGCGATCACGAACGCGATTCCCCTCAGTTCCCTTCAACCGGGGGCCATTCCATTCCAGATCGAGGGCCGGGTGGTGGACAACCCGGACCGACGTCCCACCACTGACGGACGCGTGGTGAGCCCCGACTACTTCAAGACCCTCGGGATTCCGGTACTCCAGGGCCGCGCCTTCGCGGAGACAGACGCCGCCGAAACCGATCGCGTGATCGTGATCAACCAGTCGATGGTTCGACACTGGGAGGGCCGGGATCCCCTGGGCTCGCGCATCTCCACGGACAATGGGCAAACGTGGGCGACCGTAGTGGGTGTGGTGGCGGACGTGAAGCAGTTCGGCCTCGACCGCGAGTCCGTGGCGCAGGTCTACACGCCTCTCCGTCAGAGCCAGGGGCTCGCCGGACGGATCCTCGTGCGCACATCAGGCGATCCCGCCTCGGCGGCGCAGTTGGTCAAGAACGCCGTGCGCGCTCTCGACCCCGACATGCCGATCAAGAACATCAGAACGCTCGGAGAGATTCGCGAGGAGTACCTCGCGACACCGCGGCTCACCGCGGCGCTGCTCGCGCTCTTTGCCGGCCTGGCGCTCCTCGTCAGCATGGCCGGCCTGGGCGGCGTCATCGCAACCTCGGTTTCCCAGAGAACCCAGGAGTTCGGCCTTCGCATGGCCCTTGGAGCCACGCGGAACAGCGTGCTCCGCATGGTGGTGCAGCAGGGATTGAAGCTCGTCATCTCCGGCTTGCTCCTCGGGGTCGTCGCGTCCTACGCCTTCACGAACCTGTTGTCCGGGTACCTCTTCGAGACTCAGGTGACGGATCCCGTGACCGTGGGCTCGGTGCTGCTCACCTTCGTTGCTGCGGGCGTCCTCGCCTGCCTCGGGCCCGCCCTGCGGGCTACCACGGTCGACCCGCTGGTGGCGCTCAGAACCGACTAGGCGCGGCTCCGACCGCTTGCCGCATGGCGGCGTGCGCTTCCTTGACGTTCCAGTCGTTGCCCGAAAACTCCTTCACGAGTTTCCCGTCCGGCCCCACGACCACGGTGACCAGAGAATGCGCGAAGTCCCCGCCTTCCTTGAAGAACACCAGGCCAAAGAACTGGCCCAGCCGGCCCACCTGTTCCTTCGTGCCGGTCGCGAGTTTCCAGCGCGCGAAGGGACCCTTGCCCCGGTCCTTCACGAACGCGGAACCAAAAGCCTGAAGAACCTCGGGGCGGTCGAACTCGACATCGAAGCTCACGCTCAGAAGACGGCCTTTCTCGCGCAGGTCGGGATCCGACTCGATCAGGTTCTCGAGGTCCTGGAAATTCTTCATCATCCGCGGGCAGAACTCCGGGATGGGACAGCGCGTGTAGATGAAGGTGAGAACCAGCGCCTTCCCCCGATAGTCCGAAATCCGAAGCGGCTTGCCATCCTGGTCCTCGAGAAGGACATCCACAACGCTTTCGCCTTCCTTCGACTCCTTCGGCACGGGCGCGCTCATCCCCGGAGGCGGCTCGTAGCGGACGACGTTCACTTTCTCGATCCAGCTTTCGTTCGCCTTCACCACCAGGGTGGCGGTGACGACGTCGCCGCGGCGCAGGCGCTCGAGACGCATGCCCTGAAAGCGCGCGAGGAAACCGGTCTCCTCGGGCATCTTGAAAGGCATAGTCATGGCGGGCATGAGGCCCGGGATCTCTTCGTGAGCCACGAGAAGCTCCCGATCCAGAATGTCGAGGCCCTCGATCTTGCCCTTGAGCGGGTAGCGCGTCGTGCCCTCTTGGGGCGCGCATCCGACGCTCGCGCTGATGACCAGGAAGGTCAGGGCTACGCTGAATCGGCGCAGGTTCACAGGCGTGGACGCTCCGCGGCTATGTCCCGGGGCGAGAGCACAACGGCACGCTCCTGCCGCACTTCCTCGGGTGTGATCGGCTTGAAGTCGCGCGGGAGCAGCGCGTCGTTGCCCCAGGAGGTGAGGACATGGTTCAGGACATCCGCGACCTGTTGATCCTTGAGATACCGCAGCGGGGTCATGATCGCGTCGTAACGTTTTCCGGAGACCTCGATGGGTCCGGCCATTCCATTGAGAACGATCCTGATGAGGTGGCCACGCCCGCCCGCTTCGAGCATTCTGACCGCATGTCCGGCAAGCGGCGGGGCGATGGTCGCGAGGGACTTGCCATCGGGCGCGTGACAGCTCGAGCACAGCTTCCCGTAGATCTGGGCCCCGCCGGTGGCGACGAGTTCGGTCGGAGGCGGGGGCTCGCAGGCCGCGACGAAGAGGACGGCACCCGCGATCAAGCGACGCACGGCGCGAGTTTAGGACCGAGGCCTCGAAAACGTGACGTTCTAGGGCTTCACCACTGGATACTCCGGAAAGCGCGTCCAGTCCTCGAACGAACCGTCGTAGAGCAAGACCCTGTGGCCAAGCGTCCGTGCCGCGAAGAGCACGGCGGTCGCCTGCTGGCCGAGATGGCAATACGCCACGACGGTATCGCCGGGTTTGATGCCGGCTTTCGCGAACCGAGCCCCAAGTTCCTCGGGCGAACGGAGCATCCGCCGTTCGTCTGTGATGTCGGTGAAGGGCAGGCTCAGCGCACCCGGAATGTGTCCGGCGCGATGGCGGCTCAGCATCGAGCCGCCCGACTGCGCGCCCTGATGGAAATCCACGTGGCGGGCATCCACAATGGCGCGCGACGCGTCTCCGCGGCTCGCTTTCACATCCTCCTTCGTCACCACGAGGGGCCGCACCGTCAGAGGTTTGAGCCGTCCCGGCCGAACCTCGGGAACCGCGCTCGTAAGGGCCCGGCCTTCCCGGACCCAGGCGGCCAGTCCGCCATCCAGCAGCGATGTCTGGTCTCCGAGACCCGCGTAGTCCAGTGTGAAGACGACCCGCGTGGCGGACTGAAGCGGGGCGTTCCCGAAGTAAACGACGATTCTCGAGTCATCGGAGATGCCGAGCGACATGAACTTCTGCCGCAGCGTCGCCGCGTCCGGCATCTCGAGGGTCAGTCCGCTCCCGAGCCCTGTGCGGTCGGAGATCGAGATGTCCGGCAAGGACACCTGGCGCGCTCCTTCGATATGGCCGGAAGCGTAATCGGCCCAGTCGCCCACGTGGAGCAGGACAAGGCCTGGATCCTTCACGCGCTTCGCGACCCAGGCCGCGGAAACCACCAGTGCGTCCCGCGGCGAAGCGGGGTTTGCAGTTGCGGGCAGGATGAGCGATGCGAGGAGAACAAGCGCGAGAGGGTGAGCCATGCCCTGAAAATAGCCGGTGATCGAGACGTCATCAATGACCTTGATCCGACACTTTCAGTCGTCTTCAGGATTGCGAACGGTGGCCGGCCCGTGGGAGGATCGAAGACCATGAAACCACGTCGCGTGGCGCTGATCGGCTTTGATGAAGTCAACGCCATCGACCTCGTCGGGCCCGCGGAGGCTTTCGCCTCGGCCCTTGTCGAGGACGGCGGCAGCTCCCGGCCGGGCTACACGATCACCATCCTGGGACTGAACCGACGACTGTTCCGTTCCGAATCCGGCATCGTCTTCAAGCCGCATCAGACCCTCGAGGAGGCCGGGGCCATCGACACGCTGATCGTGCCCGGGGGCAAGGGCCTGCGCGAGGCGCGAACTCACTCCCTGGTCGTCCGATGGATCCAAAGGCGCGCGCCTGAAATACGCCGCATCGGGTCGGTCTGCACGGGCATCTATGGGCTCGCCGCCACGGGTCTTCTTGATGGACGGCGCGTCACCACTCACTGGCGGTGGTCTCATCTCGTAGCAGAGAGGTTTCCTCTGCTCCGCATGGCGGAGGATCTCCTCTACGTCAAGGACGGACCCTTCTACACCTCCGCCGGAGTCACCGCAGGCATCGACCTCGCCCTCGCCATGATCGAGGAGGACTACGGATCGGACGTGGCCCTGCGCGCGGCGAGAGAGATGGTGGTCTATCTCAAGCGGTCCGGCGGGCAGGAGCAGTACTCGGAGCCCCTGCGCTTCCAGGTCGAATCCAAGGACCCCCTTGCGGCGCTGGGGCCGTGGGTCCGCGGCCACCTTCGCCAGGATCTCTCGGTCGAAGCGCTCGCCCGGCGCGCGAGCCTCTCACCAAGGCAATTCAACCGGCGCTTCTTCCGGGCCTTCAAACAGACTCCCGCGCACTATGTCGAGAACCTCCGTCTGGCGGAAGCCCAGACAAGACTCACCTCCACGTCCGCTCCCATCGACTCCGTCGCCGCCTCGGTGGGCTTCGCCAGCGCGGATTCCTTCCGGCGCGCGTTCGAGCGGCGCTTCGGTTTGCCGCCCACGGTGTACCGGCGAAGGTTCAGCGGCCAGACTCGGCGAGTCCCGACGCGCTCCTCTTGAGAGAGCGCGCCGGCGAGTGGCGTTCGTCACAAGACGCGGGCTTCGAAGTCCAGACGTTCGGCATCGTGCCCTTATGCTGCCCGCATGATCAAGAAACACGCGATCGTCAGACTGCTGAGCGGTCTCATCGCCATCCCGTTGGCCGCGCCTTGGGCCGAGGCGGCGGGGGTCGAAGTGGCGATCTTCACCGGCCCCGCGATTCCAACCTACAAGCAGACATTCACGTTCACCGGCGGGTCCCCGCAGGTGCAACTCGCCCGTTTGAGCGTCAAGGAATCCCCGTCTCTCGATGCCGAAGGGGGCCTCTCGTTCGGCGCCGCGGCCACGCTGTTTCTCTCCAACTCGTTCGGGCTGGAGGCCCGCATCGACAGCGTCGATGTGGACCTGCAATCGTTCGGAGGAAACTACACCCTCGAACTCGGGCCGGTCGGGTCGCCGGTCACGTCGATTCCGGTCACGCTGGGCTCGGCCGAGACGGATCTCAAGCGCGTGAGACCGCTCTCGTTGAATCTGAGATTCCAGTCACAAGGGCGGGTCGGTGTGGGACTCTCGGCCGGTGTGAGCTACATGTCCAACGTCGATCTCGATGTCCTGCCGACCCTCACCGTCGCGAACCTGAATGCTTCCTTTCCCATCTCCCTCACCGCGACTCCGGTGAACTCAGAGGAGACCCGGCACCTCGGGTTCAATGGCGGGCTCACCTTGCAGGTCAAGATCGCCGGAGGTTTCGCCGTCGTGGCCGAGGCGAGAGGTTTCACGTTCAAGCGGTCGGAACTCAAGTGGGAAGCCAGAGAAACCGGCGCTTTGAGCGCGGTCGAAAAGGCGCTGTTGGCCTCGATCGTGACCCAGCTCGAGATCCCTCAGTTCACACCCGGATTCTGGACGGCGCGGGCCGGTCTCGCTTTTCGCTTTTAGTGTCAGATCGAGGGCTCGCCGCAACAGCAGTCCGGCTGATGCACCAGGTGGTCGGGGCAATCAGACACGGCCATCGGCTTGATTTTCCTGATGTCTCGAAGCGCGCCGCGGACGATTGAGCGGATGGGCTTCAGGGTCGGAGCATTTCCGACATAGCGCTCGATCATCGCGGTTTCGAGCGCGTTGGTGAGCATACGGATCGTGGCCAGGCCCGCGGCGTCGCCGCGTGGCGCGAGATCTCGCTCGCCGATCGCCTTCCGTTTCCTGCCGGCCATGGTTCTTCGCCCTCCGTGCGGCCCTTCAGGGCCGATCCAGACGGATGATACCCAGATCCTTGTTTCTCAGCTGCTGTGAGTAGATCAGGGTGCTCGAAGCGAGTACCGAAACCGGAGAGAAGCCGATCCCCTGTATGCCATTCGCGGTCGCGATGGTCTCGGTCCCCGAATCAAGGTCCTTCAGGAAGATGTTCTCGACACCCCGCTCATCGAGGCGCGAGTACGCGACGGCCCTCAGGCCCGCCACGAGCCGAAGCGTGCCGGGTCGCGCTGCCACGTCGAAGAGGGTCTTCACGGTTCCCCCTTCGATCGACAGCACCTTCACGAAATCCTCCTGGGCCGCCAGCTGGTGCGTCATGATCAACGCGCGACCCAGCGTCCCAAGGAGAGCGAGCATCCCGGTCGGCGCGTTGAAACGAAGGGCCTCTTTTGAGGACCTAATCTCCCAAACGCTGGCGCCGGCCTTGCCCCGCGTCGAACGAACGTAGAACACACCGAGTCCGTCGGCGCTCGGGACCAGTGTCGAGATCACCTCCTCCGGCGGCAGTTTCATGACCTCCGCCGGAGGGGCGGCGCTCGCCGGATCGAGGCGAACAATCCGCGTCCCTTGCTCGCGCGGTCCCTGCGCGAACCAGAGCTCGTTGCGCGCCGACCATTGGAAGTCCCGAGTTCCGAAATACCAGGGAAACGACATGAACACGCGCGAGCCGAGAGGCATCTCCGCAATCTGCCTGGAGTGGGCGCTTTCGGTGTTGAGCAGGTGCAGGTGCGGCGTGGCGCCGCTACCCCCATTCAGAAGATAGGCGAGCCATTTCCCGTTGGGCGAAAGAAGCGGATTCCAGCCCTCGCGAAGGACCACCCGCGGCTCGGCCAGCTGCCCCTCGGTCAAGAGGCCGTGAAAGATCGAACTGAGAGTCCAGGGGTAGCTGGAGGCAGGCGAAACCCGGGCGAAGGCCACGTGCCCTTCCGCGGAAAGAGTGGGTGTGATGTCCCGCTTGTTCTCCGCGGTGAGCTGGTGGCGGCGGCCGCTCCGCGGCTCAAAGGAGAAGAGGGCGGCCGACTCGAGCACCTCGCTGAAGACCAGCGTGTTTCCATCCGCGGACACGCTCTCCATGAATTCGCGATTGGATCCGAAGGTGATCTGACGCGGTTCGCGGCCGGGCCGTTCCATGAGCCACAGATCCTCCTGTCCGCTTCGGTTGGACTCGAAGAAGAGGCGACCACGGCCAGCGGCGTCTGAGAGAAAAGGGGCTCCGTCCATGAAGGCGCCCTGGGTCACGGGGCGGGCCTCTCCTCCCAGGGGCTGGAGCCAGATGAAAGCAGCCGCGTCGTTCTCAATCGCGCTGTAGACCATGGTCTTTCCGTCCCTCGAGACATCGAAGGCGGCGGGGCGACGAGGGGGCGGAGGAAGGGTGAGAACCTCGGTCAACGTTCCAGCGCCGAGGGCCAGCTTCACCAGTTCGAGACGCTGCGTCTCCATGAAGACCGTATCCCCCACCCATCGAATGAGTCGTCGAATCCGTTTGTCGGCGGGCAGGACGATGCTGCGCGTGGGCGGTCCTCCATCTATGCGGACGGTTTGAAACAGATTCTGGGTTTCGGACTCCAGGGTGTACGCGACCTCCGTTCCGTCTTCCGAGAATGTCTGGGCGGTCAGATTGCCGGGACCGCGGGTGATTCGCCGAGGCTCGCCTCCCGACAGGTCCAGCAGCCAGATGTCCTTGACGCCGTCGCGGTTCGAGATGAATGTGACGCTCTTCGAATCGGGCGAGAGGGCCGCGTGTTCCTCGTTGGATGGCCAGGTGACGAGTGTCGCCATCCGGGCCTGCGGCATCCTCGGCTCCGGCCTCAGGCCCACCCACAGCGACAAGGCAATGACGAGCACGAGCAGGACGAGGCTCACGGCAAGAGCGACGCGCGGCTTTCTCGCCACGAACGCCTCGACGGACGCGGATGTCCCGAGCGTCCTCTCCTTGCCCTCAGGCCGTGCGGAGTCCTGGAGAGCCGCGAGCGCCTCCCTGACCTCGCCGATCCGGGGTCGGTCGCCGGCCGACTTGCTGAGGAGGCGCTCCACCAGGCCTGCGAGTTCGGCGGGAACCTCGCGATTGTCCGCGTCGAGGTCGGGCGCCGCCTCGTTGAGGATGGCGAACTGGGTATCGAGGGTCGAACCCTTCTTGAAGGGATGACGTGCCGCGATCAGTTCGAACAGGATGATGCCGAAGGCGAACAGGTCGGAACTGGGCTCGAGCGGTTTGCCGCGCAGCTGTTCGGGCGACATGTACTCGCGCGTGCCCACCACCATGCCGTCCGGTGTCGCCGCGCTGCTTTCGTCGATCGTGCCTTCGCCATGCAGCCGCTTCGCGAGTCCGAAGTCCATGATCTTCACGTGGCCCTGCTCGGTGATGATGATGTTGGATGGCTTGAGGTCGCGGTGAACGATGCGCTGCCGGCCCGCTTCCTCGAGGCCATCCGCGATCTCCCGGGCCAGGCTTATGGCTTCACGGATCGGCACGGGCCCCTTCTGCATGCGCTGTCTCAGCGTCTCGCCCTGGATGTATTCCATGGCGATGAAGACCCGCCCGTCCTCCTCGCCCACTTCGTACACCTTGCAGATGAAGGGATTGTCGAGGGCGGCCGCGGCCTTGGCCTCGCGGCGCAGAAGCTTGTCGGCGCGGGGGCCACCCAGGGCCGAGCGTTGAACGACCTTGATCGCGACCTTGCGGCGAAGGAGCAGATCGTCGGCGAGGTAGACCTCGCCCATGCCGCCCCTGCCCAGCAGCTCGAGCCGTCTATACCGTTCCGCGGATGCGCCTGGCGACATGGTGGATCAGGGCCTTGCCGGGGACGTGGGAGCGCGGTCCAGGGCGCGCAGGGTCAGGACGGAGATCTCCGGAGGCACGCCGAGACGAATCGGGATGATGCTCGTCCCGATTCCCGTGTTCACGAACATGTGACGCCCCGCCTCGACGATGGGACCACGAGCGAACCGCTGACCGAAGGAACTCGGGACGATCGGAGACCCGAGCCAGGGAAGTCGGACCTGGCCACCGTGGGTGTGGGAGGCGATCGTCAGGGTCACGCGGGAGGGTATCCAGGGAAACAGGTCGGGACTATGGGAGAGGACAAGGAGCGGTTCGGCGGGAGGAATTGTCCGCCATTCCTCCTCGGCCCGTCGAAACGTCGGCCAGTAGTCGGGCGAGAGTTCAAAGTCGTCCATCCCGAAGAGGTGGAGTTTCGTTTCTCCAACCACCAGAGTCGTCCTGGCCCAGCGCAGGATGGGGATTCCGGCGCGTTCGAACGCATGTTCGATGCGCTCCAGACCGAGCTGCCGATCGTGATTGCCGATCACCGCGAACTGTCCGTGCCGTGCTTCGGCCCTGGAGAGGATCGTCGCCACGGCTTCGGGCTCCATGAAAGTTCCGCCGAGTATGCCGTGGATCACGTAGTCGCCCAGCCAGACGATGAGGTCGGGCTTCTGCGCTGAGATCAATCGAGCCATCTCCTTGAGTTTGCTCTCGTCGACGAAGGGGGCTCCGCCGTGGATGTCCCCGACCGCGACGATCTTGAAGCCGTCGAGTGCGGGCGGCCAGGATGGAGGGCTGAGGCTGTATCCCACGACGACCAGCGAATCCGGCCCGAGCCAGAAGCCGTGAACGGACACGAGCCCCGCAAGCAAGACCAGCGGGAGAACGAGAAGGAGACGCCGGCGGATCGCGGGGCGAAGGGGCATCGAGGGCCAGAGTGTAAGGTCCGCGGTCGAATGTCGACCGTCCAACCGATGGAGTTCCTCACTTCGCCCCGGCTCGCCGGCATCGGGGGACTCGTTCACGGTTTCGGCCTTCGGGTGCCGGGGCCGCGCGCAGCCGCGCGGACGGCAGCCCAGGCGGCTTTCGAACCCGCGGGCGAGGTGTTCTTCCTTCGTCAGGTTCACGGCTGCGCTGTGGCCTCCCCTCCCTGGGCCGAACCTCCAGACGCCGACGCGAGTTTCGCCGCCGACGCCGGCGTGCTCCTCGCGATCGAAACCGCCGACTGCCTTCCAATCCTGATCGTCGATCCCGCGAACCGACTCGTGGCGGCAGCCCACGCCGGCTGGCGAGGGACCGTGGCGCGCGTGGCGCAGGCGGTGGTTCGCGCCCTGATCGCCGCGGGTTCCGATCCGCGGCGGCTGGTGGCCGCGCTGGGCCCTTCGATCGGTCCGTGCTGTTACGAGGTGGGGCCGGAGGTGGAAGAAGCCTTCGAGGAACCGGGCGGGCGCTTCTTCGTCGAAGGCGATAGCGAGAGGAAGCATCTCGACGTGTCCGCCGCGAATCGCGCGCAACTGGAAGAGGTGGGCGTGCCCCCGGCGAACATCGACCACGTAGCGTTCTGCACTCGATGCCGTGAAGATCTCTTCTTCTCGTATCGCCGGGACGGCGCCCACGCCGGACGGATGATCAGCGTGGTCGGTTTTTCCCGGCCAGCCTGACGAAAACCGCGGGTTCGACTTCGCACGCGCGCCAGAAGTACCACGCCGCGACCGAGGAGTAAGGCGAAAAACGGCGGAAAAAGGGCGCCGCCTGTTTCGGGTTGGGTACACCCCGTTTTCCGAACGTCAGCCCCAGGCCCTTGCGCACGCCGAAGTCGAGCACGGGCCACACGTCGGGCCGGCTCAGACCGAAGATCAGATACATCTCCACGGTCCAGCGCCCGATGCCGCGAACCTTCGTCAGTCGTTCGATCAATTCCTCGTTCGAAAGGCGCAGGGCCTGAGCCCGCGTCGGCACCACGCCCTCGAGAGCATGTTGAGCCAGGCTCTTGATGGCCAGGAGCTTCGCTCGCGAGAGCCCGGCTCCCCGCAAGAGCGCATCGTCGGTGGCGATCACGTCTTCGGGCGACGGGAACGACTTCGGCGCATAGATCGCGAGGACGCGGCCAAGGATGGTGGACGCGGCGTTTCCGTTCAGTTGCTGATAGACGATCGACTGGGTGAGCGACTCGTAGGGAGGCAAGGCGTGTGTCTCGAGACCGCACGGGCCCACGTGCTCGATGAGGCCCGCCATCCGCGGATGAGCGGCCTTGAGGTGTTCGACCGCCGCGGCAACGTCGTAAGACGGAGGCCTTGTTCGACGTTTCACTGGTCCTCGACCTTGACCCGGCCCACGTAGCCCACCGGCTCCCCCTTGGTAATGGGCGGTGTCGCGACCACGTAGAGCATGACGCCGGCGAAAGGCGCGCGCACTTCGGCCAGCACACGCCCCGCCGCGTCCTTCACGCGCCCCACGAGCGACCCCGCGACGACCGCGTCCTTCTGGTCGATCACGTGCTCCCAAACTCCCGTCTCCGGCGCGATGAGCACCTCCGCCTTGTCGATCCACACCGGTGTCGTGACCCTGACCGAAGGTGCGGGCAGGATGCCGAGATGATTGATCACCGACATGACACCCCGCAAGTGCAGCTCGACCGATGTCTGATCCGTGCGGCCGAGGCCTCCTGCTTCGGTGGTGATCGAAGGCTTGCCGCGCAGGATGCCGGTCATCGCCGTGAAGCGGGAGTCCTTCACATCCTTGGGACGTGAATGGTCGATCACGATGTGATCGAGACCGTAGGCGAGGTTCAATTCCTTCGACTGGGCATCGACCGCGGGATCGTTCCCGGTCATCCAGTACGAGTACGGCCGCAGCGACTCGTTGCCATCGCCCGAATGCATGTCGATCAGATGCGTGGCCTGGTCGATGACCTCACGCGTGATCGCCTCAGCGATGCGTTCACTGATCGTGCCATCCTTCTTGCCGGGATAGACGCGGTTGAGGTTCTTCCCGTCGGACGAGGTGTAGATCCGGCGTCCGTAGAAAGTCTCCGGATTTGCCATGTGGACCACGATGAGGCTGCCCTTCATGCGGGCCGGCTCGAAGTGCGGCAGCAGGCGCTGCAGGGCCAGGATCGACGTGTACTCGTACCCGTGAGTGCCGGCCACCAGCGCGAGCACTTTCCCCGGCTCCTTCCCGTGTACGACGCTCACGGGAATGTCGAGTCCCTTGTCAACGCCGTCCGGAATCCGGATGACGCCCGTGACCTTCGTTCCTCGGGCCGCGGAAACCTCGCCGACCTTGAGCGTGTCTTGAGCGAAACCGAGCGGCGCAATGCCGATCAGCGTGAGGAAAAGCAGTGTCTTCATGAGGCCCTCCAGAAAGCTGGAGAGACGCTACACGAAGGCGTCTCTGGACGATGCCGGGAAGTGGCCATCGACGTGGGAATGGGCGATAGGATCGGGCGGCGCAAGGGAAGCACTCGCTGCAGGCAATCCGGCCATGGACTTCTTTGACATCTTCGCGAAGATCGTCGGCTCGCCGTTGTTCGTGGCCGCCGCAACGCTGACCGTGATCGGCGCGGGCGGGTACGCCGTGCTGCAGAGCGTGCGGTCGCGGCGGCGACTCCTCGCTTTCATGCGGACCCACGGGTTTCGCTGGACCGAAACCGGATCCACCATGTGGCTCGCGCGCGTCATCGAACGCTGGGAAGTGCTCGACATTTGCGGTCATTTCGACGGCCGGTGGGTCGATGTGCGCTCGCGCATCCGCCATGGTCGGTGGATAACGGTCACGGCCAACCGCGAACTCGTGTCCGGGCCGACCACACGCGTGATCTCGCTCGGCGCGTGGACGGATCCCAGGCCGCCCGCGCTGCTCGAGGGATTGCACCTGGACGCATCCAGCAAGGAGCTGCGGGTCCTCGTTGGCGGGGGGAACTTTGTGCCCTACATCGTCGCCGCCGTGGCGTACACGAAGACGCTGGAGGAACGGCCCATAGATCCCGACGCGGGAAGCGTCTAGACGATCGAACCTTCCAGGCGGGGCACGGTCGGCATGACTCGCAGGAGCCGAAAGACCGTTCAGGGCTTGGGGATGTGCAGCGTCTTGCTGATCATCAGGGTCCCCGAAAGCACGAACAGCAGCACCAGCGGGTGCAGGGTGTAGGACAGGATGTCCAGCGCACCGCCGGGGATACTCCCCCCCACGCGCCCGGCCCAGGCGAGCCCCATCAGCACCAGGACCAGCAGGACGCTCGAAGGAATCGGCGTGCCCTCGAAGTAGGTGACTTTGCCCGCCTCCTGCGACATGGCCTCGGCGGTGATGTTGTAGCGCGCGAGGCGGGAGACGCCGCAGGTCACGAAGTAGAGCAGGCACAAGGCGTCCCACAGCCCGCGGAAGCCCAGCGCGAAGGCGAGACAGGCGGGGGCGACGCCGAAGCTGATGATGTCGGCCAGCGAGTCGAGCTCGCGGCCCATGGCGGACGCAGTGTGACGCCAGCGCGCGACGCGGCCGTCGAGGACGTCGAAAACGAGCGCGAGCACGATGAAACCACCCGCGGCGTAGGCCTTTCCTTCCGATCGCTCGGCGATGTGCGACATCGCGAAGAAGATAGCCGCCGTGCCACAGGCGCCATTCAGCAGCGTGAAGATGTCCGCGAGGTGGAAGTCGCGGATCATCGAGAAGTGCCGCGTCATCTCAGGGTGGGGCCTCCCTCAACGAGGCTATCACCCGAGGCCGAGCGGAGGCCGGATTCCTGAGCAAAGTCGCTCGCCGAGGCTCGCTCGTTTGTCACTCCGGCCGAAGCGTACGGGGGCCTGCGCACGGCAGTCCGTTGGTGAACTGCGGCCCCCCGGCTACTAAACGATCGAGCCTTCGAGGAACGCCTTGAGCTTGCGGCTGCGGGACGGGTGGCGCAGCTTGCGGAGGGCCTTCGCTTCGATCTGCCGGATGCGTTCGCGGGTCACCGCGAAGTTCTGGCCGACTTCTTCGAGGGTGTGCTCGTTGCCTTCGCCGATGCCGAAGCGCATCTTGATGACGCGCTCTTCGCGCGGCGTGAGGGTCTTGAGAAGCGCTTCCGTCTGCTCGCGCAGGTTCACGTCGATCATGGCTTCGACCGGCGAAACCGCGTTCTTATCCTCAATGAAATCGCCCAGATGCGAATCTTCCTCTTCGCCGATGGGCGTCTCGAGGGAGATGGGCTCCTGCGCGATCTTCATGACCTTGCGGACCTTGTAGACCGGGATGTCCATGCGCTTCGCCACTTCTTCCGAAGAGGGCTCGCGGCCGAGTTCCTGGATCAAGGCGCGCTGGGTGCGGACCAGCTTGTTGATGGTCTCGATCATGTGCACCGGGATGCGGATGGTGCGGGCCTGGTCGGCGATGGCGCGGGTGATGGCCTGGCGGATCCACCACGTGGCATAGGTCGAGAACTTGTAGCCGCGGCGGTACTCGAACTTGTCGACCGCCT
>CAYNHK010000082.1:0-20079 GCA_964396875.1 uncultured Acidobacteriota bacterium | reverse complement strand
AGGTCTGCGGATTGCGGTCGTAGAGCGGGAACTGGCTCGACTGGATCTGGACCATGATCCGGTGGCCCGGCTTGAAGACGTGGTTGGCGGCCGGCAGTGTGAATTTGTATTCGAGCGGCGCGTTCGGGGTCAGCGCCTTGGCGACCTCGAAACTCTCCCGATACCGGCCGCGGAAGATGTCCTGCGCGATCGGGAACTGATAGCCACCCATTTCCGGCTGGCTCGGCACCGTATCGGGAAAGACATCGATGAGCTTCACCACCCAGTCGCTGTCCGTGCCGCTGGTCGATGCCACGAGGTTCACCGCGGGGACTCCGGCGATCTGCACCGCTTCGGTCAAGGGCGGCGTCACATAGCTCAAGACGTCGGGCCGATCGGCGATGAAGCGCTGATCCGTGAGAAGCCATCGGCGCCACGCATCGCCATCCGCGAAGCGAATCGGCCGCGGCAGGTACGGCACGGGCTTGCTCGGATCCGAGACGTACTCGTCGAAAGCCGCCCGCGACTTCAGATCGCTCTCCGTGGGCGCCGTGAAGCTGAGACCAAAGCCCGAGGTCAGGTAAATCGGCCTGGAGACCGACACACAACCACGTGCGCACGAGGCCGGCCAGGACTTCAACCGATCCCAGCGATTCCAGCCGGTGTTGTAGATGAAGACGGGCGGCGTCTCCGGTCGGGGCGCGCCGGGTTTGAGGTACTGATCGAAGAAGGGCTTCAGCACATCGCGGCGGAACTGGAGCGCGGTGTCGCCTTCCCACTTGAAGGGGCCAAGCGTCGAGCCGTCGTAGTTCATGCCGCTGTGACGCCACGGTCCGAGCACGAGGAAGTTCTTGTCGTTCGCGCCATCCTTTGGCTCCACCGCGGCCCAGGCGTGCACGCCGCCCCACATGTCCTCCTGGTCGAAGATGCCCTGGATCCACATCGTTGGAACGGTCAGCGGCTGAGCGCCCATGATCTTGTCGAGAGCCTGGTGCTGCCAGAACGAGTCATAGGCGGGATGTTCCGAGACCTTGCGCCAGAAGGGGAGCTGGTCGAGACCCGCCGCTTTCGCGTAATCGCCGGCCGAGCCCGCGCGTCGGAAGTTCTCGTAGTCGTCGTAACCCTGGCGCACCACTTCGCCGATGCCCGCCCCCCGCGCCGTGTTCTGGCCGGTGAAGAAATCGAAGTTCGGCTGGCGGAAGGCGCCGTAGTGAAACCAGTCGTCGCCCATCCAGCCGTCGATCATCGGGCTCATGGGCGCCGCCACCTTGAGCGCGGGGTGCGGATTCACGAGCGCCATCACCACGGTGAAGCCTTCGTAGGAGCTGCCGAGCATGCCGATCCGGCCGTTCGACTCGGGCAGGTTCTTCAAGAGCCACTCGATGGTGTCGTAGGCATCGGTGGAGTGATCGACGGGGGTTGGATTGAGCGGGCCACGCAACGGTCGCGTCATCAGGTACTCCCCCTCCGACCCGTACTTGCCGCGCACGTCCTGGAAGATGCGGATGTAGCCATCGGCGACGAAGACCTCGTCGCCTTGCGGCAGCGTGTCGAGCATCCGCGTTGATCGGCTGCGTGTCGTTCGGCCGGCCGCGTTGTAAGGCGTGCGGGTCATGATGACCGGGGCGTTCCTGGCGCCTTTCGGAATCACGATCGACGTGAAGAGCTTCACACCGTCGCGCATGGGGATCATCACTTCGCGCTTCTCGTAGTCGTCGCCCTCCGTGGGCCGGACGAACTTCGCGCCGGTGATGTCGGGGGTGGACACCGGTGTCTGCGCGACGGCCGCCGCTGAGAACGCGCACACGAGGAGCGCGGTCGCGAGGAAACGCACGGGACCGGGCGGGGAAAAGGGAATCAGCATGTCAGCTCCGGAGGATTGGGGGTTCAAAGTTCGATTTCACACTGCGGGCTGGCTCTCCGCGGGGACTTCCGTCATGGCGGACCTCAGCATCGCGATGGCGGCATAGACCACGACGACCACGACCATCCAGCGCAAGACATAGAGCGGCAGCGACCGGACGATAAATGCGGCGATGAGCACCGCGGGGATCCCGGCGAGGGCGAGGCCCAGGGCCGCCCGCAGATCGTAGCGGCCGGACTTGAGGAACCTGACCGCACCCGCGGGACCGACGAAACCGCCGGAGCCCATCATGATCGGGAACGCGGCGCGGGGGTCCATCCCGAGCAGGCTGTACAGGACCAGGCTGGGGCCATAGTGGCCGATGCCCAACATCAGCATCGCGCCCAGGAAGAAGGTGGCGACGATCGCTGCAATCAGCCGAAGGCCGGAAAGACCAAGCGCCTCGCCGCCGCCTGGGAACAACTCGAGTTGACTCATCGCCATGAAGAGCGCGGCAAGGAGCAGAGCCACGCCCATGCCGATCTGGACTCCCCGCCGAGGAAGTCGCGACACGACTCCCGCACCCAACCAGCCGCCTGCGATCGTGGAAACGATGATCGAGAGCAGCGTCACCGATTCGACCGGCACCACCGCGATGAAGATGAGCGCCTGGGCCACGACGGGCAGCGAATGGCCGACGATCATCGTGCCGGGAATCTGCTCATCGGGAACCAGGCGCAGCATCTTGAACGCCGTGGTCGTGGGCGCGAAGGATCCGATGCCAAGGGTGTCGAAGAAGTTCGTGACGAAACCGATCACGAGCAGGAGGGGCGACGGCGCGCTGAATCGGGACCACGCGACCCGCGCCCACCACATCGCATAGGCGAGTCCGGAGGCGGCGAGAAGGCTCAAGAGCAGGGTCCTGACGGTCATATCCCCCTACTCTGGCACGAACCGGGGCGATATTTTCGCCGCCTACCCTCCGCTGAGCGCCTGAACGATGTGCACCGCGTCATCCGGGCGCAGTTCGCGGCCGAGGTCGTGCACCTGCTGCCCGTTCACGAAGAACCTCATGTGCGGCCGCATGCGCTCCTGCTCGTCGATCACCCGGAACCGGAGGCCCGGATACTGGCGATCGAGGTCCAGCAGCAGTTCGGCCATCGTGCCGCCACTCCCTTCAACCCGATTGGTTTTCGTGTATGAGAGAAGCGGGCTCGGGATCAAAACCTTCATCGACTATCGGAGCAGCGCGGTTTCCACCGCGTAGATCTCCGGAAGATGCTGGGCGATGCGGGACCACTTCCCACCCTCGTCCCGGCTCATCCACACCTCGCCGCACGTCGTGCCGAAGTAGAGGCCGACGGGATCGCGCGCATCCGCGGCCATGGCCTGACGCTTCACCGTCCACCACGCGTCCTTCGCGGGCAGACCCTTGTCGAGTCGCTTCCAGGTCTTCCCCGCGTTCCGGGTTACGTACGCCGCAGGCTTCCCGCCGGGCGACGTGCGCGGCCAGACCGATGTGCCGTCCATCGGAAACACCCAGGCCGTACTGGCGTCCCATGGATGGACCACCATCGGGAAGCCCACATCGCCCACTTTGGCGGGCATCGCTTTGCCGATCCTCTCCCACCTGGTGGAGGGCCGGTCGAGGCGGTAGATGCCGCAGTGATTCTGCTGATACAGACGATCCGGATTGCTCGGACAAAGCACGACGCAGTGCGGATCGTGGTACGTGATCGTGTTCGCGTCGAGACCTTCGACGACCTCCATGCCGTCGACAAGGGGCTTGAAGGACTTCCCGCCATCGGTCGATTCGTGGACGCCGCCGCTCGACATCGCGAAATAGAGGTGCTTCGGATCGCGCGGGTCGACGATGATGGAGTGCATCTTCGGACCGTCCGGCGTGCCGTCCTGCTGGGCGCCCATCCACTCGCGGTACTGCGCGTCGTCATTGATGCAGGAGAAGGGCTCCCAGGTGACGCCGCCGCCTTCAGACCTGAAGAGGCCCTGCGGCGATGTCCCCGCGTACCAGACGTTCGGCTCGTTGCCGTGCGCGGGAGTCAGCCAGAAGGTGTGATCGACGGATCGCGCGGGAACCGCCGAACCCTCGGGGGGCTTCGCGAACGCCGGGGGTTTCGCGGCTTCCTTCCAAGTGCGGCCGAAGTCGGTGGACCGGAAGACCGTGGGCCCGAGGTGACCGGTCTTCGCGGCGGCAAGCAAAGTGCGGCCATCGCGCGGATCGAGCACCATGTGATGGACGATGTGGCCGAGGAAGTGCGGCCCATTGACGCGCCAGGTCTTCCTGCCCGGGTCGCCGTGATAGAGCCACGCGCCTTTCCGTGTGGCCACGAGGACGAGGACGCCGCGGGGTTTCGCCTTGCCGGCGGTCGGCTTCGAGGTCCGCCGGGCTGCGGGCTTCCGGGCCACTCGCTTTCTATTGACACGCGCCATCTCTCGCTCCTTCTTGCGCGGCCAAGTCTGCCACTAAAGGTCGGCCGCTTGACACACGTCCGGCGCCAGGAGTCTCCTCGGCGCACGTAGACTCCGTGCGTGAGTGGACCGGGAAGCGCGGGTGGCCCCATCGTCGGGGTCGACCTCGGGGGCACCAAAGCGCTGTTTCTTTGCGGCGACGACGAGGAGCGCTCCGAAACCGGGCGGGGGTTCTCTCCCGGTGTGTTCGAGCAGAGGCTCCGCGGCTTCATCGCAAGACGCGGCATCCGGCCCGCCGGAATCGGCGTCGCCGCGCCGGGCCTCGTCGATCTTCAAGGACGCCTCTCGGCGTGCGACGTCTTGCCGGAATTCGCCGGCTGGGACGCGCGGCAGGCCTTCGCGGATCTGGGCTGCCCGATCGCGGTGGCCAACGATGTGAAGGCCGCACTCGCCGAGGAAATGCACGACGCGGCCCCCGGGACGACCGCGGGTGTGGTCATGGCGGGTACCGCGATTGGCGCGGCTTTCATCACCGAAGGCCGTCCTCTTCTCGGTGCTTGCGGCTTTGCCGGAGAACTCGGCCACATGCCCGTCCTCGTGAACGGAGAGGTGAAGCACCTGGACGAACTCGCGGGCGGCTCATTCATCGCCTCCGGCCTGGGTGTTTCATCAGCCGAGCTGGCCCGCCTCGTCCACTCGGGTGATCCGCGCGCGATCGAGGTGATTCGCCTTGGAGGTTTTGCCCTCGGCATTGGCCTCGCCGCAGTCATCAACATCCTCAACCCCTCACGTCTCGCGGTGGGAGGGGGCGCCTTGTCTCTGCCAGGGTACTGGGACGCCGCGCGCGCGGCCACCGAGCGTCACGCCATACCGGAGATGTTCCGGGCGTGCTCCTTGTCGGAGGTGCGCTCGGGCGCCCGTGTCGCGGCCCTTGGCGCCATCCGCATCGCCTCAAGCTGAGAACGACGCTTTCATGGAGGCATTTCTCGTCTCAACCGGCATCGTCGCCCTCGCGGAAATCGGCGACAAGACTCAGCTGCTGGCCTTCATACTCGCGGCGAAGTTCCGCAAGCCGCTGCCGATCATCCTGGGCATCCTCGTGGCCACACTGGCCAACCACGCCTTCGCAGGCGCCCTGGGCGCGTGGATCACCGCATGGGTCGGCCCCACGGTCCTGCGCTGGATCCTCGGGCTGTCCTTCATCGGCATGGCCCTCTGGACCCTGATCCCCGACACCTTCGAAGAGGCCGATGCGAAGGTCGGCCGGTCGGGTGTGTTCGGTACGACGTTCGTCGCGTTCTTCATGGCCGAGATGGGCGACAAGACCCAGGTCGCCACCGTGGCGCTCGCCGCCCAGTATCGGGCGTTCTACTCCGTCGTCGCGGGCACAACCCTTGGAATGATGATCGCGAATGTGCCCGCGGTGCTTCTGGGCGACCGCATCGCGCACCGGATGCCGGTGAAGATCGTCCACCGGATCGCGGCTGCCAGCTTCGCGATCCTGGGCGTCGCCACACTGTTGGGCGTCGACGAATGGTTCGCGCACGGGTCACCTTGGCCCTGACCATGGCTTGAGACGAGACTCCCCCACTCCAATGGACGCCGCCCCACCCCGGAGTCGCTGGTTGTCGAGCCTGCTCGATCATGTTCGCGAGCACTCCGTCACCGCGGCCGGTCTCGGCCTCGCCCTGCTGGGGGTACTGACCCTTCTGGCCCAGGGCGTCTCGAATATCTTCTCCGGCAACGCGCCGGTGGGTCTTGATCTGGCTCTCATCGGCGGGGCGGCGGCGTTTGCGGCCACCGCCATTGGCGCGCTGCCCGCGCTGGTGATGCGGGAGATGGCCCAGCGCATGGAGGACATGCTGCTCGGCTTCTCGGCCGGGATGATGCTTGCGGCGAGCGCTTTCTCGCTCCTGCTCCCGGGCCTCGCCTCGGGCGCTTCGACCCTGGGCAGCCGGCCGCTCGGCGCCGCCGTGGTCGTGATCGGCATGGCCCTCGGCGTGCTTCTCATGCTGGGCCTCGATCAGTTCACGCCTCACGAACACGACAAGAGGGGTCCTTGCGGTCCCGGACACGCGGACTGCGGACGCATGTGGCTCTTCGTATTCGCGATCGCGTTGCACAACCTGCCCGAAGGCATGGCGATCGGCGTCAGTTTCTCGCAGGGGGACATGAGTGTCGGCCTGCCCCTGACCACCGCCATCGCCCTTCAGGACCTGCCCGAGGGTCTCGCGGTAGCACTCGCGCTGCGGCGGGCCGGCTTCGGCCGCGGCGTCGCGGTCATGGTCGCGGCCGCCAGCGGTCTGCTCGAACCCATCGGCGCGCTGATTGGCGTCGGCCTGTCGAGCGGGATGGCCCTTGCGTACCCGGTGGGGCTTGGGCTCTCAGCGGGCGCCATGATCTTCGTGGTGTCTCACGAAGTCATTCCGGAGACCCACCGCCACGGCCACGAGCGTGACGCGACCCTTGGCCTGATGGCCGGCTTCGCGTTGATGATGTTCCTCGACACCACCCTGGGTTAGCGGGAAATCCCGCTAACCCCGGGTATGGCTACTCGACGACTTTGACCACCACGCGGCGGTTCTGAGCGCGGCCGTCGCGCTTCTTGTTGTCGGCCACCGGCTTCGACTCGCCGTAAGAGATGACTTCCATCCGCGAGAGCGCGATGTTGTGCTTGTCGTACAGATACGCGCGCACCGCCATCGCCCGCTCTTCACCGAGTTTGTGGTTGTAAAGCTCCGGGCCCGTGCCGTCGGTATGTCCTTCGATCTCGAAGAAGACGCCCTTGTTCGCGGCCACGATCGGAGCGATCGCTTCGTCCAGCATCGCTTTGGCTTCGTCGCTGATCTCCGCGCGATTGAGGGGGAACGTCACCTTGTCGTTCGAAAGAGTCACGGTGTAGAGCAGTTTGCCCTTCGCGGCGCGCTCGGCCTCCTCCGCCTTGGTGAGCGCCCGGTCCGCTGAACCCCGGGCCGCGGCCGCGGCGCCCTTCGCATCGGCGATGCCGGCCTGCGACTGCTTGTCGACCGCGTCGATCCGGACTTCGTTGCCCTTCACGCGCTCCTGGGTCTTCTCGACCTCGCCTTCGAGGGTCGCGACCTTTTCGTTCACCTCGCCGACGTTTCGGGTCACGAATTTCTTGGTGGCACAGCCGCTCGCGGCGATGCTCAGAACAACAGCGGACAAAACGAGTTTCTTCATGGGAGACCTCCTGGTCATTCAAACGTTACTTACAAGTCACGATGGAGGGATGTAGCCGCTGCGTGTGCGGACCACGACACCTTTACGCGTCGTTCTCACTTCCACCGAGCGAAACCGAGCGGGACCTTCGGGGGCTGCGTAACCCAGGCGATACTGGTGCTTGAGCTCGAGGGCGATTTGATCGGCCGCCCTTTTTAGCCCGCCAAAGTCTGACACCACGAAAGCGGCGCCACCTGACCTCGAGGCGTACTTCTCGAGAAGGGCGCTGCCCGCGGCGGCGGCGGTGATTCTACCGTTACCCCCGGCGTAAACGCCAGACCGGGGGTCGTCGATGGGAGACACGACACTAACCGCGTAGATCGGCACATCGAGGGCGCGCGAACGGGCGATCACCGCATCGGCGGTCTCCCGGCTCGCGGTGTCGACTCCATCGGTGATCGCCACGATCGCGCGGCGGCCCTCTCCGTGGCTCGAAAGATCCCGCGCGGCGCGGTCGAGCGCATCGTGAAGCGCGGTCGAACCGAAGGGCTTGATCGAAGCCAGCCCCTCCTCGACCTTGCGGCGGTCCTTCGTCCAGGCCACGATCCCCCAGTAACCGCTGTCGAAGCCCGCGAGCGCCGCCTGATCATCGGGGGCAAGGGCCGCGAGCAACTGCGTGGCCGCCATCCGTGTGGACATGGTCTTGAGCTGGGCGTTCATGCTTCCTGACGCATCGACCAGCAGGAGGACTCGCGCCGGCGCGCCCGCTCCCACGGCGTAGTGAACAATGGCCTGAGGACGCCCCTCCTCGTAGACGCGGAACTCCTCGCGCCTCAAGTCCGTCACGGGTCGCCCGTGATCGTCGAGCGCACTCGCGGAGAGCACCACCAGTTCGGAGCGCACTCCAAAACTCGGGACCTGCGCCTGCGCGGGACTGGAAGCGGCCGCCAGAAGGGCGGCCACACGAAGAGCGAAGTGTCGCAGCCCCATCCACTCCAGCCTAACGCGGAGCCACCTGCTTCCCAGCGTGACCGGAGTCACGCCGGGGCCGAGGCCAGACCTACTTTTTCTGAAGCGAGTTCACGTGGGCCACGAGCTGACTCACGCGGATCGGCACCATGTCCCGGCCGAGGGACTTGAAGAGATCTCCCCAGATCGGCATGTCGCGAGTTCCGTGCGCCGCTACTTCATCAAGTCCCTCGATGTACCGCCGCACCCGGACTTCGGGGAAGACGCCATTGTTGTTGAAGCTCAGCATGGTGAGATCGGTTGGCTTGGTCTTGAGCGCCGATGCGGCCGGCCCGTCACCCTTTGCTGTCACGCCGTGGCAAGCCGCGCAGTAGTTCTCGAACATGACCTTTCCGTCGATCTTCGTTCGTTCGATCGGCGTCTTCTCGATCTTTGTCTGGGCCAAACCGCCACTTGCTGAGAGGGCCAGGGCCACCGTAACGACCAGGAACTGACGAACCATAGAAAGCCTCCTTTAAAGACTCAGGGCCGATAAGAACATCAGCCGCCTGCGCCAAGGAGACACCGCCTCCCCGCATCGGACAATGAGTCAAATGGATACATGGCAGTGCGATGTATAGTGCTGCTATGGAGATCAACAAGGACCTCATCGCTGCTTCCTCCACCCCGATTGTTCTGGCGATCCTGGCCGAGAGCGACAGTTACGGATATGCCATCCTTAAGAGAGTAAAGGAGTTATCTGGAGGAAGGATGGAATGGACCGACGGAATGCTCTACCCCGTCCTCCACCGTCTCGAACGCCTCGGCCACGTCGAAGCCCGGTGGGAGGCCGCCGAAACGGGTCGTCGTCGCAAGTACTACCAGATCACGCCGGGGGGGCGCGCCCAGCTCGCTGAAGAGCGCCGGCAGTGGCAGGCGGTCGACGCCACGCTGCATGGCATCTGGGGTTTGCTCTCCTTTTCTGTCCCTGCTTCAGACGGGCCTCTTCCCCTGGGAGCCTGACCATGACCCACCCCGACCCAAACAAGCTGCTCGAAGAACAGATCGACCAATGGCGGAGTTTCCTGCGCCGACGCCAGGCGATTCATTCGGTCGACGTGGCCGAACTCGAGGATCACCTGCGCGAGCAGGTCGCGGGACTAGTGGCCGCGGGACTCGCCACCGACGAGGCGTTCCTCGTGGCGGTCAAGCGCATGGGCGACCTCGACTCGCTTTCGCGAGAGTTCGCGCGCGAACACTCGGAGCGGCTCTGGAAGCAGCTGGTTGTGGTTCAGGCTGACGACGCCGAGCCGCGGGCCGCCCGCAAGGAGACCATCGTCGCCTTCAGTCTCGCGGTCGCCGCGGCAGCGATGGTCAAAGCGCCCGCGCTCTTCGGCATCGGTCTGGAGGATCACAACGAAGCCTTCTACCTCCACAACGTTCCTCTGTTCATCCTCCCCTTTCTGACCGGCTACTTCGCCTGGAAGCGGCGTCTCGACGCGGGCGTTCTGCGCTGGCTGGCCGTCGCGTTCATTGGCGCGGCCGTCTTCGCCAATGCCTACCCATGGGCCCAGGACCCTGCGGTCCAGAAACACGGCCGCCTGTTCGGCTCGACCGAGGTCCTTTCTGTACTGCACATGCCGATGGCGCTCTGGTTTGTCGTCGGCATCGCGTACGCGGGTGCCCGGTGGCGTCAGGTGGCGGGCCGGATGGACTTCATCCGATTCACGGGCGAGCTCTTCATCTATTACGTGCTGATAGCACTGGGTGGAGGCGTCTTCACCGGGTTCACGCTTATGGTCTTCGAGGCGATCGGAATCAACGCGGAGCCCTTCGTGCAGCATTGGCTCATCCCCTGCGGCGCCGCCGGAGCCGTCCTCGTCGCTTCGTGGCTGGTAGAGGCGAAGCAGAGCGTCATCGAGAACATGGCCCCGGTGCTGACGCGCATCTTCACTCCGCTTTTTGCGACGATGCTGGTCACCTTCCTCGGCGCGATGTTGTGGACGGGACGCGGTGTCGGCATACAGCGCGAAGTGCTCATCGGGTTCGACCTGCTGCTGGCCATGGTTCTGGCCCTTCTTCTCTATTCGATCTCGGCGCGCGACCCGGGAAAGGGCCCGGGACCGTTTGATGGCGTCCAGGTGGCGCTGGTGATCAGCGCACTCCTGGCCGACGTGATAGCACTGTGGGCAATCGCCGCTCGTATCTCCGAATTCGGCTTCAGCCCCAACCGTGTGGCCGCGCTCGGCGAAAACCTGATTCTCCTGGTCAATCTGGCGTGGTCCGCCGTTCTTTACATCCGTTTTTTGCGCCGACGCGGCTCCTTCGCAGACCTCGAACGCTGGCAGACGAACTACCTCCCCGTCTACGCCGTGTGGGCAGCGATCGTGGTGATCGTCTTCCCTCCCCTGTTCGGATACCGATAGTCCCTCGCCGCCTCGAAGAAAGCAGGACATGGAAGCACAGAAGAACCGTTTCCCGACTTGGGTCATGCTGATCGGCGTGGCCGTGCTCGCCCCCGTCATGTTGCTCGTGGGGGTGTGGGAGTACATGAACTCCACGGCCACGCCGCTCCACCCGGACCCGGGCAAGGTGCCCTCCGCTACGAATTCGGAACCGTCGCCAAAGTGGGCCGACGCGTCGGAGAACGCGCGGCAGTTGCTGCTTGCAGACCTCGTCGAGCGGAACCTCCCGGGACTCTCGGTAGCGGTTGGCGTCGGCGGCAACATCGTCTGGGCCGAAGGTTTCGGCTTCGCGGATCTCGAGAACCAGGTCGCGGTCAAACCGGACACCCGATTCAGGATCGGCACCGCCTCCAAGGCGATCACCTCGGCCGCGGTCGGACTATTGATGGAGAAGGGCCGGCTGGACCTGGACAGGGAGATTCAGACATATGTGCCCGAGTTTCCGAAGAAGGAATGGCCGGTGACGCTGCGCCAATTGATGGGAGAGGTGGCGGGGGTCGCAAACGACGGCGGCGACGAGGGGCCATTGTTCGGAGAGCATTGCGGGCGGCCCGTGGACGCACTGCAGTTCTTCGCGGGAGACCCATTGCGCTTCGAGCCCGGAACGGAGTACCGGAATTCGAGCTACGGATGGATCCTGCTGAGCGCGGCTGTCGAGGCCGCCGGGGATGAGCCGTTCATGTCGATCATGCGGAAGCAGGTCTTCGAGCCCCTTCAGATGAACGACACGCTGCCCGACCTCGCGACGGTCGATTCCGCGCCCGCGCCGGTTCAAGGTCAGGCGATCTCCTACTTCCCGCGGTTCGCCGCGGATCCGCGGTATGGCCCCGACCCGATGCGCCCCATCGACTTTTCGTGTTACGCGGGAGCAAGCGCGTTCCTCTCCACGCCGTCCGACCTAGTGCGCTTCGCCATGGCCATCGACGGCGTCAAGCTTCTCAAGCCCGAGACGGTGCAGCTCCTTCAAACGTCGCAGCGGCTGCCCACAGGTGAAGAGACGGGCTACGGCCTGGGCTGGGACCTCGAGACAGTCACAATCTCGGGCAAGCCGACCACCGCGGTGGGACACAACGGCGCTCTGCTCGGCGGCATGGCGGCGTCGTTGATGACACTGCCGGAACAGGGCATCGCGATTGCGGTCGTGTCGAACATCTCCTACGCGGGAACGGACACACTCGCGTTGAAGATCGCCCGAGCGTTCGCCAAGTAAGCCCGAAGGCTCGCGGGTCCTAGTGCTGGTCCGGCTCGCGATCGGCGATTGCGAGCTTCTTCAGCAGGGCCGCTCGCTCAGCCTGCGCCGCGGCCAGAGCGCGATCGGAATCCCGCTTTCGACTCACGAGTTCGTTGCGCGCCTTGTCCATGATGGCTTCGTTCGCTTCGAGGCGGGCAATGCGCGCCAGTAGTTCGGTGCGAGCCGCCTCCCAGACCTCAGCCGACGTCCCCGGCCCTTCGAGGTCGGCGCGACGGGCCGCCTCAAGGCGGGCGACCTCGGCCTGTGCCCGGTCGCGCTCTCCTTCGATCTCCGACAGCCTCGTCACCAGAGTTTCGCGCTCCGCCTGCAGCGACGAGAGCGCCTCCTCCATCGCGTTCCTGGATGCCCACAGATCCGCCTGTGCCGTCCCGCTCTCCACCGCCGCGTCCTCCAGCATGCGGATCCGCTCGGACCACTCCGCGCGCGAGGTCTCCCATTCGCGGATCCGTTTCGATTCGCCCTCGAAAAAGGCCTCGATGTCTTTCTCGAGTTGTTCCGCGCGCTTCCGCTCCACGTCCAGGGCCTGGCGCAGGGCGTCTTCGCGTCCGGCCGCCTCGGTCAGGGCCGTCGAGCGATCCGTTTCCATCCCCGCAACTTTCGCGAGCAACGCGTCGTTCTCGGCCCGGAGGGACTCAAGTGCACTCTCGCCTTCCGCGCGCTGAGCGACCAGTTCCCCCCGCGCGCTCTCCGCTGCCGCCGCGGCTGCCTCCGTCCGGGCGATTTGCTCGGCCAGGGAAACCCGCAACGCCTCCTGGGCACGGAGTGCTTCGGCCTCCAATCGACCGACCTGTTCCACAAGCTCGGCCCGCAGACGCGTCCCTTCCTCGATCTCGTGCACGAGTTGTTCCGTGCGCTGGCGCTCCGCTTCCAGAGCCTGGCGCAGGGCGTCTTCACGTCCGGCCGCCTCGCCAAGGGCCGCCGAGTGATCCGTCTCCATCGCCGCGGACTTCGCCAAAAGCGCGTCGTGTTCCGCCTTTAGTGACCCGAGCGCCCTCTCACCCTCCGCCACCTGTGCGACCAGCTCCGCCCGCGCGCCGTCCGCGGCGGCCGCGGCCGCCTCCGTCCGTGCGCTGTGTTCGGCAAGAGAATCCCGGAACGCCTCCTCCTGCGCCCGGACTGCTTCGGCCAGGGCCTGGGCGTGACCCCGCTCCGCATCGGCCAACGTTTCGGAAGCCTGCCTGGCTTCGCCCCGGGCCTGGTCCAGCGCTCGCTCGCCCTCGGCGATCTTCGCCAGAAGTTCTCCGAAAGTTCTCAGAGCTTGAGCGGCCTCGGCCTCCAGGCGACTGATCTGTTCCACGAGCCCGGCCCGCAGACGCGCCCCGTCCTCGGTGAGCCGAGACTCGAATTCCTTGTGCGCGGCGGCTTCCGCCTCGAGCCGTTCGGCGCGCGCGCGCTGCTCCGCTATCGCATCGAGCTGCGTTTTCTCACGCCGGGCCGCCTCGGCCTTTTCCATCTCAAGGCTGGCGATGCGCCCGGACAACCTTGCTTTCGACGCCGCGCGCTCACGAACCTCGTCCGCTTCGCGAGCAATCCGGGCCGCGAGATCCGCCTCGAGGTCCGTCACCTTCCTGGCCAGGGCCTGTTCGCGTCGGACGGCTTCCGCCTTTTCCGTCTCAAGGCTGGCGATGCGCCCAGACAACCTGGCTTTCGAGGCCGCACGCTCACGAGCTTCGTCCGCTTCGCGAGCGATGCGGGCCGCGAGATCCGCCTCGAGGTCCGTCACTTTCCCGACCAGGGCCTGTTTCTCACTTTGGACCACGGCGAGCGCCTGCTCGCTCTCGGTCTTCTGTTTCAGCAGTTCGGCGCGCGACGCTTCCGCGGCCCGCGTCGCCTCGCGCTCGGTGGACCGCCTCCACTCCTCTCTCAGGTGAGCTTCGCGTTCCTTTTGCGCTGCGGCTTCGGCCTGGAGTCGTTGCACAAGCCCGCGTTGCGCTTCTTCACGGCGGGCCGCCTCGGAGAGGACGGAGTCGCGATCGCTCTCGACGACCGATAGCCTTTGGACCAGAGCCTGCTTTTCCGCCTCCAGGCCGGCGATCCGCCCGGACCACTTGGGTTTTGGGGCCGGACGATCGCGAAGCTGCTCCGTGTCGTGCGCCTCCTCCTTCTGCTTCAGGAGATCGCGGCGCGCCTCGGCCTCGGCGACCTGAGCGCGCGACCGCTCGTCTTCGACGGGAGCGGCGGGTGGAGACTCGAGATCAGTCATTTGGGACCTTGCGGAGCATGACGGAGATCCGGACCGGAGACCAACGAGCCGCGCAGGACCCGGACATCAGCGGCCCCGGAAGTGCCGAAAGCATACTGCGGGTCATGGACCTGCCGACCCTTCGCCCCCCAGCGGGACGACGCCCCGGCCCTGCGGCGCAGGTGCGCGCAGATGAATAGACTCCGAGACAATGCACCTCGGCGTCGCCCTCGGTTTACTGACCTTCGCCTCGATGACAACGGCCCAGTCGGATGTCCCTCGGCACCCCGGGTTCCCGGCTCACTGGTGGACCCCCGTATCCCGCGACGGAGCGCCTGGCTGGGAGATCCTCCCGCAGGACGCCGGTCCCCGCGAGGTCATCCTGTCGAAGCGACATGAGCTTGGTCTCCTGTCGAACTTCGCGCCGACGCCGTTCACGTTTCGCGGACACCGCTACGCAAGTCTCGAAGGGTTCTGGCAGATGATGCTGTACCCGGAAGACCAGAAGGACGCACGGGCGACCTTCGCCGGCGCCACATGGCAACACACGCGCGATGATGTCGCGAAGATGACGGCCTTTGAGGCGAAGGAGGCGGGCGCACTCGCCGAAGCAAACATGGCCCGAATGGGAATCTCGTGGGTGACGTTCGAGGGTAAGCGGATCGAGTACAGGCCGAAGGCCCGGGGCGAACACTATCGACTGATCGTGGCGGCCACGTGGGAGAAGGTGAAACAGAACCCGCGGGTGAAGGAAGTCCTGCTGTCGACGGGCGACCTCATCCTCAGGCCCGACCATCATCAGGAACGAGACGCGCCGCACGCCTGGCGATACTTCGAAATCCTGACCATGATCCGCACCGAACTGAGGCGAGACCCGCCCCGAGCTGACTCGACTCGCCCGCCACGCCGCGAAAGCTCAAGGTCGATCTCGTCGTTTGGGCGCCGGTTCGGCCGCCGCGCGGACACGAGCCGGACGCGGTGTTCAGCCTGAAGCAGGACTCGTCGAGCATTCAGCCCGCTGGGCTGAATGCGCCGAGGCGGCGGGAGTTGACAGGGCTAAGCCGCGACCGAAGGGAGCGGGTGCCCTGCTGATTCCCTCCGACTCCTCCCATTCGGGCGAAGCCCGAATGGTGGAGGCGGCGGGAATTGAACCCGCGTCCGAAAGCATGCCCCAGAAGGCCCTACAGGCTTAGTTCCGCCTGGGATTTCGCAGTGCGCATAGAGGCGGAACGAAAGCGCGCAACGCTAGTCCGATTGAATCTCGCTCTCCTCCCCCGGACCGAGGGATCGAAGCCAGCCCGCATTGATGACGCTCTCAATCCCCGCCACGGGCGAGCTGAGACCAGAGCGTGGTTACCTTTTAGGCAGCCAAAGCCAAGTTTTCGTTGGCACTTCTAGTTTTCCACCGAAATTGTCGAGCCGGTAGACACGCTCGGCCTGCTCCTTGCTGAAGTCAAACGCTCCCGTCGAAACCGGTGCGCCCCCTCATTCAACGAACACGTGAAGTGTATCAGCCACGCTCTGACCGGGCCGAGGCCCGTCCGCGCTTCCAACTGAGCCAGGCAACGGGGGTGAGGACGGTGACCTCGATCGCGACCGCGGTCAGGTTGTGCCTGATGGCCTCGGCCGTGAACGAACGCGGAACGTCGTAGAAGAGCGGCGTCGGGGCGATGAAGAACTCCCGGGACAAGGGCCACAGGGCCATCTCGCCAAAGGGCGGCACGGTGTCGATGCCCAGAAAGTCGAGCAGGACGTGAGATGCCCACGCGACGCCCATCGCGACGCCCCCGGGAATACCAAAGCCGAGACGCCCCAGCGCAAGTCCAACGACCGCCACCAGCACCGCCATTCCCAGGCTGTGAGAGGGGCCCCGGTGGTGATTCACACCGTCGATGAAGCGGAGAATCAGGTCGAGGTCGGGTGCTGTCGCGCAGGCCACCAGAACGACAACGTGCGCGGGCTTGGGGCGAGGTGACTGGTTGAAGAGCCCGGCAACGGCCAGGCCGGCGAGCGCATGCCCGACGGGCGTAGGCAACGGGCCTTACAGCCGCCTATCGTAGATCTTGAAGTCGCTCTTTTCGGCCTCGACGATTTCGTCGAGCAGGCCGTAGATCGCGGCGATCTTGCGGTCTTTGTGGAACTTGTCGTCGAAAGCGGTGAACTCGGCTTCGTCACGGAAGCGGAAGATCTCCATGAAGTAGTTCACCCGGCTGCGGTCCTCATAAAGAGTGAAGTCGGCGCCGCCGATGGAGATCAGAAGGGGCTTCAGATCGGAGATCAGATTCAGGAAGTCCGCTCTGCGGCCGTCCCGAATCGAGTAGGAAATCACGAGGACCACACCGCCGACCTCGAAGTCCGTGGGAAGGGCCATGGCCGGACGAAGGGGGGTGAAAGGGATGATGACCTCTTCGCGGGGCGGCATCGACCGGGCCGGCGCAACGATGGTCGGCTGGGGTGCGGCGACGTGCTGCTGGGGCAGGGGTGACGGGACAGGAGTACGCAGAACAGGGCGACGGGCGAACTCCTTGGAACGCTTTTTATGCGGGGCGGCTTTGGAAGCGGCCGGCTTCGCCTTGCCTTTGGGGGCCTTGGCCTTTGCGGGCGCCTTCACTTTGACGGCCTTCTTATCGGATTTCGCCTTGGGCGAAGTCTTCTTTTTTCCGATACTTGAGGGCTTGTTCTTGACCTTCTTCAACGCTTCTCCTGCCTCGTGCGATCAGGAGGCCGTGCCTCCGATCTGAGCTTCGGGATGCGGTCGTCGTGGACCCCACCCCGCGCCACTTCGCTCCGGATGATACCCAAAATGGCGCATTTTCAACACCTTTTTGTAATCTGACACCCCGGTCATATTTTCGCCTTATATTTGCTTTCGCCTTCCAGGGCGACTACAATCCCCGCCCAGTCGAAGGGGCAAATCAGGCGGCGTCGCGTTGTATCCTGCCCCCAGAATCGAGGAAACCATGTTCAAGATCCCCTGGACGCCATTTCTGCCTCTGGTCATCGCTTCGGCCCTTGCCGCAATCCCGGCAACCACCGTTGCCGCCGACGAAAAAGGGGAGCTGCTGCTCGCCGCAACCCGGAAGGGTGATCTGGCGGGCGTGAAGAAGCTCCTGGACGAGGGCGCCGACGTCAACGCCCGAACCCGTTACGACTCCACTCCCCTCTTCTTCGCCTGCGACCGCGGGCACCTCGAGATCGCCCGTCAGCTGATCGAACGCGGCGCGGACGTGAACGTGAAGGACAATTTCTACAACGCGTCAGCTCTCGGCTGGGCGATGAGCAAGAAACATGAGCCCCTCGTCGCTCTCCTCATCGAGAAGGGGGCCGACGCCTCAGAGGCGCTCTACGGGAGCATTCAGGGAGGCGACCCGGCGCTCTTCGGCATGATCCTGGAAAAAGCGAAACTCACGCAGGCGACTCTCGACGAAGCGCTTCTCGTCGCCACCGTCCTCAAGAATGAGAAGAACGCGGGCATGGCGAAGCAGCTCGAGGACAAGGGCGCTAAAGCCATCGACTTCCCCGTCGACGAAGCCACTCTCAAGAGCTACGAAGGGAAGTTCAGCGAAGGCGATACCAATCTGACGTTCGCGGTGAAGGAAGGAAAGCTGAACTTCGTATCGCCGCAAGCCTCCACGCCCCTGATTCCGATCGCAAAGGACCGGTTCAAGTTCGTCCAGAACCGAATCGAGTTCATCTTCGAGCGGGACGCCTCGGGTGCGGTAGCCGGACTTCGATTCGCCTCCCGCGGCGGCGACATGAAACTGAAGAGGGCCAACTGAAATGAAGCGAACACTCTGTCTCCTTGCCCTTCTGGCCGGCCCTGCTTCGGCCGCCGACTGGCCCACATTCCGGGGACCCGGCGGCACGGGTGTGGCCGAGGGAATGAATCCCCCGGTCACGTTCGACGGCACAGCCGGCAAGAACCTCGCGTGGAAGACGGCCATTCCCGGCCTCGCGGTGTCGTCGCCAATCGTCTGGGGCGACCGCGTGATCGTCACCACGGCGATTTCCAGCGACCCCAAGCCCTTCCGTCATGGCCTTTACGGCGACGTCGAGCCCTCGAACGACGTCGCGAAGCACACCTGGAAGGTCTACGCCCTCGACCGCAAGACCGGCAAAGTGATCTGGGAACAGATCGCCACCGAGGGCGCGCCCAAGACGAAGCGTCACACCAAGTCGAGCCAGGCCACGTGCACACCGGCGACTGATGGCAAACACGTCGCGGTGTGGTTCGGCTCCGAGGGCCTCTTCGTCTTCGACTTCAAAACCGGCAAGCCGGTCTGGAGCAAAGACCTCGGCCTGATGAACGCCGGCTGGTTCTTCGACCCCGACTACGAGTGGGGCGTCGGCGGCTCCCCGGTGATCTACAAAGACAGCGTGATCGTCCAGGCCGATATCCAGAAGAACTCGTTCATCGCCGCGTTCGACATCAAGACGGGCAAAGAGCGCTGGCGGACCTCGCGCGATGAAATCCCTTCCTGGGGCACACCCACCGTCTACGAGGGCAAGACCGGCGCGGAGTTGATCACCAACGGGACGAACGCCATCCGCGGCTACGACCCGGCGACCGGAAAGGAACTCTGGTCCATTTCCGGAGAGAAGTTCACGTCGGAAATAACCATCGCGGTGCCCTATGTGGTGAACGATCTCATCTATCTCTCCGCGGGCTATCCACCCACCCAGCCGATCTTCGCGATCAAGACCGGATTGCGCGGCAAGGTCGAAGTCAAAGACGAGCCCAACCCGGCGGCTTTCGCCTGGAAGACCAAGCGCGGGGGACCCTACATCCCGACAACCGTGGTCTACGGCGATCAGCTCTACACCGTCCAGAACAACGGTGTCTTCGCCTCCTACAACGCGAAGACGGGCGAGCGCCTCTACCAGAATCGCATCAGCACGAAGCCCTCGGCCCACTCCGCCTCGCTCGTGGCCAGCGACGGGAAGATCTACGTGGCCGCCGAGGATGGCGACATCTTCGTGGTCAAGGCCGGGCCCACCTTCGAGCTTCTGGCCACAAATCCCGTGGGTGAAGTCCTGATGGCGACGCCCGCCATCACGGAAGGAATGCTCATCGTCCGAGGCCAGAACCACGTCTTCGCGTTCGCGACGGAAAAATAGTCTCGTTCCTTTGGACCTGATCCGGCATATCCCGGCCTCAGACTCCTCGTGCTCTCCAACAACTTAACCAACTACCACATCAAGGAGTCGTAATGGCCGAACAAAGCCCCGACCGAACCGCCGCCGTAGCCAATGCCCTGCTTCAGATCGAGAAGCAGTTCGGCAAAGGTTCCATCATGAAGCTCGGGGGCCGCGAGAAAATCGAGGTCCAGTCCATCCCCACCGGGTCCATCTCGCTCGACGCCGCACTCGGCGTGGGCGGCTTCCCCAAGGGCCGGGTCATCGAGATCTACGGTCCTGAGTCCTCAGGAAAAACCACGCTCGCCCTGCACGTCATCGCCGAGTCGCAGAAGCGCGGCGGCATGGCCGCCTTCATCGACGCCGAACACGCGCTCGACGCGAAATATGCGGGCAAGCTGGGTGTCGATATCGACAACCTCCTCGTCTCTCAGCCCGACAACGGCGAACAGGCGCTCGAAATCGCCGAGGTCCTGATCCGCTCGAACGCGTGCGACGTTCTCGTCATCGACTCCGTCGCGGCCCTCGTGCCGCGCTCGGAAATCGAAGGCGAAATGGGCGACGCGCAGATGGGCCTCCAGGCTCGTCTCATGAGCCAGGCGCTCCGCAAACTCACGTCTGTGGTTTCGAAGAGCGGCACATGCCTCATCTTCATCAACCAGCT
>CAYNHK010000081.1:0-20105 GCA_964396875.1 uncultured Acidobacteriota bacterium | reverse complement strand
TCCGCGCCGTTGGGGGGACCCTCACCCTCTCCAACTCGGTGGTCGTCCAGAATGGGACCGGCCTCCGCCAGGAGTCCGCGGGTGTGCTGGTTTCAATGCTCAACAATGTCGTCGAAGGCAACACGACGAACACCACCGGGACGATCACTCCAGGGACGCTGAAGTAAACTCCGCGATTCCCGCATGAATGAAACGATGAAGTCGTACCGCAAAGCCCTCGTGACCGGGGGCGCCGGCTTCATCGGCTCTCACCTCTGCGATGCCCTGGCCGAGGCCGGTCTGGAAGTCGTCTGCGTCGACGACCTCTCCGCCGGTTCGGTCTCGAATGTGGCGCATCTTCAGGGCCGGCCGGGATTCCGCTTCGTCCAGGCCGATGTCGCCGACGCCGTAGCCATCGAGGCGGCCATGCAGGGGGTCGACGTGGTCTTTCACAACGCCGCCTGCAAGAAGGGCCTCGCGGTCGTCGATCCCTCGCGCGACGTCCAGACGAATGTCCGCGGCACCCTCAACATCATGGAAGCATCGCGCAAGGCGGGGGTCCGCCGAGTCGTGCATGCGTCCACGGGCTCGGTTTATGGCGAAGCCGTTTCGTTCCCGCAGGATGAAGACCATCCACTCCGGCCGGTCTCGCTTTATGGCATCGACAAGCTGGCCGGTGAGTCGATCGTGCTGCTCTGGGGGCGTGATCACGGCATAGAGACGAGCGTTCTGCGCTACTTCCACGTCTACGGTCCCCGACAGTCGGCGGGCGACTACGGCGGCGTCATCGCGATCTTCGCGAAGCGGCTTCTAGAAGGAAGGGCTCCCACGATTTTTGGCGACGGCAGCCAGCAGCGTTCGTTCACCTACGTCGGTGATGTGGTGCAGGCGAACCTCCTTGCCGCCAGTCAGGCCGATGCCGTGGGGCGTGTCTTCAACTGCGCCTCCGGCCTGCGGATCACGATTCGGGAACTCTTCGACCAGCTCGCCGCCCTCGCCGGCCGCACCGGCGTTGAACCGCGGTTCGAGGCCTGGGCCCAGGGCGACATCAAGATCTTCGATGTCGCGAACCAGCGCATCGCCGAACTCGGGATGAAGGACTGGACGCCCTTCGACCGCGGCCTCGACAAGACCTTCGCCTGGTTCAAGACCGAACACGAGGCACGGGTTCCGCCCGCGCGCCCCTGAGGCCAGGCCTCCTTGTTCAAGAACCTCAAGGTCGGCGTCCTCGTTCCCGCGTTCAATGAAGAACGCCTGATCACGCGCACTCTCGCGGGTATGCCGCCGCTGGTCGACCGGATCCTGGTCATTGACGACGGCAGCCGTGACCAGACCGCCACCCTCGCGGAGTCCACCGGAGACCCGCGTGTGGAAGTGATCCGGCACGGTGTGAACCGCGGCCTCGGCCAGGCCCTCGCGAGCGGATACCGCCGTGGAGCCGAGCTTCCAGAGATAGACGTCTGGGTCGTGATGGCGAGCGACAACCAGATGGATCCCGCGGACCTGCCCGCGGTGATCACACCCATCGCGGACGGCCACGCTCTCTATGTGAAGGGCAACCGCCTCTTCTACCCCGGCGTACAGAACGTGATGCCCAGGCATCGTTTCCTCGGAAACGCCGCGCTCACTCTCCTCACCAAGTTCGCCACCGGGTATTTTCACCTCGTCGATCCCCAGTGCGGCTACACCGCGATCCACAAAGACGCACTGCGTTATCTCGACCTCGAAAACCCGCACAAGGGGTACGGCTACAACGCGCATCTGCTGATGCAGCTCAATCTCTACAACGTGCCGGTGGTGGACGTCCCCGTGCGGCCCGTCTACGGAGACGAGGTCAGCAAGATCCGCCTCGCCTCCTACATTCCCCGGGTGAGCGCGCTGCTCATCCGCTGCACGTTCAACCGGATCATCTTCAAGTATCTCGTTCGCGATTTCCACCCCGCGGGAATCGCGTACGCGGTGTCTCTCGTCGCCTGGCCGGTGGCGGTGTGGTCCGGTCTCGTTCTCCTGGTGAGGCGTCTGTCCGAGATCCATCAGCCGCTCGGTCTCGACATGCTTCCGACCCTCCTGCTCTTCATGCTCTCGTCGCTCGCCGGCGCCGTGCTGCTCCTGGCCGCGATCTGGATGGACATCGAATACTCCAGATCCAGGCGTGCTTCCCTCGCGTGATCCGGCGGCTCGACGAGGGCCTTTCGTTACGGCCGGGGAGCGATCCCGAATCGCGCGCGTTCTGTGAGGCTCATCCGCTGGCCTCGCCCTACCACGATCCCTTCTGGTGGGACCTGCTGTCCCGCTCGTTCGGCTACACCAGCGTGGTCGTGGTGCAATCGCGGGACGGGCACGTCAGAGGTGTCGCTCCCGCGTGCGTTGTGAACCCTCTCGTGGGACCGAGGCGTCTTGTCTCCCTGCCCTTTTCCCACGATGTCCCTCCGCTTTGCGCCGAGGGCGGTTCCGTCGAAGCGTTGCTTCGGGGCCTCCGCCTGGCCGCGCCGGCCCTGCGATGCGCGAGCGTTGAACTGCGCGCGGAAGCCGCCGTAGCGGAGAGCTTTGAGCTTCAGCCCGCGTTGCTCCAGACCCGAGTGAAACTGACCGGCGACGACGCCTCCCAACTCTCCGCCATGAAGGAAAGCACACGCCAGCAGACCGTGCAGGGGCTGCGTTTCGCGGGACTCGACGTGGCCACCGCGAAGAGCATTGACGAGGTGCGGCTCTCGTTTCACCTGGTTTCGGAGACGCGCCGCCGCAAAGGCAGCCTCACCTATCCGCTTTCCCTCTTTGAAGGACTGCTTCCCCTGATCGAGGCCGGTCGCGCGCTCATCGAGGTCGCACGCCTCCATGGCCGTCCCATCGCGACGACGGTCACGATCGTGAGAAACCGGACCGCCATTTATCTTTATGGAGGGAGCCACGGCGACGAGGCCTCACTGCGCGCCCGACCGAACAACGTCCTGCTTTTCCGCGCGCTCCGTTTCGCCCGGGAAGCCGGCGCTTCGGTCCTGGACCTTGGCACGTCGCTTCCCGCACAAACCGGACTGGTCCGCTTCAAGGAAGGCCTCGGCGGTCTCACGACGCCACTTGCTTACCTTGCGTGGCCGCGCGCCGTTTCAAGGCCCGAGCAGGATGGGTTTCTGGCTCGCGTGGCCGGCACGATCCTGACCCGCCTTCCCCTCCCCGTTTTTGAAAGAATCACACCGCTGGTTCTGAAGCAGGTGGGCTGATCCAATGCTCGTGATCTACGACGACGTCGATCGTCTGCGCTACTGGGAGACGTTCTGGGCCACGGTGGGCCGGGACGTCGACGAAGTGACGACGGAGGATTTCTACCCCTTCTTCCCACTCTCGAAGTATGTCCGCGCCGGGGAACGCGTGCTCGAGGCGGGCTGCGGGATGGGCCGCGTGGTGAAGCACTTCGCCCGCAAGGGTGTGCGCATGGTGGGTATGGACTACGAGCCCACCTGCATCCTGAGGCTGGGCGCTCAGGACCCCTCGCTCGAGCTCTACGTGGGCGACGTCAATTCGTTGCCCGACCCCGACTCCTCCTTCGACGGTATCGCGGCCTTCGGAACGCTTTCGAACATCGAAGACCCGCGCCACGCGCTCGCCGAGTTCCGGCGTGTGCTGAAACCGGGCGGTTGGATGGTCGCGAGCGTCACCAACGACTCGCTCCTCCGCCGCGTCCTCACCGCGATCCAGCACCTGCGGCTCAAGGAGCGCCGTTTCGCCATGGTCGCGTATACCCGGAAGGAGTGGACGCGAATGGTGGAAGCCGCGGGCCTCGAAGTCGTCGAGACCACGCCCATCGTCACCCGGCTCCCCATCTGGACCTTTCTTCCTTTCCTGCGCAGCTCGAATGCGAAGACCCTGGAGTGGACCACCGCGCGCGATGGCGACCGCGGCCTCGCCCTCAACCGAGCCGGCGAGTTACTCTTCACACTCGCGTTCCGCTACATCCCCTTCGTCGTGTCGCATGGTGTGGTGGCCGTGGCCCGAAAGCCCCGCGCATGAAGCAGAAGATCCTCTTCCTCAATCCTCCGAGCCCGGATGGACGCCTTTACAACCGGCACGTGATGGATCCGCACGTCTCCAAGGGCGACTACCTCTATCCGCCCTACGACTTCCTTCTCCAATCCGGTTTCTTCGCTCCCCACGACGGTTTTTCGCTCGAGATCATCGACGCCATCGCGATGGGCCTTTCGGCCGACACCGTCCGCGCGGAGATAACCGCGCGCGCGCCCGACGCGATCCTCGCCCTCATTGCTCCCCAGTCCCACAAGGGCGACATGGCGTTTCTCAAGGGGGTTGCTGAATCGAAAGGTGTGCCCGTTTTCGTCATGGGTGCCGTGCCCCATGCGCGCCGCGGTGAGGTTCTGGAGCGCAACCCCTGGATCAAGGGGGTTCTGATCGATCCCATCTCATCCTCCCTTCGAGATCATCTTGCCGGCGCCAGCGGTCCCCTGCCCTCGCTCCTTCTGCCCGGTCTCCCGGCCCTGCCCGATCTCAAGGCGCGGACCATGAGCATCCCGATGCCCCGGCATGAGCTTTTGCCGCTGACCCACTATCGCTATCCCGCCATGTGGTCGGATCGATTCACCAGCGTCCTCAGTTCCTACGGATGTCCGTTCCAGTGCACGTACTGCGAGGCGCCGGGTTTCGGTTTCCGCCAAAGGCCGGCCGAGGAAACCATCGAGGAACTGAAGTACGTGGCGTCGCTGGGTGTGAAGGAAGTGTGTTTCAAGGACTGGACGTTCGCGGCGAACCGCGCCCAGACCGAGGACCTGCTCAAGCGGATGATCGACGCCCGTCTCGATCTTCACTGGTTCACTTTCTCCCGCGCCGACGTTCTCGACCGCGACCTCATCAAGCTCGTGAAGCGCGCCGGCTGCCACACCCTCCAGATCGGCGTCGAGAGCGCGCAGACCGACGCACTCAAGAAGTATCAAAGGAAGATGGATGCGGGCCGCCTTCGCGAGGTCTTCAGGGCCTGCCGCGAGGAGGGTGTTTCAACCCTCGCCACACTCATCCTCGGTATCGAGGGCGACGATGAAGCGGGCATCGACGCCACCATCAAGTTCGTCCTCGAACTCGACCCCGACTACGCGTCCTTCAACATCATGACCCCGCTGCTCGGCTCCAAACTTCGCGAAGACTGGGAGAACCAGGGCCTCGTCGACCGCGACGACTACGAGGGTCAGGATTCGACGCGCGCGGTGGTCGGCAAAGAGGCGGCCCTCGCGATCGGCAACGCTTCGCTGTCTCCGGCGCGGCTCGAGCAGCTCCGGAACCAGGCCATCCGCCGCTTCTATTTCCGGCCGTCCTACATCGCCCGCCGTGTCTCCGAGCTGCGCTCGCCGCGACATTTCATCAGCCAGGCTCGCGTGGGGATCAGCCTGTTCCGCTCCGCCGTGCTCGGCGCGGAGTCGTGACGCCCTGGCCCAGGGCCCTCGAAGGCCTGGCCGTTTCGTCCCTCGACGAAGGAGTGTCCGGCCCTCTCGCTTTTCCCTTGATGAGCGGCGCCACCACCCTCGTCCGAGCACTCGGGCACGTCGCGAATGAGCGGATGCCGCAAGCCGCGCGCGCTTTCCTGACCACGGGGGCCAAGCGATTCCGAAGGGCCGCCTACGGAGCGAAGATCCAGACCGAACCCGAACCCGTCGAGGCGCGACTCCGGCCCGGCGCGCGACCGTGGGGAGGGAAACGTGCGGCCGTTCTTCTCACCCACGACATCGACACACCGCGCTGTCTGCGCGAACTCGAGGCCACACTTCTCGCCGAGGAGAGCCGGGGCTTTCGTTCGATCGTCCTGCCTCTGACCGGCGTCGACTACAAGGTCGACGCGGCCTGGGCGGACGGCCTGAGGCATCGCGGTCATGAGATCGGCCTCCACGGTCTGACCCACGACTACGCACTCGGGGGTCGGTCGATGGCGGCCATCGAACGTCATCTCGACGAGGCTCTCGCGAAGTTCGCGAATGTGAAGCCCCGTTTCTATCGAGCCCCCGCGTTCTGCATCACGGAGAACCTGGGCCGCGCCCTGGTCAAGCGCGGTTTCCGCTTCGACCTGTCACGCACCCAGGGCCATCCGCGTTATCCGTCCGCGCGAACGCGCCTGCCCTTCCATCCTCCAGGGTTTGCAGCGGACCTTCTCGAACTGCCGCTCTCGCTCGAAGACTCCTGGCTTTTCCGCGACTGGCGGCTCAGTGTTCCAGACGGCCTCGCCTATGCCGGCCGCGTGCTCGACCGGGCGATTGAGGAAGGGGGCCTTGTGGTCATCGACACCCATCCCTCGATCCTGGCCGACCATTCGGGCTTCCACGAAGGATTCCTCGACCTTGTGACCGCCCGATCGGGCGACGTGTGGTGTCCCTCGCCGTCCGACCTCGCCGCTTTCCTCGAACCAGCATGTGCGGCCTAGTCGGCATCTTCGATCCTGAAGGCAGGCCGCCCCGCGAGCGTCTCGAGCCTGCTCTCAAGGAACTCCTTCTCGATATCAGGCATCGGGGACCCGATGGGGAGGGAGTTGTTTATGAAGACGGCCTTGCCCTCGGTCATCGACGCCTTGCGATTCTCGATGTGAGCGAGACGGGCTTCCAGCCCATGACCAGCCACGATGGCCGGTACGTTCTTGCGTACAACGGCGAGATCTACAACCATCAGGACCTGCGCGCGAGTCTCCCCGGCGGTTGGCGCGGAACCTCGGACACGGAGACACTGCTCGAATCGTTCTCCGCCTCGGGTCTCGACGCCTTGAGCGGATTCTGCGGGATGTTCGCGATCGCCCTTTATGACCGTCGTGAGCGCATGCTTCATCTGATCCGCGACCGCTTCGGAATCAAGCCCCTCTTCTATGCGAAGCGAGCCGAGGGCGGCTTTGTCTTCGGTTCCGAGGCGCGGACCGTGGGCCGGGCCACGAGGGCGCAGGTCCGTCTGGACATGCTGCCCGACTATCTCTCCTGGGGTTATCCGCCTCCCGGCCACACTCTCCTCGAGGGTGTTTTCGAAGTCGGTCCCGGCGAGATCGTGACCCTCTCGCGGAGCGGCCTGACTCGCCGGCGCTACTACGCGCTTCCAACTTCGGCCGACCGTGCACCCAGCCAGGCCGAGCAGGATGAAGCGTTCGACGCCGCGTTCTGCCGCTCCGTACGTGAACATCAACTCTCCGACGTTCCGATCGGGGTGCTCCTGAGCAGCGGTGTCGATTCCTCCGCGATTGCGATCGCGGCGGCCCAGTCCGGGGCGCGGCTCACCGCCTTCACGGTTCGTTTCGGCGATCGGGGTCTGGACGAGAGCGCCGACGCGGAAGGTCTCGCGCGGAAACTGGGTCTGCCCGTCGTGGTTCTGAGTGTGCCCGCGGATCTGGATCGCGAGACGCTCGATTCGGTCGCGTCGTCGAGCGACCTGCCGCTCGCGGATAGCTCGAGTGTCGGGACCTGGCTGATCGCGCGCGAGGCCTCGAAGCACGTGAAGGTCCTGCTGACCGGCGACGGCGCCGATGAAACCTGGGCAGGCTACGAGACCTATGCCGCGACCGAGATGACGCGTTCGTTCACGGGCCAGGCCCTGCGTCTTGTCGGCAGCGGTCTCGACTCTCTCCTCGGACCGCCGCGCCCGAGTCGGGGGCGGCCCGGCCTGCGGGTGAAGCTCTCCCGATTTGCCCGCTACGCCGGCCTCGAGCCTCTCGAAGCGCATCGCCGCTGGCGGACCCTCGTCGATGAAGGGTCGCTTCGGTCCCTCGGTCTTCCTCCGCCCGATCCCTCGTTCTTCAAGGCACATCTTGATGCCGCGGCCGTCCGCGCCGGTGTGAACGCCGCGACCGCTCTCGATGTTGGGACCTACATGATCCAGGACGAACTCGTTCGCCTTGATCGCATGGCCATGGCCCACGGTCTCGAAGGCCGCGTGCCGTTTCTCGACCACCGACTCGTCGAGCTGGCTTTCTCCATGCCGCCCGAGGCGAAGTTGCGCGGTCGTGAGGGAAAGAAGCCGGTCCGCCGCTGGCTGGCCAACCGGGGCTTCGACAAACCCGCACGGGCGCGCAAGCGCGGTTTCAATCATCCGGTGGCCTCGTGGATGACCGGTCAGGCGGGTGGGTGGCTCTTGGACACGCGGTCGTCGCTGGCGTCGCTCGTCGATCCAAGCTGCATCGAGGCCTGGGTCAAGGAGCACCGAACGGGCGCGCGCGATCGATCCTACGAACTTTTTGCGCTGCTGATCCTTGCCCGATGGGTTTCTTCGACGCGTCTTCCGGGAATGTGAGAAAGATCGCACCGACCGGAAAAAACTTTGCTACGATCTTCGGACACACGTGGGACATATCCGCAGTCAGTGCAGCACTCGTCCATAACCAAGGAGTCGCCGATGCTTTATCAGAAGCGAAGAATTTTTCTGGTGGGAGCGCTCGTACTGAGCGCGGGTTTGAGTGAAGCGCAGGTGCATAGAACCTTTGTAAGCGTCAATGGCAACGACGCAAACACCTGCCTCACTCCCGCCGCGGCCTGCCGCACCATCAACGCCGCGATCACGAAAGTGGATGCGAACGGCGAAGTGATCATCACCACGACCGGCAGCTACTCGGGCGCCGCGATCACCAAGGCGGTGAGGATCAATGCGCCCTCTGGCATCGTCGCGTTTGCGGCGCTTCCCATAACGATCAACGCGCCAGGCGCGAATGTCGCCCTTCGCGGTTTCACGATCAAGGCGGTCACGCCGGGCAGCGGGACCGGGATAGACGCCACAGCGTTCGGAACCCTCATCCTCGAAAACATGGTGATCGACGGTTGGTCCACGGGCCTCAACACCGTCGGTGGCAAGGTAAGTGTCTCCGACTCAACATTTCGCAATAACGCGAGCCTCGCACTCGCAGCCACAACCGGTGGAACCCTCAGTGTCGTGCGGAGCACTTTCGATAACAACTTCAACGGCCTCGTAACCTTCTCCGGAACGGTCGGGTCGGTCTCCCGCTCTTCTGCGACTGGGAACTCCAATGTGGGCCTGGCGGCGGCGGATGCAGGGTCCGTGCTGGCCGTGGATCGTTGTACCGCCTTCAACAACGCGATTGGCGCCGTGGTCCAAACCGGAGGCGTGCTCCGTCTGGCGAATTCTTCGATCTCTGGAAACGGTACCGGCGTCATTAACTCTGGTTCGACGCTCGAGTCATTCGGGACCTCAGGGATCCGCGGCAACACCACCAACATCTCCGGCGCCCTCACCGCCGTGGCGCTCCAGTAGGGCGAAAGGAAGATCATGAAGACCATCAAACTGATCGCAGCAGGCGCCCTCGTCATGGGCCTGTTCCCCGTGTTGGCGCAAGCCCAGGTCTCTCGCGTTTTCGTCTCCGTAAACGGAAACGATGGCAACGATTGCCTCCAGCCCACTTCCGCCTGTCGCACGTTGAACGGCGGCATCGCCAAGGTCGACACCAACGGCGAGGTCATCGTGATCGACACCGGCAGCTTTGCCGGCGCGAACATCACGAAGGGCGTCAAGATCAACGTCCCCTCCGGAGCGATCGCCTTCTCGGCCTCTTCCGTGGTCGTGAACGCCCCCGCGGCGACGGTCGTAGTCCGCGGACTCACCCTCAAGGCCTTTACGCCAGGCAGCGGAAACGGCATCGACATTCAGGCGGCGGCCGCCGTCATGATCGAGAACTGCGTCATCGATGGCTGGAGCGACGGAGTCAGGGTGCAGGCCGGCGCAGGCGCGGTGCGGGTGGACGTCAAAGACTCCACGATCCGAAACAACCAGCATCGCGGCATGGAAGTCGTCGCGCCTGGCGCCTTGATAACCGTGGACCAGTCGCGCTTCGAACGAAACGACATCGGCTTCCGACTGAGTTCAAACGGCAACGCCACGCTCACCCGAAGCTTGTTTGCCGGCCACGCCGGATGGGGAGTGGGCGTGAATGGAACGGGCGCGGTTAGCGTGGCTCGAGCGACGATAGCCGGCTCCGTTGAAGGGGGCTTCTTCGTCTACGGCGGCGGGACGGGCCGCATTTCGGAATCAGTGATTACGGGTAACGGCATAGGTCTTGAAAACGCCAGTGGACTCCTTGAGTCCTTCAAGGACAACCTCCTTCGCGGCAACACCTCGGACAGCACAGGCGTCATCACCACGGTAACCCGCCAATGACATCGATCCAGACACCCATGGAGCCAACTATGAAGAAGCTGCTTCTGACCTCGGCGTTCGTCGCCGGTTTCGCGATGACCAGCGAGGCCCAGGTCGCCCGAGTCTTCGTCTCGATCAACGGCAACGACGCGAACGACTGCCTGCAGCCCGCAACCGCCTGCCGGACCCTCAACGGCGGTGTCACCAAGGTGGACGCCGGTGGCGAAGTCATCCTGGTGGACACCGGCAGCTACGCCGGGGCCACGATCACGAAGTCCGTGAAGATCAATGTGCCCTCCGGCAACGTGGCGTTCTCCGGCCTTCCGATCACGATCAACGTGCCGGGCGGTGTGGTGGTGCTGCGCGGCCTGACCATGAAGGCGCTGACCCCGGGTTCCGGCACGGGTATCAACGTTCTGGCGGCAGGCGCCGTCTTCGTCGAGAACTGTGTGATTGATGGTTGGAGCACCGGCGTTTCCATGCTGGTTGCCGGCGAGCTATACATCAAGGAGTCAACGATCAGGAACAACACGGCCAACGGCGTTCTCGCCTCCAACGCCGGCGTCGTCGTGAGCATCGACGGGAGTCGTTTTGAAAGGAACGTGGGTTCCCCGGCCCTGCAGATCAACTTTGGAAAGGGCGCGATCACCCGGAGCCTTTTCGCCCAAAATGTTCATGGGGTGGGCGTCTCCGAAGGCGCCAATGTGAACATCGATCAATCTGAAGCCTCGAACAACAGCCTTAACGGGTTCATAAACAGCTCCGTCGGTTCGAACACGCTTAGGGTTCTCAACTCGACGATTACTGGCAACGCCACCGGATTGTCGAATCTGGCCGGAACTATTGAGTCCTTTGGCAACAACGTCATACGCGGCAACACCACAAATACGTCGGGCGTAATCACGACGGTCGCGAAGCAGTAGGCAATGGAGATCATGAAGATGAAAACGACGACCATTCGAAGGCTCGCCGCCGCGGTGTTCCTGGCCTGCGTCGCTGGAGCGCCGGCCTCCGGTCAGACCATTGCCATCAGTAACGCCACCGTCGCGGAAGGAAACTCCGGCGTAACCAACATGACCTTCAACGTGACCCTCAGCGCGGCCGCGGCTGGAGTCACCCGGGTTCGTTACGCGACAAGCGATGGAACCGCCTTGTCGACGTTCACAACCACTCTCTCGCCGGCCGGTCCAGGCGTCACGATCCCCGCCGGCGCCCCGGGCAACACCGCCGCCGGTGTCGGCGCCCCCTATCCGTCGACGCTGAATCTCGCGGGCCTGCTCGGGCGCGTTCGAAGTGTAGAGGTCACGCTCACCGGTCTCACCCATACGTTCGCGGACGATCTGGATGTTCTCCTCGTCGGCCCGGGCGGCCAGAAGGTCATGTTGATGTCGGATGCCGGAGGCGACAACGAACCGAACGGGAACTTCACGTTCAGCGACCTGGCTGCCGCCAAGATCCCCGACCTGACCGTCGGTGCCGGCACGGACCCGCTCCCTGCCGGGACATTTCGCCCTTCGGATTATGGCGCCGCTGAATCTCTTCCCGGCCCCGCGCCGGCCGGTCCGTATGCTTCGGTGTTGTCCGTGTTCAACGGCACCGACCCCAACGGCACATGGTCGCTGTATATCCGCGACGACGCCAACGCCGACGTTGGCGCCCTGACCTCCTGGAGTCTCAACATCCAGACGGGTACCGGTGACTATGCCGGTCAGGAGGGAGCCCTGGAGTTCGCTGTCGGCGAGACTCTCAAGACCGTCGTGATCCCGGTGTTCGGCGATACCGAGTCGGAGGGATCGGAGACGTTCGCCGTTCTCCTCACGAACGCCGAAGGCGGCCCGACGTTTTCCGATAGCACGGGTGTAGGAACGATCACCGACGACGAGCCGGCTCACCCCTCGCGTGTCTTCGTCTCCACCGCCGGCAACGATGCGAACGACTGTTCGTTGATCACTACCCCGTGCCTGAGCCTGGCCGGAGCCCTGCTGCAGGTGACGACCGATGGTGAGGTCATTTTCCTGACCGGGGGCGAATACGACGCGGCGCCGATCACGATTACCAAGGGTGTGAAAGTAAACGCGCCTACGGGCGTCGTGGCTTTCATCCGTCAGCCAATCACCGTAAATGCTCCGAGCGCGCGGGTCGTCCTTCGCGGCTTGACGCTCAAGGGTGCAGGATCCGGGACGGGCGTGCTCGTGCTCGCGGCGGACGGGTTCTACCTTGAGAACTCGACGCTGGATCGGTGGGGTACCGGGCTTCGAGTGAATACAGCCGTGGCCTCGAGGACCTTCGTCACGGGGTCTGTATTGCGTTTCAACACCAATGGCTTGTCGGACGTTGGTGCTCTGGCAGGCTCTCTGATCTCCATTGAGGCGAGCCGCTTCGAGGCAAACACGCGGGGGATCGATGGTTATGAAGCGACCTTCTCGGTTCGAGAGTCTTCGTTCTTCGGCAACACCGGATCCGGCGCGGAGATTGGCCCGGGTCCATCCTCCTTCCAGGGCTGTGAATTCACGGGCAACCTTCTCGGGGTCAGGGGCTGGGGCGCCATCGTTCGCCTCGATCGGAACCTGATCCACGGAAACACCACCGGTGTTCTGGTCAATGGCGCGGTAGAAACGCTGGGCACGAACGTGATTCGCGGTAATACGACCAATGTCAGCGGCGCGCTCACGGCAGTCACTGGGGGCTAGACTGCGGGCATGACAAACCCTGTCCGACGTAGACCCTCGTCAGTCCGTTTCCTGCTGACGGTTCTGCTGATCGCGGGTGCCACCATGGCGTCCGCGCAGCAGGTGTCGGTAGAGTCGTGGCTCCGGGGGCTGGCGTCCACACAGAAGTTCGAACTCGTCGTTGGTGTTGGCGTGGGCAGCGTGCTGGTGACTCCGCCGGCTTCCGCCACTCCCGCCTCGATCGGGGAGACGCTAGCGAAGGCTGGGGTGCCGTTCGGGTTCACGACCTCGAAAGATGGTTCGAGGATCCTGATTCTCCAGTTGGGGATTGACGCCTTGTCGAAATCCGTGGGGATCGCTGGGGGCGCCTTGGGATCGGGGACCGCAGATTCCTCGGTCTCTTTCCGAGAATCCCGGCGTAGGGAGAGTGAAGACCAGCGCAGCGAACCGGAGCCTTCGGCGGACAAGGTGGTCGAAGACCCGGACGATCCGCGGCTCCAACCCAAGCCGATCCTGCCCCCCCAGGCCGACCCTGACGACCCCATCGAGGCCATGATCGATCGGTCGATTCAGCCTTTGCCGAAGCAGATCGACATGAGCGATCCCGACGAGGCTCAGGTCGATCCGATGGTCAAGCCTCTGCCCCCCCAGATCGACTACAACGATCCTGACGAGCGCCGGACGCCCCCTCCTCCCGCGTCGACGCCGGGCGCCTCGGCTCCGCCGCGGAAATCGGCCCCGAAGCCCCCGGCCCCACCCAAGCCGGCACCCGTTCCGGGCGTGAAGACGGACTTCGGCAAAAACTAGCCCCGGGAGGCTAGAAGCAGACGCCCGAGCCGGAGTCGATGGTGACCCCGGCGATATTCACGAACTGCCAGTCGTACGCGGCTTCCTTCATCACGATGCGAAGAACGCCGAAGTTCTGGTTGTATCGGAAATCGGAGTTGGCCAGGGTGCGTGGGAAATTGTAGAGGTCGCGCCCGCCGGAGCCGACCACGAAGAAGCGAAGTCCCCTCGTGGGGTCGGGCACATCCTCGGGCGTTATGGGATTGAAACGCTCATAGCTGTGATCGTGGCCGGAGAGCACGATTTCGGCGCTGTTGTTGTACAAGAGCCTCATGAGCGGCCGCAAGGCAGGGGTGCTCCCGTTCTGTCCCGAGCTCAAGTAGGGATGGTGCATGTAGGCGACCGTGCACTTCCGCCGATTCGCCGCGAGGTCGGCTTGCAGCCAGCGATACTGCGGCGAGTTTTCGCTGCAGCCGCCAATCGCCGCGCAGTTGCTGTTGAGCGCCACGAAGTGCCAGTCGCCAATGTTGTGCTCATACCAGCCTTCGGTCGGAGATCCGACGTTAACGCGCTGTTGAGAGAAGTAGTTGAAGTAGCCGGCGGCGCCACGGGTGTCGTATTCGTGATTCCCAGTCACCGGCCGGGCGATGTCGTTGAAGCGACCCCAGGTGGTGTGATAGCTCCGGTTGAACTCCGCGAGCGTCCCGGCCTCGTATTGCAGGTCGCCAAGGGGCAGAACCACCACCGCCGAACGCAGGGCGCGATCCGCGATGACGAGGTCGGATGTCTCCTTCGCCTTGCACGGAGGCCCTATCGTGGCGCTGTCACACGAGATGTCGCCGGCCGCGATGATCACCGGGAAGTTGGGCGTCGGCGCTGGCGTCGGAACCGGGGTCGGGCCTTCCGGCGGGGAGCCGCCGCCGCAGGCATGGAGCGCGAGCATGCAGAGAACGACCGTCGAATAAGCGCCCAGTCTGCTGAACTTCATCGTGGAGACAACGAGGATAGCCGAACGACCCTGATCAGAACCTGAACCGCACCCCGAACGTGGGCAGGAAAGGCAGGGCTCCTCCGGCCTCCTCCTCGATTCTCGGCCGATCGGATCCGGTCACCGGGCGAAGGTTCGTTTCGTACTGCCCGACGTTCCTGCGGTTCGTCGCGTTGATGAACTCGAGATAGAAGAGCCAGCGCGATGCCGCGCCGCGCGGCCGCCAGTTGACCCGCAGGTCGAGCCGGGTGAACCGAGGGTACCGCGAGCCCAGGAGGTTCGTCACCGAACCGAAATCCGCGGTGTAGACGGGAAGGCCTGTCGAGTCGCGCTGCGGCACCAGCTCGGTGACGTTGCCATCGCGGTCGGCGTCGAGCGTGTCCGCTACCGGAACCACGCGAACGCCGATCGGGCGAGTCCTTGGGAAACCCGAGGAGGCGCGAAGAGTGAAGCCGATCTCGATCTTCTCGGACGGCCTCAACTGGCCGACCGCGGAAAACGCGTGACGCCGGTCGTACTCGAAGGGGAGGGTGAGGCCATAAGCTTCCTTCGTCGCTTTGCCCCAGCTGTAGGACGCCCAGCCGGAGAGGAACTGATCGCCGCTTCGTTGCGGACGCGTGGCCACCAACTCGACCCCATAGGACCGGCCCGAAGCGTCGTTTTCCGGGGTGGTGGTGATGAGCCTCCCGCGCTGGATCGTATTCTGGAGCGACGCGGGAAAGTCGTACCGGGCGAGCCTTGACGCATAGTCCTCATCGCTTTCGAGCCCGCCGAGGATGAGATCGTCGAAGGTCTTGTAGTACGCCTCCGCCTTGAAGTTCACGGCCGCGAGATCCTTCTCGAGTCCAAGCGTGAAATGCCTCGACTGTTCATTGCGCAGGCCCAGATTCGAAAGGTCGAGGAAGTAGTCCGATTGCAAAAGCTTCTCGATTCCCGGGCTCTGCGAGTGCGAGCCAAACGCCGCCCGCATTCGTGTGGTCTCGTTCCCGCGCACGAGGACGGAAAGCCGCGGCTCGACTTCGATATTCCGGGTGAGCGAAGAACGGGAGAAGCGCAGGCCCGCTTCGGCGGAGAAGCGCGTCCCCATCGTCATCCGATTCTGCGCCCAGGCGCCCCAGCGATGGGACGGCACCTTCTCGTCGTAGAACTCGGGTAAACCCGAGCCGCCGCGGATCGACGAAGCGTTCGCTTCGGAGAGGTTGCGCTCGCCACGGATGTTGTAGGTGGCGCCGGTGCGAAGACGATGCGCCTCGAAGCCCGCTTCGATCAGGTTCGTGGGCGAGAGGGCGAAGTTCCAATCGTTTCGGACGGAGAAATCCCGAGTGGCGGTGGTCTGGTCGAAGTCGACGTTGATCTGCGTCTCGTTCGTGCGCCCGTTCGATCGCCGCGAAGAGTCCTCGAACTGGGCGTCCACTTTGAGAGTCTGGGCGAACTCGTAGTACGCGGCCGCGAGTGTGGTCGAAAGCCTTGTTCCGAAGAACCGCCGGGCCTTGAGCCCGAAGACGTCGTTCTGGGCCGCGGTCACGAACGCGCCGTAGTCCGTCCCGTCTCCCTCGAACCGCGCGTCGCCTCCTTCGCGCGAACGCATGCCGAAGAGCGTGACCCTCGTCGTGGGCGAGGCCTCCCAGGTTCCGCGGAACTGAACGTCCTGGAAGCCCGGAAGGTCTTCGTCGATGATCCTCTCGGCGATGAGGTCGTAGTACGTCCGTCGAGCACTCAGGATCCAGGAACCACGGTCGGGATTCTTCCAGGGCCCCTCCAGCAGCACGTTGCCGTCGGTGATCGAAAGTGTGCTCGACCCCTCGACCCCCCGGTCTTTTTGCCCGTCCCGATTCTCGACCACCAGAATGGAGGAAAGGCGGTCGCCGTACTTCGCGGAGAAGGCACCGGCCGACAACTCGAACTTCTCCACCGTCTCGGGGTTGAAAGCACTCGTGAGGCCGAAGAGCCGGTACGGGTTGTGGATCTCGATTCCGTCCATGACGGTGAGATTCTGGTCAGGAGTTCCGCCGCGCACGGCCAGCCTCGAACCGAACTCCTCGGTCGCGGCCACGCCGGGGAGGGTCTGGAGAGCCCGGAAGATGTTGTCGACCGCACCCGCTACCTGCAGGACCTGCCGCGGACCCACGGGGATCGAAGCCGGGGCCGGATCGTCTTTCCGCGCGTCGAATACCTCCACTATCTCCTCGCGGCGGAGTTTCGGATCCAGGAGCAGGACGACGGTCGAGAGGGATTCCACCTCCGAGACGTTCCGGATCACCGCTTCCTGTCCGGACCGGGTCAGGGAGAGGCGATAGGGAGGCGCCCCCTTCCGAATCGTGAACTGACCGAGCGCGTCCGTGGTGACCACCTGATCGTCCAGCCGAACCTCGACGCCCCGGAGCGGATCTCCCGAGACACTGTCGCGAACTTCGCCGCGGATGTGTGTCTCCGCCTCGGGGTTTTCCGCCCGGGAGGGAGCCGCGCCGCCGAAGACCATCAGCCCCGACACCAGGACGGCGACCGACAAGTTCCAGGCCTGTTTCATGATCGAACGGAGTCTACTCAAATACTGCTCAAATCGCCTAACGAGTCGGCGCCCGCTTGGGGGTGGCCTGGAGTGACTTGATGGCCTTGCTCCGCCGCCGATCGGCGGCCTTCTTTTCGATCCGCGCCTTCACGTCCCGGAGTTGCCCGACTGCTTCCGCCTCACCACGCAGCTTCGAGAAGTGGGAATAGCGCTCAGCGTTGAGCGCGCCACTCTCCGCGGCCGCCCGGACCGCGCACAGCGGCTCGGTTTGATGTGTGCAGTCTCGGAAACGGCACTTCTCAGCCAGGGCTTCGATGTCCGCGAAGGCTCCGGAAATGTCCCCGGCGCTCGACCACAACTGAAGTTCGCGCATGCCCGGCGTATCGATCGCGAGCGCGCCGCTCGCGAGCCGGAACATCTGCCGCTCGGTGGTCGTGTGACGACCCTTCGAATCGGCTTCGCGCACCTCGCGGGTGGCCTGCCGTTCTTCGCCGAGCAGGGCGTTGATGAGCGTGGATTTCCCCGCCCCCGACGAGCCGAGGAAGGCGATGGTGTGGCCCTTCCCGAGGTACCCGGCCAATACTTCGAGCCCGATCCGCGGCTTGGCCGCGATCAGGTGCACCGGAGAATCGCCCGCCATCACCGCCATTTCGCTCAGAGGCTTCGAGACATCCGCGCACTTGTCCGACTTGTTCAGCAAGACCACGGCACGCGCCCCGCTCTCGCGGGCGAGGATCAGGTAGCGCTCCACCCGTCGCGGAGAGTAGTCCGAGTCGAGGCCGCAGACTATGAAGACGGTGTCGATGTTCGAGGCGACGATCTGTTCTTCGGTCAGATGCCCGGCCGCCTTGCGTTTGAAGGCGGTGAGGCGGGGCAGGACCAGTTGGATGACCCCGCGTCCCTGCTGGTGGCCCTCCTCCCGCACCTCCTTGAGGGCCACGAAGTCCCCCACCGCGGGAAGGTCGGACGCGTGCTGAGCGTTGTGCTTGAGCCGGCCTGCGGTGGTGGCGATCAATTCACCTTTCGCGGTGAGGACGCGGAAGTAGCCGCGGTGATCCCGGACCACCCGCGCGGGAAACGAGCCCTCGGGCGCCAGGTCCTCAAAACGCCGATGCCAGGCCTCCGAATACCCCCAGGGTTCGAGTTCGCGCGGGTACTCGAAAGAGGTCACGGATTCACGGTGAAACTTGTCTTGAAGTCGATGGCGGGATGGAGGGAGTGCCAGACCGAACAGTACTTCTCGCGCGAGAGTTCAATGGCGCGGGCCACCCGATCCTCGGGCACGTCACCCGTGACCACATAGTGAAGACGGACCCCGGTGATTTTGCGCGGCGTCTCGGCGGCGCGGAAGACATCCATGTCGCAGGTCACCGACTTCACGGGAAGCCTGCCCTTCTCGATCACATCCACCACGTCGATCGCCATGCAGCCGGCGAGCGCGAAAGCGACCGCCTGCACGGGGGAGGGTCCGGTCTCACGTTTGCCGTCCATCACCATCGACACACCCCCGGATGTGCCCTGAAAACGCTGCCCGCCCTGCCATTCAAGCTTCAGGGAGAAGTCGGCTTTGGTCACATCGGTCATGATGGAAGGAATGGTACCGATCGCCCCCCGTCTGGCCCAAGCTCTCCTCGCGCCCGAATTCCCTTGACCGGGAGTCGGGCGATAGGTAGTGTCCTTAACTAATGTCGCACGCGGTTCCCGGGAAGGCGTCGGTGGAGGAGTCCATCGTGCTGGCGGTGCTCGACCTCAGCAACCAGCTGGGGAAGCTCGGTGAGGGACTGGCCGCGCGCGCGGGTCTCACCACCCAGCAGTGGCTGGTGCTCCTTCAAGTGGCCGGCGACCCGAACTTTCACGCGCCCGACGGGCGGCCGGCACGGGCGACCGGCGGGGTGCTGGGCTCGGAGATCGCCGAGGCGCGCGGCGTGTCCCGGGCCAGCGTGAGCACCCTCGTTGCGCAGCTCCTCGCCAAGGGCCTCGTACGACAGCAGCCGGAAGAGGGGGACCGGCGCCGCAAGGGGCTGTCCATAACCGCGAAAGGGAGGGGAGCACTCGCCCGTCTCGACGCGAGCCGCCGCCGCGCGAACCGGGTCCTGCTCGCCGAACTGGGCGGGAAAGAGCGGGCCGCGCTCCTTAGGTCGCTGCGTGCCTGTCTTCGCCGCGCCGCCGCTTCGGTGGCCGCAGCTCCGGAGCCCCGTGGCTCCACGTCCGTTTCTGGAGGGTGACATGAATCTCACGATCCTGTTGTGGGGTATTCCGCAGGCGATGCGGCTGGCCGCGCGCGTATATCCGGACTACGCCGCCCGTCTGAAGGAGAAGAACCTCGTCGTGCAGTTCAGGCTGCGCGACAAGCCCGAGGGTCGCTGGATCAAGCTCGACAACGGCAAGATCCGATCGGGCGCCGGGATCCATGCGTCTCCCGATCTCGTCCTCGAGTTCAAGAACCGAGCGATCGCGGAGAGCTTCCTCACCCCGCCCATCGACCTGCTGGAGCGCGTCGACGGTGCCAAGAACTTCAAGGTCCGCCTGCAAGGTTCCGATGAACTTGCCGTCTGGTTCCTGGGGGTCCTGGGCCGGCTGGAGTCGGTGATGTGGAAGGCCGGGACCGACATGGGCAACGGTGTCGTGCGCTACACGTCGGGCACCAACGGCGGCCCGATCTTCGTGTACGTCAAGAACGGAAAGATCCTCCGCACCACACCGATCGACTTCACCGACGAGGACGCGCCGTCCTGGTCCATCACCGCGCGCGGCAAGACGTTCACGCCCCCGCGGCGCACGACGCTCGGCGCGCATGGGATGTGCCAGAAGTCGATGGTGTATTCGAAGAGCCGGCTGCTCTACCCGATGAAGCGGGTCGACTTCGATCCAAGCGGCGAGCGCAACACCCAGAATCGAGGCAAGTCCGAGTTTGTCCGCATCAGCTGGGAGGAAGCGACAAACCTCGTGGCCAGCGAGATCAAGCGCGCCAAGGCCGTGGGTCCGGGCGCCATCGCGGTGGACCACGGCTCGCATCACCAGTGGGGCAATCTCGGGCATTACCTGAGTGCCTTCAACCGCTTCTGGAACA